>JBDNHJ010000243.1:0-37506 GCA_041688835.1 Fuerstiella sp.
GGGCCGAATTCTGCATCGACAAACTGTATTCCCCCGATAGCAGCACCGGACGACTGGGTCTGTTGGAACTGCGTGGGTTCGAAATGCCGCCGCATGCTCAGATGAGCCTGACTCAGCAGCTGTTGATTCGAGCACTCGTGGCGAAATTCTGGGACAAGCCCTTCGACGATCGACTCACACACTGGGGCACGTCCCTGCATGATCGCTATCTGCTGCCCTATTTTGTGTGGGCGGATTTCGGCGATGTCATTGACGATCTGAACCGCGCCGGACTGAACTTTGACCGTCGGTGGTTCGCACCGCAGTTTGAGTTCCGCTTTCCGAAGATCGGTGAGTTGAGTCAGCAGGACGTGCATTTGGAACTGCGAACCGCGATAGAACCGTGGTACGTGCTGGGTGAAGAACCGGGCGGCGGAGGCACAGTGCGCTTCGTGGATTCGTCCGTCGAACGGCTGGAAGTGAAGATGAGCGGCATGACGGCGGATCGGCACGTCGTAACCTGCAACGGTCGTCGTGTGCCATTGCATCCCACGCGGGTTCAGGGCGAATTCGTCGGAGCGGTGCGGTATCGAGCATGGTGTCCGCCGAGTTGTCTGCATCCCACAGTTCCGGTCCACGCGCCGTTGACGTTTGATATTCTCGACGAATGGTCGCAGAGATCGATTGGTGGTTGCCAGTATCATGTGGCGAATCCTAGCGGCCAGAATTCGACCAGCTTTCCGATCAATGCCTATGAAGCGGAGTCGCGGCGAGTGGCGAGGTTCTTCCAGATGGGGCATACGCCTGGCGTGGTGGAAATTCCGCCTGTCGAAACCAACCCTTCGTTTCCATTGACGCTTGATCTGCGACGCAAAGTGTCACCAGCATAGAAGCGGTTGATCATCGACTGGGAATCCACTATGCATGGATTCCCAGCGGTGTCGTGCATTCATTCGGCGAGACGAAATTACCATGAGATCATTCGCGTGCCAGTGCGGCAATTCGGCGTTCTTCGAAAACACCCAGTGTCTGTCCTGTTCGCGGGGTCTCGGCTGGTGTCCAGCGTGTCACAACCTGACCACCTTGTTGCCTGAAGAAACCGAAGGTCGATATCGCTGCGGACATACGGATTGCCACGCGCTGCTGGCGAAGTGCCACAACTTTGCCGTGGAGTCGGTGTGCAATCGTTGTTGTGTTGTTGAGGAATCGGATCCGGAATCGCCCCCAGAATTCTGCAATTATTGTCGGTACAACGATACGGTTCCGGACCTGACCGTGCCGGGGAATCGAGAAATGTGGCGACGCTTAGAAGTCGCCAAGCGTCGTCTGTTGTATACGCTGGACTTGCTGGGGCTGCCGTATGGTCGAGCCGAGGATGGAATTGATCCGGCTCTGACGTTCGACTTTAAGGCGGATACGACAACAAAGCCACGTTGGTGGTGGTCGATGGGCAAAGAAGAACGGGTCTACACGGGGCACGCTCAAGGACGAATCACGATCAACGTTCGAGAAGCGGACACCGTCGAACGCGAAAAGGCTCGAGTCCTGTTTCAGGAAGCTCACCGCACCGTGATTGGCCACTTTCGGCACGAAATCGCACACTACTATTGGCAGATGTTGGTGGAAGATGTGTGCGAGCCAGAGTTCAAAGACGTGTTCGGCGATCATGAATCCCCGAGCTACTCGGATGCTCAAAAACGGTACTACAAAGACGGACCGCTGCCCGACTGGCAGACCGCGTTCGTCAGCGCCTATGCCACCATGCATCCGTGGGAAGACTTCGCGGAAACATTCGCCACCTATCTGGATATGGTCAGCGTGCTAGATACCGCCATGCACATGAAGGTCGCAGAAAGCTGCGACCCTATCGAAGCCACTCTACCGTACATGGTCAAACGATATGCAAGCCTAGGAGTTGTACTCAACGAGATGAATCGCGCGATGGGGCTGACCGATCTGGTGCCCGAAGTCTTTGGAGGCGCGATTATCACGAAGCTCCAATCTGTCCACGACTTGGTTCGCTCAGCCAAGCAATAGGGCGTTCGTGCGGGGAGGCATGCACGGTCCATCGTTTCACCCGTGGTCGCAGACCAGACCGGAAAACCTACTCTGCGACGACGGGTGAAACAGCAAGAATGTCTCAGCTTGCCCCGCCTGAAGGGCTGTGTGAGCTTCTCGCGTCAAAGCGGCTCGTGCCGCACCGACCTAATGGCAGCTGGTGCAAGGGCAGGCTTCAATCTGTCATCGGTGTCGCGTCCCATTCGAACGCGTCGGTTTCGCGAATGTCGTCTAGCCAGTAGGTCGAACTGGTGATCTGAATTCGACGGGACGATTTGTTGGGGGTTTCCACCTGAACAATCCAGATGATGGAATCTGGTTCCGCAATTTTCCCGGCCTCGATCTCGGCACCAAACATCCGATTCAAAACCGCCGAATCATCCATGCCCGCAGACAACATGCTGACCAGCAGACCGCGGTCCATCGAATCTTCGAAGATGTCCAGCGTCGCGGGATTGGTCGCCGTCACGATAAACGACACCCGCAGTGCTTCGGGAGTGGGAAACTCCATCTCATTGACCGAATTCAACAGGCTGGCCACTTCGAACATCTTATGGTGCTGTTCCAGATCAGCAGACTGTTCCCACAATCGCTCATGCTGGCTTTCGATGCCGTAATTTCGAATCTGCCCGGCCGTTAGCTCCGCACCGAATTTGTACTTCAACAACACTTCGGCAGCTTCCGGCGGATCCAGATCTTGCAGCGACATCAGGCACATGTCCCGCAGTTCGCTCGGCTTCATGCCGGCGATGTTTTCAACATCGAGCTCTGTCAGGATGGCGACGTAATCCGCCGCCTCCCAACTGCCGGGCAGTTCAGGCAAATCTTCTAGGCCATCCACTTGGATTTCATATTTCGTCATCGGGCATTTCGTCGGTAGGAGACCAAGAACAGCAAACATCGTATGTCACGTTGAGCAAAAGCCACTCAATCTGAGCAACCACTGCTCAGACGCTGGCGACCTTCCGCACACTTCGATGCCAGTTTCCTACACAGCAACGCTCGTGCCACACCGCGCCATTTCAGATTTCAGATTTCGTTAAGCCGCTTTTCGCTCCACATCAGCGATCTGCGGTTGCTCGACAGCCGCTGACACGGCGGGAATCGCCGCCATGGTTCGGATATGGATGTCGCGTTGCGGGAACGCGATTTCTAATCCTTGAGCTCGAAATTCGCGATCGATGGCTTCGTGCAGTTCCGTGATCACTTGCAGTCGATCGTCGAGGCTCGGTATGAAGCAGCGTAACAAAAGTGTCAGACAACTGTCTCCGAACCCTTCGAAGGTCGCGATCGGTTCTGGATCATTCAGTACGACGGAATTGTCTTTGGCGACCTTCACCAGCAAAGCGCGAGCCAATACTGTGTCTTGACCGTAACCCACACCGACATTGATCACAATGCGATTGGTTTTGTCAGACAGTGTCCAGTTCAGCACGCGCCCCGTGACAAATTCTTTGTTCGGAACGATGTACTCTTTGCGGTCGAAGTCAGTAATCGTGGTCGCTCGAATCTGAATCCTTGATACCTTTCCGCTCACATTGTCGATGGTGACGACGTCGCCAATTCTGACGGGCCGTTCGAACAAAATGATCAGCCCCGAAACGAAATTCGCGAAGATTTCTTGCAGTCCAAAGCCCAAGCCGACGGTCAATGCAGCCAGCAACCACTGGACGCTGGACCAGCCAATCCCGATCATTTTGGCAGACAACATCATGCCCGTGGAGAACAACGCATAACGACATAAAGTTGTCACGGCATGGCGGCCTCCATCGTCCATGGGCAAATGTTGCAGAATTGTCAGATGCAACAGTCCCGGCAGATTTCGGCTGGCAACAAGAAACAGGCAGAACAACCCAATGGCTAGCAGCACGTTGCCCAGCGTGACCGGCATTGGCCTGCTGACCATGATGGTCTTGGTCACGCCGGCCGCAATTTCGACATCTTCCGCGACTTCAGAAACGGTACTCCACAATTCCACACGGTCGAACACTTGCAACGCTGGCACAACTTCTGCCCACACGCACCACGATCCGAACAGAAACAACACACAGGCGGCGATCCGCGTCAGTCTCAACATCTGTTCGCTGATGCGATTGAAATCCAATCGTGCCTGTTCCACTGTCGCGGGCACTTCATTCGCTCGTTCTCCCGCAGTCGCTGCGGCAACAGCCGCCGTCCGTTGCTCTCGCGCGTGAGCCAACGACATCCGCCGATGGGCGGCCTGCATCCATCGCATCGACAGCGTGAACGCCACAACCAGCAGAATAAACAACCCCGCCGTGGCTTCCGCCCGAACCAACAACTGCTGTGCGGTGTACTGAAATCCCGACAGCGTCAACCCGGCCAGCATCAGAGGTGTCAGGACGATCAGCGACGACCAAACGTAACGCGTTCGATACGCCCAACCTGTCGCATGTTGTGAAAGCACGGAACGCAGCGTCTGGCCGTAGGGGCGCACGATACGCCGCAGATTCAGAGACAGCACAATCATGCCCGCCACAAAACACAATCGCCCCAGCGAATCTGTCCAAGCGCCATCGTTCCAGTGTTCCGTAAACTTCACGGCGAACACAAACGGCAGGCCAGTGGCCAATAAAGTCACCAGACGAACGTGCAAGGCTTGCACCGTCTCAACCGGCCACAACAAATGCAGCTGTGCAATTCCATTCTTGCGGCACATCTGCCGAAACACTTCCACCGTCCAAAACACAAACGCAGTGGTTCGCAAAGCCAAACCACTGGCGATCAGGAAATCGCTGGGCGCCAGCTGTGATAAACGTTTTCCAATCACCCAGATGATCGCGGGCCACACCGACGCAATGATCACAGTCAGTGTCATGGCCAACACCGACGCCGCCATCCCCGGCCCGGTACGCGAGAATCCACTTGAGCCTGTCAGGCTAATCCAATTTCGCAGACTGGACTGCAGTCCCAACGACAACAGAACCATCGCCAAAATCAGCGCCGTTGTCACGGGTGATCGCGTCACTTCGTGTGCGACTAAGCCGACGATTTCGCCGCCATTGAATCCCATCGATATGCTTTTCGCGCCGGCGACGGCTTTTACGGGTGTGTCGAGTCCGACGGCGGCCGCACTGCGCACCCACAACACTCGCGCGTCGATGTAATTGCGGTATTCGATCGTCGTGTCAATCAGTGCTCGACAACGAATGTCGAGTTCCGCGAGATCATTGATACAGGTGGCGTAGTCTTTTAAAATGTCGTCGAGATACTTTTGTCGGTCGGTGAGCAGCCCGAGTGCCATTTTCTGAATTTCGTCAGTGTCACGGACAAGAGACGAGTCGATCGCTGCCACCAGCTGTTCTGCCTCGTCCGCTTGATCGACGAACTTTTTTCGTTCGTCATCCAACGGCATTTGCTCGACCTGCAGGCGAGTCATATTCAGTTCCGCTTCGCGTCGACGCTGCCGAAAGCTGACTTCATCAGGAAGATGGGTGCGCTGATTTCGCAACAGCAGACCGATGGCGGTGGTCAGCCCCACGATCGATTCTTTATTCTGTGCTTCCTGAAACTGTGCCTGAAGATCAGTGGACAGTTTTCGAATTTCGTCCAGATCAGAGCGCGTGGTTGCCAAGCATTTCTGAAGCACTGCACGTTGCTGTGTCAGATCGGCGTTCTTTTCAGCCAGTTCTTTTAGTGCGGGGTGTGCATCCTGCAGTGCGCGTTGAGCTTCCGCTGCTTGTCGAGCGGATTCGCGTTTTCCGGCTTCCAGAATCGCGGTCTTCCAGAATTCGCTGCGCTTCTCGAGTTGATTTCGAGAGCGGACTGCGAGGTCACGTTGCAGCGGAAACAATTCATTCAGCGCGTCGTAGCGTGTGCGTTCCACCTGATTCAGTTGCAACTGACTCTGCAACAACGTCGTCAGTGCCGTATGTTCTGTTCGTCGAGCTTCTTCAATCAATGGATCCACGGCCTCCGTGACGACTTTTGCGTCTCGAGATTCCGCCAACTGCTTGGTGGCTTTCTCAATGATCGACGGCATCTGCGGCTTACGTTCTGCCCGCACCTTGGCTTTGGTTTCCCATGTTTCGACGGCTTTGTTCGCTTCCAACAGGCGACTTTCGTCGGCCGCGCGCGAGGCATCCAGCTCCGCCAATGGGGCGTCCGCTGCCAACACGACTTCTACCTTTTCAGTCGGTTCACTCAAACGTTTGCGCAGATCGGCAATCAACGCTGGCCCGGCGTCGATCTCTTCCTTCAACCGGACAGCCCTTTGATTCGCCTCGTCCGCCAAACGCAAAAACTCCACCGCCTGCTGGTTGTGCTTGTTGGCAATGGCTTTCACATCGTCGGTCACAGTCGACTGTTCGACTTTCTTGATCTGAGCTTCCACGGTGACTGCGGAAGCCGCTTTTGCCGTGTCAGCATCTTCCGGAGCTTCTGCTGTGGCCGCAGGTGCGACAGTTTTTTCCGTGACCACTGGATTGTTAGGCGAAGTACTGTCTGCCTGAAACGTGACAAGTTGAATGCCCGACGCGGACGATTCTGCCGTCTGCTGATTCAGCACCGACGGCTTGGTTAGTTGCACTGCGCCGCTGTCACCGGTGATCGGTGATGGTTGCCGCCACTGAAACGGATGAAATTGCGGCTGCGTGGTCGGGAACAGGTCCGTTCCCAGTTTCGACTGCTCGGTGCGAAACGATTGCAGACTGTCAGATTGCAGACTGTCGGCCTGACCTTCCGGCGGATTCGCGGTCAGCGGCTTCGCCTGAGGAACCGCCAGCGCATGGCTGGCAGCGATCACGAACGTCGCGGCAAAGATCAACGAACGGAACATCGTGCCGCCCCCGCCGGGCTTACTGGAAGCTGGGGCAATCTGGGGTGTAAAACGGCGGCAAATCAGAGTTGAAGCAGCCATGGGCGACAAAACACTGCCGGCCAGGAATTTTGGTGTTCGAGTCATGGCGGCGGTATAACCGGAAGCCGTTGATTGCATCAAGAGCGATGATATCGACACACAATTTTTGGTTTCGGATAGCCGGGTCGATGGCTGTGGCACAATTTGCCGATCAACGCGACCGAATGGTTTGCCGATTCCGCTGTGGTGGCCCCCCTGATCGGCAGGAATTGCTGTGTTCGGGGCAACTGTTGGCGGCGGCTGTGGGGATTCACGCGCCAACGTTCATAATTCGGCTAAAGGCATGTGGCCTCAGGAAATCCGACTTCGTAAAAAACACCTCCCTTCGTCGTTGCATGTTCCATCCTTGATGGGATGCCGCGAGTCGTTTCCAACAGTTCTGCAAAAGCAGTCTGCTATGCCATATCGAAAATACGTTTCTACACTCGCCGCATGTTCGCTTTTGCTGAGCGTTTTCAGCGGCTGTGCATTGCGCCGGAATCCGTTGAATGAGCAACTTTCGGCCAGTCAGTTGCGTTCTCAGGAATTGTTCGCGGAGTCTTCCGAACTCAGCACGGCTCAAGCCGCGATGCACCAAAACCTAATGGGCACGCAGCAACAGAATCAGTTTTTGTCCGAACAACTGGCTCAGACGCAAACGCAACTCGGCACCGCCAACACGCGGATCGACAACCTGCTGGCCGAACGTGGTGAACTGAAAAGTCGATACGCTGGCCGATTGCTGGACACATCCTCCGATCCGCTGATCACGGCGGCGGCTCCGGGTGGTACCGTCCCGGGATTCCAGCGGGACGAACTGACAGGATTGAATCGGTTTCCGGAAGCCATCCACTTCGACCTTGGCAGTGCAGAACTTCGAGCGGAAGCGATGCCGGTGATCAAAGAATTCGCCAATCAGGTGAATTCCGGCGGCGCTGCTGGGCAGCGAGTGTTGATCGTGGGACACACCGATGATCAGCCCATCGCCAACGGCCCTACGGCTCGACAACATCCAACCAACTGGCATCTGTCGACAGACCGGGCGGATCAAGTCATCGTAGCGCTGCAGCAACTGGGTGTCGCTCCAGAACGTATGGCAGCCATGGGCTACAGCAAATTTCAGCCGTTAGAAAACGGAACCGACGAAACCTCACGACAACGCAATCGGCGGGTTGAGCTATATATTGTTCCCGATTCCTCCAACGTCGCGTTCTGGGATCCCGTTGGATCGCTGAATTAGTATTCGATCAATGGTCCGTCGGTGTTGCCTCTTGAGCATCGGCATCGACTGCCCGCCGTCCCATTGTGACTAGCCGCGTTTTCTGGCCGCGAGCGGGTTATCGGCCAGAGGCCGCAGTGCATCGAGTCCTCGGACTTCGAATGTCAGGCCTTCCCGTTCGAAGTCCCGTTCCATCTCAGCCAGCTTTTCCATCACACTATGGTCAACCAGCTTGGTGTCCGACAGATCCACGATTAAATTGCGTCGCTGCACCAGCCCGATCTCTTCGATCTGCCTTTTGAATGGAATCCAGTTACTAAAGATCGCAGATTCGTGAGCGACAATCACACTGGTGCTGCCATCGACTTCCTGAACTTCGATGTCGGGTTTGAACAAAGACTTCAGCGACGCTCCGTTAAAAATGTGGATCAACAACTTCAGCAGAATGCCAGCGGCGACTCCCAGCAACAGATCTTCCACCAGCACCACCAGCAGCGTTGTCAAAAAGATGGCCAGCTGTTCTTTACCGATGCGATACACGTGCCGAAATTCTGCGGGATGAGTCAATCGATAGCCGGTATAGACCAGCATCGCAGCCAGTGCGGCGAGCGGAATTCTGTGCAGGACGGTGGGAATCAGTGCCACGCACAGTAACAAAAAGACACCGTGCCAAAGGTCTGCAAATCGTGTGCGTGCCCCGTTGTCGATATTGGACTTCGATCGCACAATTTCCGAAATCATCGGCAGGCCGCCGATGCAAGCAGCCACAAGGTTTCCCACCCCCACCGCGATCATATCGCGATTCATATTGGTCTTTCGTTTCCACGGGTCCAGTAAGTCGATCGCCTTGGAACTCAACAAAGATTCCAAGCTGCCGATCAGAAAAAACATCGTCACCCATTTCCACGCAATAGGTTTGGCCAGCGCCGAGAAATCTGGAAACGTGATGTCGTCGAACATCCCGAAGACACGATCCGGCATATCCACCAGATATTGTTCGCCCAAACTGTGAGGGGTGCCGTCGAAATCGTAAGTGCTGCTGTGTAGCAGATCAAAACCCATGCCCATCGGCACAGCAACCAGCAGTACGACCATTGGGCTCGGCAGGAAATTCAGTGGTCCCAGTTTGGCTCTGATGACTGGCCAGACAAACATGATCAGCAGGCTGACGAAACCAATCATTGCAATGGCCGGATTCGCGTGCGAAATGTAGCTGGGAGTTTCGCCCAACATCGCCAGCGGCGTACCACTCGGAGCACGTCCGGTGGCGGGATCGATCACGCCCAGTGCAAACGGAATTTGCTTAATCAGAATGATGATCCCGATGGCTGCCAGCATGCCATGGACAGCAGCCGTTGGAAAGAATTCGCCCAAAATGCCCGCTCGAAAAACTCCAAACAGAATCTGCAGCACGGCCGCCGCGACACCCACGGCCAATGCCGCACGATAGGCATCGGGGTTTCCTGGGCCGCCAAATTCGTTCATACAACCAATCGCGATCATGATCAGCCCGGCGGCCGGGCCTTTGATTGTGAGTTCGCTGTTGCTGATAAACGTGGTGATGATGGCTCCCACGATGGCCGTAAATATTCCGGCGATGGGTGGGTATCCGCTGCTGACGGAAATCGCCAAGCACAGCGGCAGTGCGATTAGAAAGACCAGCAAGCCTGAAATTGCATCGTAACGCAAATATTTCAAGAACCCGCTGGCGTCTCCGCGCGGGATCTCTTTGCTGGACGGCTGAGTTGTCATGATCGTGTTCGCAAAGAAAGGACGCGGATCAGGAAGTGTAAGGTCTTGATTCCGTTGACGATCAGCAGCGGCATGAATGTTATTCCGAAGTTCGAATCAGCGTCGCGAAGATTGTGGTTCCCAGTGCCGCGATTTTTCGCCGAAATCGGTGTGAAATGGCGGCTGTGAAATGGCGGTTGTGATAATTCGGTCTTCATTGAGAGCCCCAACTTTAGTGAATCTACCCAGAAACCGAAAACTTCAGTGATGTTGGACCGAATATAACGCCGAACAATTCTTGAGAGGGCACGGTGCGGACCACTGTGATACGAATTGTTGCGGCGGCCGATCCTGCACTTATGGAGACACGAGATGAACCTGGCAGAGTACCGAGTCCAACTGACTGACTTCGGCGGGCCGATGGACCTGTTGTTGTATCTGGTGCGTCGCCACGAAATGGACATCTGCCGCGTTTCGCTATCAAAGATCACGCGTGACTTTCAGCAGTATCTTGAAGTTCTGGAACTGTTAGATCTGGACCTCGTCGCCGACTTCATTGTGGTGGCCAGTACTTTGCTGGAAATTAAAAGCCGCGAAGTCTTGCCCAAGCCAGAAGAAGTCGTTAAAGATGAAGTGATTGAAGAAACCAGCAGTGACCTGATCGGTCAACTGATGCAATACAAACGCTACAAAGACGCCGCCAAAAATCTGGATAGTCGAGCGTCGGAATGGCTGGAACGCTATCCGCGTCTGAGCGTTGATCGTCCCGATACCAAACGCGATGGAGCCACCGATCGAATTCGCGAAGTGGAACTGTGGGATCTGGTGAGTGCCCTTGGCAGAATCGTGAAACTGCCGGAAATCGAAAAAAGCGGCAGCATTCGGATGGACGAAACTCCAATCGCCGTGTTTCAGGATCGCATTCGCAAACGCTTGGCGGTGGAAGAACGCGTGCCGTTTAGCGATTTCTTCGAAGGCGAGAATCTGCAATCCCGCATCGTCGGCATCTTTCAGGCCGTACTGGAACTGATCCGCCACGAACAATATCGCGCCACCCAGCCGGTGCTGTACGGCGAAATCTGGATTATGCCTCCGGAAGAAAATTCGGAACGGCGATAGCACGCCGCCCGTACGCTCAATCGTAGCTTAAGATTCCAACCCCCAAACGGCCGCATCCGATTCGTGGTCTAGTGTTCTCAAATTTCAACTCTCAAATCTCAAATCCCCCATGTCCGACCAGCCCTCCGGTAACCTCATCCTCCGAACCATGGCCATGCCGGCCGATACAAACGCCAACGGCGACATCTTTGGGGGCTGGATTATGTCTCAAATGGACATTGCTGGAGCCATCCTTGCCAAAGAGGTGGCGAAGGGGCGGACGGTGACCATTGCGGTCGACGGCATGAAGTTCCTGCACCCGGTACAAGTGGGAGACGTTGTCTGCTGCTATGGCGACATCACACGCATTGGCACGACGTCCATAACGCTGCATTTGCAAGTGTGGGTGAAACCCGTGTTGCGAGAAATCGAAACGCCGGAAACACGATTTAAGGTCACTGAAGGCAACTTCACGTTTGTGGCAGTCGACGCCGAAGGCCGAAAACGCCCCGTTCACAAGCCAGCTGATGGATGAACATAGTCACTCATTGTCGGCCAACATCAACCGGCGCCAGCGCGGCAGACTTTTCGTCGTGACCGCCAACCATTAAAGTGACCGTTCAAGCACTCACCACACACTTCCCTGTTCCGGAAACCAGACACATGTCACGTTCGATGGGCCATACAATTGCCGACTCACTTCAGCTCAGCCTTGGCTACGCAGATAAGCTAATGAAGGGTGTTTCCGCCGCACAATTCGGCCGCTTTGCAGCTCCCGGTGGTCAGGTTGTGGAGTCCAATCATGGAGCCTTCGTGTACGGTCATCTAAGCCTGTACGCTCCTAGAATTCTGGAAGCTCTGGGACAAGACGCGCCTGCGATCCCGGCTGGTTTTGAAACCAGTTTTTCCAAAGACGCAACATGTGTGGACGACATCGATGGCACAATCTATCCCCGCATGGAAGACATCACGACGTTCTTTTTTGCCGGATACCGTCCAGTCGTCCAAGCGTTGCAAACTGCAGATGACAGCGTCTTCCAGCAGCCCAACCCACTGGGCGGTCGCATGACAGAACTGTTTCCGACAGTCGGTTCCATGCACAACTTCTATGTAGGCGGGCACGTGATGATCCACATGGGCCAAGTCAGCGCCTGGCGCAGAATGCTGGGTTTGGGCGCGGCGTAACGATAGGGTTACGGGTTTATGGGGTTCGGGTTTCAGGAACAGCGTCTTCCCGAAACCCTGAAACATCGGTTTCCGAACCCGCTGCCATTCAACGCAAGTCTGCCGCGAACTGGATTGTCTGCGTGGGCAGAATGGCATCACTTTGAATGGTGATGTGATTCATGTCCGCGTCCGTTACTCCGGTGATGCGACACTGCACAGTCTGACCGGGCAATAGGCCTCGCAGTGATGTGGCGGCTCGCGATTTTCCCGCCGCAAACCAAGCGTCGCGATAAATCGGCGCGACGCCTTCATTCGTCACTTCCAGCTGCACAACGTCTTGGTCGCGCGTTGCCGCTGTGACTCGAAAACGATAGCCGGTTTCCATTGCCGCTGCTTTGATCTCGGCGAGGGATCGATACTGCGGCTGGTCGTTTCCGATCATATAGCTGATACGAAACTGCCGCGCGGCTGTTGCAAACGGAACGCCGTTGGGACCGCTGTCGGACAATGCGTTCTTTTGGTCACGTTTATTGTAGTAGCTGAACTCACCGCCAGCGGGTGCAACTTTCCAGCGGTCTGACCCCAGCGTTTTCCAGTTCACGGCATTGACCTTGGGATGAGGTTTGCACAGAAACGAATCGTCGAACACACCGAACTGCAGCGACAACAGATCCTGATTGTCTTCCAGTGGTGAGTAATCGTAGTCGGCGGCATCAACACTAATCGACCACGGCAAATTCGTGAACTGCTGGCTCAAATGCTTCAAAAATCTTGCCTGAAATTTCTTCGACGGAAACGTTCTTCCGATCGTTCGCGGTCCTTCGTAGATGTGATACTCGCCCCACAACCCAAAGCCCGTTTGCAGATAAGCCAAGCGTCGGTCATTGTTGTATCGTTCAGCAAAGCGGCTGTAGAATTCGAGGGTAAATTCCTGTAACGCAGCGTGACTCCAGTCACAAAAATGAGTGGTCTGTTTTTCGCTCTGGCCAATCGTTTCCTGATAGCCCGGCTGTTTGCGCACGGAGTCGGGAACGGTCGTCTGTTTTCCGACATACACAAAGTAGAACCTGAAAACAGCCTGATGGCCGCGTGTTGAGATTTCGTCCAGCACCGTTTCGATCTTTGCAAAGTCGTACGTTCCGTCGGGCTGCACCACTTCGTCGTATCCGCAGTACCGATACTCCAGCGTCACAGAATCGGTGTTCGCCTGATCGTTGTCCGACCACAGCACAATTCCGGTCATCGGCTGCACGTCCGAAATGGAAGACTGCAGGCGGATGTTCGTTGCCTGAGCGAAAACGGTGGCGGTTAAGCATTCCGCACAGGCGATGAAAATCACGACAAAAAGTGCTGGTTGAGCGGGCATGGTGATTCCGATGACATGGCGTTTAAGATGAGTCCTGAAGTCAAAACGTTGGGAGCATTCGTCAGTCTTTGAGTGTTGTAACAGAAACCGACGTCTGGCGACTCCAGCGACGTATCAGTGTCGAGGCATCTTTCGCTGGTTTGTAGACACAGGTTCGATTGGTGGTGCATGGGTCGGCATCAATGGCCCGGTTTCGCTGAGTTCTCAGTTCGGACTCGCGCGATATCGCAGGCTGGCGGCTGCTGTAGCCGGTAGCAATGCGCCAACCGATATCGCTGAACTAACGCTTACAAGCTGCGCAATCCACAAGGTTTGGCAATTCACTGAACGGTCTGACGGGACTTGTTTCTTTTTGACAACACCAGTCAGAACCCCGAGCTAGCTTCCATGAGCAAGCGGTTCGGAGTGGGTGGTCTACGATTGCCCCCAGGACGCTTCGCTGAGTCTTTTCATCGCAGCTGATGGTCTTCAACTGATTTTGTTCTGATGCCAGAATCCACCCACATCTCAACTGACTCCGCCATCCTGAAAGCGGGACAATCCAGAGAGGTCGATGCGCCGCAAACGGTGCATCGAGAAACTCTGTTGCGAGACATTACGTATGCAAACAAGCATGCTTATGTCATCGTGTCTGGGGACGACGGACAGATCATTGGAATTGTACCAGCACGCGAAATCACCAGACGCCTACAGTCTGCCAATAAATTCGAACGAACACGATGGCAAGGAATGCCGATCGGGGCCATGTTGACGATGTCCCTTGCAACGACAACGCCGAACGGACCTGCTTTCGACACCGGAGAAATCGCGTGTGCGGCAATCTGCGAAGAAGGTCGCTTGTTTGGCCTGTCTGTGGATGGCGACTTGTTTTTGAGCTGGAAACGACTTGAAAGCATGTTCATCGCCGCACTGTCAGACCCGCTGACCGGGTTGATGAATCGATTGGCGTATGAACGTCGGCTGCACGAAGAATGGAATCGTTCTCAGAGAACGCAAAACTCCATTGGGGTGGTCGTTGTCGATTTGGACGACTTCAAAACCGTCAACGACACCTATGGCCACGTTGTGGGCGACGAAGTTCTGTCACGCGTCGGCCGACAGCTCGAAATTTCCATGCGTTCGTACGACGTTGTTGCACGCTTCGGCGGCGACGAATTTGTGGCGCTATGCCTCGGATGCGCTCCGGGCGAAATCAAAATACCAGTCAAACGACTGCTGGACAGTCTGGCAGAAATTGCGTTTGTGGTGCAGGGCGAAACGATTCGCGTTGCGGCCAGCGTGGGAGCGGCCGTCAGGCATGTCGACTTCGATCGCACTCAACCCGAAGACCTATTCGTTGCAGCGGATAAGTGCCTGTACGAAGCAAAAATGTCGACCTCAAATTCATGGAAGATCGAATACTCAGGCGACGACACCCCAAGCCAAGAACCTGTCGTCCTTCGCGGCGCGACAGACCCCAAACGAATGGCTCTCACTAGCGAAAGCTGATTCTTGCTTCAAACGACGCACCTACGACAATCAATACCTTTTGTCCCTCACGGGAACTCGCAATTATGACAGATTTCAGTCAAATAGTTTTGTCGCATTTCGATTCCGTACTCGGCGTCGACATGGCTCCTCAAGCACCAGAATCAAACGTCCTCGCGACGCAAGACGATACGTGGGTGCTGTACGGTTATGTACACGAAAAGGGGGAACCGGTCAGAATAACGGTCGCTTCGCAGCCGTTTACGATCGGTCGACACCCCGAAAATTCCGTCTGCATTTCCCACGCAACGGTATCCGGACACCACGCACAATTGTTGATCGCGGGAGATCAATTGCTGGTGCGAGATTGCGGCAGCACCAATGGCAGTCTGCTGAATGGCAAACGCCTGCAAACGGTGGAGCCTCTGCAGAACGGCGATATCCTGCACTTTGGCAGTGTGATGTTCACGGTGCAAAAAGAAACCGCGTCCAACCAGACCGCCACGATGACTTCTGACGCTGTCGGTGACGCGATTGCTCAGGTTCAATTCAACACTCTGATGAGTCGTCCTGGCGTTCAGGCCTATTTTCAACCGATCGTGCGGCTGGATACTCAAGAACGCATCGGCTACGAAATTCTGTCTCGCAGTCAATTCGTGGGACTCGAAACGCCGGACAAGATGTTCAAAATTGCGGCCCAGCGGACCAGTGAAGCGGCCCTGAGTCGTATTTGCCGAGTGGAAGGCATGAAAGCCAGTAATCAACTCGACAGCAACATGACGTTTTATCTAAACACGCATCCTGCGGAACTCAATCAAGACGAATTATTCCTGTCTCTGGAGGCTCTGCGAGAGGAGCATCCGACGCAAAAAATCATGCTGGAAGTTCATGAATCGGGCGTCACGTCCGTCGATTTTCTGCGTCAATTACGTTCACAGTTGACGGATCTGAAGATTGGTTTGGCATACGACGACTTCGGCTCAGGCCAAGCACGTCTGACGGAACTGATCGAAGTTCCGCCAGATGTTTTGAAGTTCGATGTGGCGTTGGTGCAGGGTCTGCCAGCCGCTTCAGAATCACGACGATCGACAATCGCCGGTTTGATTAAACTGGTCGCTGATCTGGGCGTTGTCCCGTTGGCGGAAGGCATCGAAACCATCGAAGAAGCCACGGTTTGTCGCGACCTTGGATTCGTACTCGCTCAAGGCTACCTGTTTGGTCGAGGCGAACCGGTCACAAAATGGATCTAGCACTCATCATTCGCTTCACTGCAGAACCAAGTTGTTCGACACCTTGACCAGCGGAACACGTCCCGCGCCTGAACGTCTTTCCTGTATTGCCAAATTGAATTCCCCCAGTCGCCATGTCAACCCTCGCACCTCCACAGCCTGATTCGTCGTTACTGTCATTGCTGTTGAGCGGTGAGCGGTTCTGGCCCACTGACCCCCGGTCGACGCATGATCTTGGATTAAGCGAACCGTTTTTGGAGTCTCTGGTTTGCAAATTCCTGCTGTCGCAAGGCAGTGCGAGTGGTCGAACGGTCGCGTCTGAACTGTGCCTGCCATTCAAAATTGCCGAAGCCACATTGGAACGAATTCGCACCCGCCGCCTGGTGACTCACGCCGGTGCCAGCAGCTTCAACGACTATGTCTACTGCCTATCGGATGAAGGTCGCAGTCGAGCTCAAACGTTTCATGCCGAATGCTCGTACGTCGGCCCGGCCCCAGTTCCCGTCAACGACTATATTATTTCCGTTGAGGCTCAGGCGATTGGCGACGAACCAATTCGGCGTGGCGAACTGTCGGATGCCTTCCACGATATTTCGATTTCGGGCGAACTGCTGGACATCCTTGGCCCGGCTGTGAATTCCGGCAGCGGAATGTTTTTATACGGCGCTCCGGGGAACGGAAAGTCCACGTTGGCGCGCAGAATCACAAGCTGTTTCGGTCAGGAAATCTGGTTGCCGCACGCCATTATTGATGGCCGCCAGATTATTACGTTGTTTGATCCGGCCTATCATCATGTCGTCGACCAAACCAACACTTCAACCAGCAATGACGCGCGCTGGGTCAGAATTCGTCGTCCGACGGTTGTTGTCGGTGGCGAACTCACGTTGGACAGTTTGGAAATTCGTCATGATCCTGTATCGAACGTCAGCGAAGCCCCGTTACAACTCAAAAGCAACTGCGGATGTCTGCTGATCGACGACTTTGGACGTCAAAGAATTTCCCCAGAAGAATTACTCAACCGCTGGATCGTGCCTCTGGAAAACAAGCATGATTTCCTGACTCTGCCCACGGGAAAAAAGCTACAGGTTCCGTTCGAACAGCTGATTATTTTTTCCACGAACCTTAAACCTGCCGACTTGGTTGACGAAGCCTTTCTTCGCAGAATTCCTTATCGGATCGAACTGAACGATCCTGATGAGCAGGAGTTTCACTGCTTGTTTCAGATCGCTGCTGAGAACTCAGGTTGCTTTTTCGATCCAGACGCCGTCGACCATTTGCTGGCAACTTACTATCGGCCCAACAACCGCCCTTTGCGACGTTGCCATGCTCGCGACCTGTTGTTGATGGTCAAACATTATTGCACTTATAACGATCTCGAATTCGAAATGCGGGGCGACTACTTCGATCGTGTGGCCGGGGCGTTCTTTACCGAAGTCGAAACCAAGAACCTCACCAAAGCCAGTCGTTAGTCATCCGTTAACCAGTCGTTCGCGATGACGGAATCGAGTCCTTCAAAAAAATATAGTCTCAGACACACACGCGAACCTAAAGTGCGGCCACGGCCAGCACCTTTCCACAGCGGCCGGTTACAGCATCCGGGAAGACCAGCAATGAAAACAGAACCTATCAGTACAACAGAAATATTGGCGAATGATCAATCGGGCGGCAGCGCGGAAGTACTCAGTTCGCTGGGTGGCCTGCAAATGGCCGACTATAAATTGACCGAACGCTTGGGTGCCGGCGGTTACGGCGAAGTGTGGAAGGCCATCGGCCCCGGTGGACTGCCGAAGGCTGTGAAAGTTCTGTACGGCGAACAAGATAGTGAGCACGCCGAGTCAGAGCTCAAGTCGCTGCAGCGCATGCGCGAACTGCGACATCCGTTTCTGTTAAGTATCGAACGGATCGAGGTCGTCAAGTCGCGTCTGATTGTGGTCACGGAACTGGCCGACGGAAGCCTGTCGGATCGCTTCGAAGCGTGTCGTCGCGACGGCAAACCCGGCATCGACAGAGACGAGTTGCTGGGGTACCTGCGCGATGCCGCCGACGCGTTGGATTACATGGCCGATCAGCATGGGTTGCAGCATCTGGATATCAAGCCAGACAACCTGCTGTTGCAGGGAACGCATGTGAAAGTTGGCGACTTTGGTCTGGCAAAAGACATCAGCTCGACCAACGTGTCCGTCCTGAACGGCTTTACTCCGATGTTCGCCGCACCGGAACTGTTCGAAGGCCGACCGGGTCGCGCCAGCGATCAGTACAGTCTGGCGATCGTGTATCAGATGATGCTGACGGGGTTGTCGCCTTTCAATGGACGAACGGCCGCCCAGTTGACAGCGCAGCATTTGCGCAGTCAGCCCGATCTGACCAGCCTGCAGCCCATCGATCGCCCCGTGATTGCTCGTGCGTTGTCCAAAAACGTCAACTCGCGCTTCGACAACTGTGCGCAATTTGTGGCAGAATTGGCTCGACGAAAACATGGACGAAGCTCGAACAAAGCTTATATCCCGAGCACCGATCACGAGATTTCCGATACGGCCTTGCTGGAAACCGTGTGCAACGACAGTGCCGAACCGATCCCGGGTAAAGACTCGATACCAATTTCGGTTTCACCGGCGCCGACAGAAAACGCAAAACTTCGTCCGTCTGTGGTCATTGGTGTCGGCGGACTTGCGGGGCTGGTTCTGAAGCGTTTCAAAACGCGATTCTGCGAAAACGGCGTGTCGGCATGCCCGTTTCCGATTCTGCAGATTGATACGGACCGAGAAACGTTGACTGCGTTGAAGCTGTCGGGAGACGAAGCGGGGTTGTCGGCTGAAGAGACCTTGTCGATTCCACTGCGTACATCCAACGCATACCGGTCAGCTTCTGAATTGGACTTGTCGTGGCTGAGTCGTCGGTGGTTGTTCAACATTCCACGATCCGGCAAGGTCGAAGGAATCCGTCCACTGGGCCGGCTGGCGCTGTGTGATCACAAGAAGTCTGTCGAAACGCGATTTCAGAAATTGTTTCAGGAAGCCATCAGCGCCGAATTTCGACAAGTGGCTGGTGAGCTGACCGAACTTCCGATTGCCGAAGAAGGCATTGATATCTACGTCGTGGCCGCAACCACGGGCGGCACCAGCAGCGGGGCACTGGCTGATGTTGGCTTGCTGGCCAAACATGTGCTGCGAACTTCGGGCATCACCAAGGGTGAGGTTCACGGAATCTTGCTGCATGGAACCGGGGCCATGCGAAACGTGACAGACGTTCAGGAAGCCAACACCGTGTGTGTGCTCCGCGAACTCCGGCATCTGGCCACACCGGGACTGGGAACGCCGCGGGGTTTCGAAAAATCTGGAGTGCAGGCTGACATCGCGCCGTTCGACCACACATCGTTCGTGCATTTGGGCGATGGCCTGAACGAAGACGTTTTTCATCAACGCGCCCACGATGTCGCAGACAATCTATTTCTGCGTGCGACAACGGCCGCTCAACTGGACTTTCAGCAGTGGCGACAGCAGTCAGCAGACGAAGCCACCGGTATCGCTCAGCTGCGAATTTTAAACATGGATTCGCAGGAGGAAGCGATTCTGGATGACGCATCGGAGGATGCCGGAAACCTGACATCTCTGCTGCTCAGACGTTGGACTGGCTCACTGTCTAGTGTCGACACAGAACGCCAACAGGAACTGCCGGCAGAACTGTCGGACACCGAAACGTTGTTGGCGGAATTGAACCTGACGCAGGACACGCTGCCGAAGCAGGTCGTGACTTTGCTGCGTGGCCAGATTGGCAAGAGCATCGAAAGTTATGCGGCCGAACTGCACGGTGTGCTACGAAACTCGGTCGACGTCAACACGGTGACTCAAAGCCAAACGCTGGACTTCCTCGGGCAACAGATTTCTCAGTCTCCCGCCGCAGGAACAACCAGTTTGCAGGGAATCATTTTCGATGTACAGGCCAAGCTGACCAGCATCACACGCAATTGCGAACGAGCGCTCGCGTCTCATCTGACGCAGCTGCTGGATTCGCCACATCGGATCGAAGGCACAGTGGCTGCCACAAACTATTCGCTGTTGGCTCTGGATGGCACTCGGCGAAGTTGCGAAGATTTGTTGCAGAAGATTGAAGGTGCGTTCGCCAACATGACGTCCATCGAGGAAGATCCGCGTTTCTCGTCAGAAGTTGCGTTGCAGGAATTCTGCAAACAATACTGCATTTTGTTAGCGTATCAAACGATCCACAAATGCTTCGTGAATCATGTTGTCTCCGTCTCAGCGGCCGTGGAAGCGATGGCCGAAAAATTCAACGGACTGAAGACCGAACTGGAAGGCGTGGTTGTTGCAGTGGCCAAGGTCCAGCCACTCACGGAATCGATTCCTCAGCCAGTCATTGACGCTTTTGATCGTTCGTTAAGAACAACCGTGCCAACGCTGCTGGCAGACCTGTACGCTGCCGCTTTGACACCGCAGGAATGCACGGCGAAGTTAATGGCGTTGGCGACAAGGTTCCTTGTTTCGGCATCGAGCGGCGAAGTATCAGCGTCTTCTGAAGAAGACGACTTTCCGGCCACTGTCTGGCCCGTGTTCCGTAAAGTGGGCGGTCGACGTCGCGTGCTCGGTAGCATTCCCCAGAATATGGACGCTCAGGAATGGCGAAAGACGTTGAAGAATGAATTCGGCGATTGCGTGGCCGTGCGGTCGACGGAAAAGTCGATCGTGTCTGTCGTGTGCGAAATCGAAGGTGTTCCGATGGAATCTGTGATGATGCGTCTGACGGGCAGCAATCCTCATATCGCTGACGTTGCCGACCGCATTCATACGAGAATCGACATCGATTGGTAATTAGTGAACTCTGACATTTTGCAGAGGTGGCGCAAAGAACGCACCCCACCAGACGAATTCTTCAGCGAATGGCGGTAACACGCCCTGCAGCGTATGCTGGTGGCTGCCGTGAGCTGTAGTATGGGGGCGCTGTCTTTGTTGCCCGGACTGAATCGTGCCCTGCATTCACCCATACCGAGTCTGAAACCGCTGTGCCTAGTCTGTACTGCTTAGCCTGCAATCAGGTGTTTTCGTCCGACGAGGAAGGTTGTCCGCGCTGTGGAATGCAGCCCGTGATGCTGTCCAATCACATCGGCGACACGGTGATTTGCCCCGACGGCGATCTTGATGACGGGCAGACGGGCATTGAACTCGACGAACTTCTGCTGGATGGGCAAACGATCGGCAGATATGAATGCCAACAGACGCTGGGGCGAGGCGGAATGGGAATCGTCTATCTGGCGATGAACACTCAGCTGTACCGTCAATGCGCCCTGAAGATTCTTTCTCCGATCAAAGTTTCACGCAGCATCGACTACATCGGGCGTTTCGAAAACGAAGGTCGGGCGGCGGCGGCGCTCGTGCATCCGAATGTGGTGACGACTCACGCGATCGGCAACTTGAACAAACGATACTACCTCGAAATGGAGTATGTCGCCGGTCAGTCGTTGCAGCAGGAAATTGAGCGTTCAGGAGCCATCGGCCCCGTGCGTGCGACACAGTTGGCTGTTGGGATTGCCGAAGGTTTGGCGGCCGCGCATCGGCTGGGGATCGTGCATCGAGACCTCAAGCCGGATAACGTGTTGGTGACACCGGCCGGGATTCCCAAAATTGCGGACTTCGGACTGGCCAAGACGATTCATTCGAAGGAATTCGGCAACACCACGTTAGCCGGCACTCCGCATTTCATGGCTCCGGAATTGTTTCAAGGTGCCGAAGCGACGCCGGCCAGCGATGTGTTTGCCCTCGGCGTCTGCTACTACCTGATGCTGACCGGTTGCTATCCGTTCGAAGGAGAATCGATCAACGAGCTGATGGGAGCAATTGTCACGGGCGAATATCGCGGACTGCGAAGCCGATGCAGCGACATCCCGTTGGATGTGGCGGAATGCGTGAGTCTGATGCTGAATCGCAGTCCTGAGAATCGGCCGCGCGATGGATTTGCTGCGTCGCAGTTGTTGCAAGCCGTGTTGGGTTCGACGCGAGACCTCGATACGCTGGTCTATGAAGCGTTCCATGATCGTCCGTTGATTTCGTGGGAAGGCGGAGGCAATTCGATCAAGGTGCATTTGAATCTGGCACGCGATCGAAGCCAGACTGTATATCTTCAAAACAGCGATCACCGCGCCGGTGATCGTTTACTGAATATCTACAGTGTTTGCTGTGAAGCCCGCCCCGACTTCTACGAAGTGGCCCTGCGACTGAACGCCGTGGTGCTGCACGGTGGCCTGTCGATCAAAGACGTTGATGGCGTGCCCTGTTTTGTGATGGTGGATACCTATCCGCGTTTTACCGTCAGCGCGGAAGAAATCCGCCGTAGCGTTCTGGAAGTCGGTTCTCGAGCGGACGAAATTGAGCACCTTCTGACCGGCCACGACATCAACTGAGGACAGTCCCGGCGGGTGGCACATGCTGGCGCAGCCTGCTTGTGTGGCGTCGCCATCGGAAACCGCTCTGGAACGAGCAAGCCACGGCCAACGTCGTTTGTGAGAAGAACCCGTGAGAGCGGTTTCTGATCGCCAAGGCGACACCGCTAGCCTGACGGCAAACGGTGCCACCCAAATGCCCCGGAACAAAACTTTTGCAAACCGAAACTCCGTGAAATACCGACTTTTTAACAGCCCAGCGTTAGCCCAGTTTTCTCATGCAAAAACCGGAGCTATACTGCACGCGGTGCAAGATGAGACATTCTTGATGTTTAACCGTAGTCGCAGACTAGGTTTTCCGGCCTAGTCTGCGACCACGGGTCAAACAATGGACGGCTCATCCGTCCCAGCACGCGGTATAACGGGTTCTTTTTCAACCCCGTCTGTCCATACCGAATGTTTAGCAGCCCGGCGCGAAGCCGACCGGCAGATTTAGCGCATCCGTGCGGTGGGTCGTGAGTTTCAGATGCGGCGAGGTGATCGTGGTCCGGTTTCCCTATGTTCGTTGCTGGGGCATCTGCGTTAGTATTTGAGGTGCTGCATTTTTTTTCGAGTCCCGCATGAGCTCGGAAGCCGAATCGCAACCAACTATCAGATGCACCGCGAATGTCGTACTTCCAATATCCAAACCGCAGCGTTCTGCTCAGGCTGTCCTTCGCCGTCATGATCACCATGTCTGCCAGCGGCTGCCTGCATGCTCTGGGACTCGCACGACCGTCAATCAGCCCACGCGCCTCACTGGAGATCTACGATGATTCAACGGTCCGAGCTCAGGATAGCGAGCTGCCGAAAATTACGATCGCAGAGCCTCAGCTGAAAACACAAGCCACATCCGGCTATTCGGACTTTCCTTCACCGATCACTGCGGCCGCGACAAGTTCCGGCTTACAAAACGGCCGACCTGCAGCTGTTGGCGGGGCATCGCAATCGCACACCACAGCCCCCATGCCTCAAGCTCGTTTGCTGGTCCCTCAGTTCGGCAGCACGCCGCCACCACCCGTCAGCACACAGGGCCGCGCGTCGACCGCCTTCCCCAGTTTTGGACTGCCACAGCAGCAGCTTGAATCAGTTTCTGCACAATCGTCATCACCATCGTCATCACAAACGCTTGGTTTTTCCGCCCAGCAGGTTCGAGCGTTGATGAACCGGCAATCGCGCAGTGACATGTCAACGAGCGCTGTGCTGCCGGATCAACCCGATCGCTGGTCTGTGCTGGCGTCGCAAGCCCCGAGTCCTGCTGCAGCCGCCAGTGCGTCTATTCCGGCAACGGACGAAATTCCTACGAATCAGGTGAGCGGGGGGAAAGCATTCGATCGTTCCGGTGACGGTCTGCTGATTGACAATGCGGTTGAGTCGCCCGAATTTTCGGAAAACAGCGATGAAACTTCTGACGTTACGGAACTGCCGACAGAGCCTTCGATGCTGGACCGCCTGAAGGGGTTTTATGAACCCGAGAATGCGGCTCGCAAGATTTGGAAACGCCCGTTTCAGAAACTCGGAAACCCATGGACTGCCGTTTTTGGCGATCGAGACGAAATCATTCCCGAGGCCACTGTGCCGACGGAAGCGGAATCCATCCCTACCGCAGATGTTTCGCCCGCAGTCCCGAAAAGTGTCTCGAATCCATTGCTGGCGCAACTGATCGCCGCCACGGAGACGGAGCTTGCTGGTTGGCCGACGAAACTGGACGGAGCACCCGTTGAACTCGAAAGACACCAGCGTCGGCAGCTGGATCTGCGCCTGTTGTATCTGATTGCCAATCAACCGGGAAAAGCCATTCGGGCGGTCGAGGAACTGGGCGGGCCAGAACAGGATTTCTGGCAGGAACTCATGCTCGCCATGGCCGAATATCGCTCAGAAAGCACAACCGACAAAGAGGAACGATTGACGAATACGACCGGTCAATTGCGGTCTGCCGTGCGTCAATTGATGCCGCTCACCGCGTTGCAGATTAGGCGATTCGAGATTTGCAGTCGCATTCACAGCTTTGGTCGACTCGACACGTTTCCGGCCAACAATTTTGATCCTGGGCAGCCGTTGTTGTTGTATGCCGAGGTCGACAACTTCACTTCAGAACTGACGCCCGGTGGCAGTTACCGGACACAGTTCGAAGCGGAACTGAAGCTCTACGAAGAAGGCAACACGAAGGCCAAAGAAACAATCGCGTTGCCGGATATCTCAGACGAATCCACGTCTGAGCGTTCCGATTACTATCAAAGCTTTGAGCTTAGCCTGCCTTCGCATTTGAAGAGTGGACAGTATTCCATCCGGCTGAGACTAAGAGACCGCACCAGCGGCAAGACGGCAGAAAGTACGGTCGAATTTCAGGTCCGACAACCCGAATCCGCAGAACTGGCCGGCTCGCTATGATCGTGAGCGATCGCGGTCGATCAGCCGGATCAATTCCGCCAGACTTGAGACGGACATCTTCTTCATCGCTTTGCCGCGATGTTTTTCCACGGTCTTGATGCTGATGTTTAAATCGATCGCGATCGATTTGTTCGTCTGCCCACCGTACACAAGATCAATCACCTGTCGCTCGCGAAGTGACAAGCGATCCAGATAAGCCTCGCCCGCAGCCAAGGCTGGCGGCAAACCGCTGAGTTCACATTCCGAGCGACTTAAAGCCCGAAATGCATCTCCCACGGAGCGGACGAGTTGTTCTCGATTGTACGGTTTGTCCAAGACCGTGACCGCCCCTTGCTTCATCGCTTCGACCGCAACGCGGGTTTCTGGAAAGCCTGACAGCAAGATTATTTGAAACTGATTCGGAAGTTGCTGAAGGCGTTTCTGGAGTGTCAGTCCGTCAATTTCTGGCATTCGCTGATCGGAAACAATGACACCATTGGGCAGCTTGTTGGCCTGCTGCAGGAACTCGGAAGAACGACTGAATGTCACCACGTCGAAACCGGCGGCAGTCAATTGCATTTCGATGACTTCAAGAACCTGATCTTCATCGTCTAGCACGTAGACACGTTTGTTTTCCGTCGATGGTTCCATATTGGCACTTAAACTGACGTCTTCCGCTTTGCCTTGAGAGATGAGTTGCGGCATTTCGGTTTGAGCTGAGTCGCGAACATTCAACGAAAATCATGTCGACTATCGCCGACAATCAGCGGCGGCGGAGACTTTTATTTTTTGCAGTCGCAGTGTCGACGAATCTTTTCTTCGTGCTCCGGAAACACAATTGTGCCACCCGAACACGTGTTTTGCAACCACACGCCAATGAACGACCGCTATACTGAAGAACGGCGTGTTAGACACACCCTTGAGACTGCCACTCCAATACTAAACGATGACTGCCTCAAGAATGCGTTGCTTATCCTTTTCGATCTTTCCGAACTCCGTCGAACGTTGCCTTCTGCCTGAGCATATGATGATAGTGTTGAGCGAATCGGTGAGATTCATCCCGAATATACTGCAACAGCCGCAAGGCAAACGAATGACGACTTAGCCGATGCGGCTCGGCTTGGCCGGGCACGTAAATTTCTTCCTCGCGTTTTGCGAGAGAAATTGTCATGGGAGGCGTGATTTTCAAGTCCTCAAAGGTTTCCATGACCGCGTTCAACTGCCCTTTCCCACCGTCGATCAACAACAGGTCAGGAAAAGATTCGCCTTCTTGCTGGAGCCGCCGAAAACGGCGTGTGACCACTTCTCGCATTGAGGCATAGTCATCGATCCCTTCGACCGACTTGATCTTAAATCTTTTATAGCCGTGCTTGAATGGTAGTCCATCAATAAACTGCACTAAGCTCGCAACTGTTTCGCCGCCCTGCAGATGAGCGATGTCGATACCTTCGATTCGTCGGGGGGCCGATTGCAATTTCAGGACTTTTTTCAACCCCGCGACTCCCTTTTTGGGGTCGATATAAAACACCTCGGGCTGCGCGTGGTCCTCTAGGTTTCCGCGCATGTTGAGGGTCTGTAGTGATTGAATGTCGTCGCGAATTCGGGCCGCCTTTTCAAACAGCAGATCCTTAGAAGCCTGCCGCATGTCCTGTTCCATGTCCTTCAGTAAACGGTCTTTCTTTCCGTCGAGGAACATTCTGAGCCGCCGCATGTCATTACGGTACTCATCCTTCGAAATTCTGACGTTGCACGGAGCCGTGCATTGATTGATGCTGGCCAGTAAACACGGACGAAACCAACGCCATCGTTCGTCGTTTTCTTCGATGTCTAAGGAACATGTCCGAAACCGAAAGATCTTTTGCAGCACCGCAATGGTACCTCGCAACTGCCCGGCACTCGTAAAGGGGCCGTACAGTCGCACGCCCTTGCTTTCCGGTTGTCGAGTAAATTCGACTCGTGGAAAGTCTTCATGCGTGGTGATTTGCAGGTAGGGAAAAGTCTTGTCGTCTTTCAGTAAGCTGTTGAACTTCGGCTGAATATCTTTGATCAGCCTGGCTTCCATCAGCAACGCATCCACTTCACTGTCTGTTTCGATGAAGTCGATGTCTGCGATTTCCGTCACCAGCTCCGCCGTACGCCGTTCGATCTGTGCCGCCCGCGTAAAATAGCTGCCCGCACGACTGCGCAGGTTCACCGCCTTGCCCACATAAATGACTCGTGCTTCCGTGTCTTTCATCAAGTACACGCCGGGGCCTGTCGGAAAAGTTCGCGCTTTTTCGGCTGCCGTTTGCGGTGTGTCCGCTGGCAGCTGCGAGCCAACAGCGTCAGTCGCAGCTTCTGCTGGAAGTGGGTCGTTGGAAACGATTTTGTCGCGGTCAGCTTCTGAAGTCGGGGGCATGTCCGGATCGGTTATGTTTGTGGATTTGTGCTCGGCGAAGTGGACATTGTAGACCGTCCAGCGCCGTTGAACATCGCAGTTTTCGTTCGATTGGGAAGTCGTGGGATAGGCTTCCAGCGTGTCTCCCGCACCTCCATCGCCAGTCGTCGGCCGCCGAAACCTGCGGGGATGGCCCGTCCGAAGCGGTTTGCGGCAAGATCCGCCGGGGCACAACGGTGGAGGTGGCGGCCTGCGACCGATGTGGCGAAATCCTGCGGCCATCTCTTGAGAACTTGAATCATCGGTGCTTCAGCCTCCGATTTAAGACAGGGGAGCGATCCATTGCTGCGATTCGCGGCAATGGCACGAGCTCTCGACCCAGCGGCCAGTTTTTCCTCAGCTGGGGATCGTCGACAGGCACAGGACCAGAAACGAATCCATGCAAGCCGGCTCCACCGACAGCATTCTCACTCTACTCGCCAGCATGCTGGTCGCGGTACTGCTGTTTATTGGCCAGTCTGTGATCGAGAACCGTGGCGATGGTTGGCTGCCTCAACGACGCGGCGAAACATCCGTGCAGGTCGATTCCGATGCTGTTGCTGGTGGATCAGAGACTTCGTCAATTGACTGGGGCCAATCGAGCCCAGAAGAGTTCACGGCTCAGCCCGGCTTCCCCAGCGAAACCATGACTGCCGGGCTTCCGCCTGAGCCCGCTGGTTCTTCAGCGTCCGCGTCTGCCAGCACCTTCAAGGTGATCGGTATTGTTGACGGCGACACGGTCGATGTGCTGGTGAATAACAGCCCGCTGCGCCTGAGGCTCAACGGCATCGATACACCAGAAAAAGGTCAGCCGTTTGGCGACAAAGCGAAGAGCGAGTTATCGAAGCTGATTGGTGGGAAGTTTGTGCAGTATATTGTGCGAGACACGGATCGATACAATCGCAGTATCGCCGACATCTACATCGGCGATCAATACGTCAATCTGTGGCTGGTGCAGCAGGGGTTAGCTTGGCACTATGTTGCGTATTCCGACGATCCGCAACTGTCCGCTGCCGAAGAAGCTGCTAAGGCCGCCAAACGCGGACTGTTTTCCGACCCGCGTCGGGTGGCTCCGTGGAATTGGCGTCGTTTGTCGAAGCTGGAACGCGACGAGTTTCGCTAATTCTCAGTCCACAGCTCGCCGTGCTAATTCCAAAACTTCTCGCCGTGCCAGTTGATTGCCGGGTTGGTCTCAACCTCAACATCGCCATGAACTTGTGTCTGGCAGGCCAAGCGAACATCTTTTTCGGGATTGCTGAGCAGTTTCAGCCCGAGCAGTGGGTTAATCCACTTGTTCAGTCGCTCGATCAGGCCCTTCTTGCTGCAGTTTTCGCTGCCATTCTTGACAGCCACGTTACAACTGCAGCATGCGCCAAACCCCATGCAATTCACGACCTTATGGGGTCCGGAATACAACTGAACGCCGTTTTTGCGGGCAATTGATCGGAGATCTTCACCGTCTTGAGCTTCGACGGTGAGCTTTTCGTTGACAAACTTAACTGTCGGCATGACGAGTTCGCTTTTAGGATCTGGAAACGACAGGACTTTTCAGCGTCCACAACCACGTAGACTGCGGATGGTAGCTTGGTTGGCATCACCTTTCCAGATCTCCAGCATCGTCCCCGCGAGTGAGAAGCGAGACTCCCGGCAGTCCCTGAAAGCCGCCGCATCGCGTGCGGGCCACTGGTTCAGGCCGAGATCGTGGGAGGCCCTGACGCTGATGCTTGGATGCAGCTAGTGGTCTGTCAAAGCTTAGTTTGCGGGTTGGCAAAATGTCGCTCGGTGGTCTCCACCGTGATTTCTCGGCGGAGACCGCCGAGCTACGAAAGAAGAACCCAAATTCTTAAACGTGACAGACCGCTCGCAGCAAACGTTTGCGGAACGCAACAATTTGTTAACCAGCGGTGTTCCTACGCAACATGTTGTGTTGACCGAAAGGCACAGGCTTGCCGAAGGATATTCCGCAAGTTGTTTTTAGGTAATGACTTACAGCGTTGTTGGAAAGCTAGCACACAAAGCGTCTGGTTTCGGTTCGGTGTTTGCATTCTGTACAGATGCCCCTCGAAGCACAGAAGCAACGAGACACTTTACCAGGATGATTGCATTGATGATGAACCGAAAGAAGCGACAGCGTCTGACAATTCACACGGACGGCCCAACAGTTACAGTTGGGCTTGATCACATCGAAATCTGGGATGGAGCCGATCTCGCTCTGCTGCGAGAAGTACTCACAGAACTGATTCATCAAGAATCGTTCCGCCACATTGGCGTGAATCTGGAATCAGTCAAGTACATTCCCAGCGGATTCTTCGGCATGCTCTATGAGTGGTACGAAGACGGAGTTGGGATCACTCTGCACTCACCTCAGCCCAACGTTGAGCAGATGCTGTGGTTCCGAATGTTCTTTCAGCCCAACCCCAACGGCACGTTTTCTCTGAACGATGAAGGTTCGCGCAACAACACGCCGACTCAACAGGTCGAATATCACAAACGTGAATTTACGGCCGGAGAAGTCGATGAAGAACTGACAGAGCAAATGCTGCAACTAGCGGCCTACAACGACACCGAACGCGAAACCAGCATCGGTTTGTAGGCGTTCGCCGAAACGCCACTGCATCTGATCGGTTGGGCGCGTCGTGGTGAGACCGCGCCGCAGAAACACTCCAACATATACGGCGGCAGGATGCCGCCGATACAATCGAAAATCGAAAATGATTGGCTGTCACTGGGCGTTCGACAGTCCGCCAATCAATTGCCGCAGCATCTGATCTGTCACGTCCGTAAGGTCGTTGACTGGTAGTGAGGGTGATCACCACCGGCAAAAGTCTGCCGTCCCGCTGGGACTGAAACACAGAATACAGGAGCACAGAACTCGAGCTGGCGGTCTTGGGGGACACAGGTTTTTTGACGCAGCATGGGGCACAAGTATCGGGACGCCACACTTTGTCGACGGTTTAGATAATCCTGTGTCCCCAGTGCTTCATCGAGAAGATCATTCGCCCGAATCGTATTCGGCAAAAGCAGCATTGCGATGTTGGGTCTGTCATGCATCACATCTCTTTGGGCGGACCGGAAGGTGCCGTTTCAATTCAGCGGAACCGTTGGCAGGTGTTTGTGTTAAAAAGCCCGGATTGTTTGCTGGCGGAATTGTGAATCTTCCGGATTGCAGGGGCAAATTGATTCCCAGCAGTCATTCCCAGACTATCCTTGGCGTATGAAACGGCGGCGATTAATTTCGGCGATCGTGGGGATCGTGCTGGTTTTCGTCATGGCGGCGACGGCTTTTGTGGGTCCCGGGGTACGTCATACGCACGGAGGCGGTGAGCAGACTCACTCGCATGCGGGTTCGCACGGTGTCGCTGGTGCTCAAGATGCCGGGGCCACGCATTCTCACAGTCATGGACCGGACGGGCATGTGCATACCCACAGCCGCGACTCACATTCGCACAGTCATCAGGAATCTAGGACGCATGTGACGACTGATGATGAAAGCGGCAGAGCAGAAATTGGTGACGCTCACACTCACGTTCATATGACCTTTCTGAGCTTCGAGTTTACATTGCCAGATTTTCTGGCCGAAGACGAGACAAGATCGTCAGATGCCACGGCGTCCAACTTGGTTTCGAATTCAACCGAATCGACTGCGGAAGGCTCCAATGAAGAGACGGTGATGATCACCGGACCATTCACGTTCAAACAGCTGGTTCAGGTTTTGTTGCTACCCGCCGCACCGCTTCCAGATCGCACTGTGTTGCCCGATCGCGATTTGATTGGTCGTCAACTTTCGGTGTGGGGCCTGTATGTCGGACGACTGCGCGACGCTCCAGAATCGCCTCCTCCGGAATTCGTCTGAAGTTCCGCTGCGACCGCCGCAATTTCGCGGCCCGTTGCAGCGTTGATCACTTCCTTTTTCCGTAACGATTTCCCCCGCGAAGATCGTGCGCGCTGTGATTGTGTCTGGCGTCCTGCCAGTATCGCATGAATCACAGAGCCCGGATCGGCTATGCTTATGGTGCGGCCATCGCGGTGGAAGATTCGGTTACGCGAATTCCCTTTTTCAGTTCGTGACATCGAATGCTGCGCTGCGGATGATGTTGTGTTGAGGAGATATAATGCGTATTGAATTTCGAAGTGTTCGCCGTGCGCGAGGCTTCACATTGATTGAGTTATTGGTGGTGATTGCGATCATTGCCATTCTGATTGCGTTGCTGTTGCCAGCAGTTCAGCAGACTCGCGAGGCGGCGCGGCGGTCGAGCTGCAAGAACAATCTGAAGCAGTTGGCACTGGGGCTGCACAATTATGAATCGACGAACAGCCTGCTGCCACCGGGTTACTTGCACAAGTTTGATCCGACCGGTTCCGGGGCCAATCACATGGGGTTTGCCTGGGGCTGCATGATTCTTCCTCAGCATGAGCAGCAGAATTTGTACGACCAGTTCAACTTCAATATCCCGGTATTTGATGTCAGCCAGCAATTGGCCCGAGAAAGACATCTGCCCGTGTTTTTGTGCCCATCCGATCCGTATTCAGATGGCCGCTTTGTTGTGCGAGACGACACTGCCACTTCGGTGGAACAATACGGAGCGGCCAGTTACGCGGCCAACTGGGGGCCATCAACTGTTCGAAACGGCATGGGCAGCAGCGGTGCGGGAGATCACGGATCTCACCGATGACCACGGCCACATGGTGCTGTTTGAAACTCAGTTTCGCCCCAATCAGCTAGGCACGGATGATAAGGGTCTGTCCGCTCCTCACACTGGCATTTGTCAGTTCTCGATGGGCGATGGATCCGTGCGAGCCATCAGCGACAACATCGACGAAGGAATCTACAACGCTTTGGGCACGCGTTCCGGAGGCGAAGTGATCGGTGAATTTTAAGTTCGCGGTTCAATGTTCGTTTACGATGCGAGGCCGAGGGTACTCGGCCTCGCATTCTTATCAATCGAACAAAGTCAGCCGTAACGTCTCGGCTTGTATCCATTTACGTTCGGTCAGGAAAACATCGTAGATTTTTTCCTGACTTACTTGCGGCCTTCACATTGTCTGATATTCTCACATATGTGCGAATGTTAGATGGCGTTAGGTATTGCTGGAGACGTGTCATGGTTCGAGTCAGGATTCGCGGATTTACTTTGATTGAGCTGTTGGTGGTGATTGCGATCATCGCCATCCTGATCGCGTTGCTGCTGCCAGCCGTTCAACAGGCGCGCGAGGCGGCTCGGAGAATTCAGTGCAAGACTCATCTGAAACAGCTGGGGATTGCGTTACACAACTATCACGATGTGCATAACACGTTTCCTCCGAACCTGATTCCAGGCGGGCGGCCCGGGGCTGGCGGGTACATCGGGTATTCGCAGGGCAACTGGGGAGTGATGGCTTATCTGACTCCGTTTCTGGAACAGTCGGCCGTGTATGGGCTACTGAATCTGGAATCGCCAACGTACCAGAATGTCGGCGGTTCATGGATTATTCCTGACGCCAACAACCGTCTGGCCGCGTCCACACTGGTGCCGCTGTATCTGTGTCCGTCGGATGCGTCGCGGAAAGTTTCGTCCAACTGGGGTGTGACAGAGGGAATCGGTCCCACCAATTACTGTGCCAACATGGGAACGGGAATTGATCCGGCTGGAATCAACCATGGGTCGCCGTATAGCGCCGATGGAGTTTTCTTTGCTGATTCTCGTATTGGCTTTCGTGACATGACAGACGGTTCAAGCAACACAGCCGCCATGACAGAAAGCCTGTTGGGCGAGGGTTCGACTGTTTCCGGGGCTGCGACTCCGCCAGCTTCGGAAAAGAAAGTCTATCGAAATCTGGCTTTCGGACTGAACATCAGCGATGCCAACTGTGCAGCGGCGACCACTTATAATTCTTCCGATCCTCGTCAGTTCTCGTGGTATTCGGGCGAAATCCGCTGTGCTTCTTACAACCATTACTACGGCCCCAACAGCGACAGCTATGACTGCGTGGCAAACGGTCCGGCATCGCTGGGCTACATTGCCTCCGGCTGGAAGGCACCTCGCAGTCAGCATGTCGGAGGCGTCAACCTGTTGCTGTGCGATGGTTCCTGTCGTTTCATCAGTGACAGCATCGACGTGGGAATCTGGCGTGCTCTGGGAACTCGTTCCGGTGGTGAAGTCATCGGCGAATTTTAGTGGTCTGTCAGCAATTGCTTGTTTCACCGCGTGAAGATCCGTAGGGAACGACTTTCGGAGAAGTCAGCGACCAACCGAAAGTCTGGACGACTTTCGCTACATCAGAAGAACTGAACCGACTTCAAAGGTTGCATCAGATGCCCGAAATCACGGAATCCACAGCGCTGTCCCCAGACGCTGTTGCGGCGTGGAAGCGCGATGGTTTTGTCATCGTGCGAAACGTGTTTTCGCCCGACATTATGTCCTCTTTGTCTGAAGAGGCCTGGCAACTGACTCAGCGCAGGGATCTGATTCACAAGCACAACCTGCGTTGTCGTTTTCGTGAGACTCATGACAAGACGGATTGTCTGTGGGAAACGTTTGATCCGGTGATTGATTTGAGTCCCCTGTGTGCGCAGGTGACGGCTGGCTCGCAACTGCTCAGCATTCTGCACAGTCTGTACGGTGAGCCGGCCTGTCTGTTCAAGGATAAGCTGATTTTTAAGCAACCGGGGACGAAGGGTTATGAACTGCATCAGGACTGGATTTCGTGGCCCGGATTTCCTCGCAGTTTTCTGACCGTGCTGATTCCAATTGATGCCTCGACACAGGACAACGGCTGTACAGAAGTCTTTGCGGGTTACCACCACGCCGGCCCTCTGACGCCGGAAGATGGAAACTATCACGACCTGCCGATGGATTCTGTTGACGACGACCGTATGGTTCCGCTGGTTCTTGATCCGGGCGACATCGCCATTTTTGACGGATTCACTCCGCATCGTTCGACCGCAAATCAATCGGACTCATGGCGCCGCCAGTTGTATCTGAGTTACAACGCGCAGTCCGATGGCGGCGATCAACGCGATGCTCATTACGCGGAATTTCACAACTTTCTGCGGACCCGTTACGCCGAACACAGCATCCTGGACACGTACTTCCGGTAAGCCATTATGAGTCACATTGCGTTATCGAAATCCGAATCGACAACAGCACACGTTGCATCCGTCAACTGGTACGGCTGGGTGATGGTGGTGGTTGCGTCGGTCGCGATGGTCGCGACGCTGCCCGGGCGAACTCATGGCCTAGGAATGATCACCGAACGCCTGTTAAATGATGCATCACTGGGACTGACGCGAACCGGATTCGGGCATCTGAATCTGTGGGCCACTTTGCTGGGGTCGTTGTTCTGCTTTGGCATCGGCAGACTGATTGATCGTCATGGCATTCGACTGATTCTGGCCATCGTCATGCTGGCACTGGGCAGTGTGGTGGTCGCGATGACGCAGCTGACCTCCATTCCGCTGCTGTTTATCGCGATCCTGTTCACACGAGGTCTCGGCCAAAGCGCGCTGTCGGTGGTCAGCATTACGATTGTCGGCAAGTGGTTTGGACGAAATGTGAGCGTGCCAATGGCGGTTTACAGCGTGCTGATGGCGGGCGGATTCATCGCCGCCGCATTGATCGGCCGCAACTTTGCGGATGTTGACTGGCGCACGTTCTGGGCAACTCTTGGCTGGAGCGTGCTGGGACTGGCCTGCATTCTGGTGGTGTTTGCTCGTGATCGGAAATCGACTGACGTTGCACCTGCTTCGAACATCAACACAGGCCAAGGTCCGGATTTTACGCATCGACAGGCTCTGGCGACTTCGATGTTCTGGGTGGGAGCGATCAGTATCTCGTTGTACGGCATGATTGTGTCGGGTATCTCACTGTTTAACGAATCCATTCTGGCAGACCAAGGCTTTCCCAAAGATGTCTACTACGAATCCTTGGCACTGGGCACAGCCATCGGCGTCCTGTCGAAGCTGACGGCCGGCGTGTTGGGTCTGTATGTGCCGGTCAATCGTTTGCTGTCAACGGCGCTGCTGTTGCTGTCGGTGTCGCTGGTCTGGTTGACGCAACTGTCCACGTATGCAGACGTGATCACGTACGTTGTGATCAGTGGCGCGGCTGGTGGCATGCTGACCGTGCTGTTTTTTTCCACATGGTCGCAGCTGTACGGACAGGCTCAGTTGGGACAGATTCAGGGCAGTGCTCAGATGCTGACTGTCATTGCCTCCGCCTTCGGCCCGCTGCTGTTTGCTCAGGTCAGGGAATCCAGCGGATCGTACTTTCCGCTGGTCTGGTTCCTTGCGGGACTGGCGCTGTTGACTGCGGTGACTGCCTGGTTCACTCCGTTACCACGACATCCTTCATTACTGAAAGCCGAGAGCTTAACATGACAGATTCCAACGAACGCCCGATCTCGTTTCATATTTCGATGAATGTCTCCAGCATTGATCGATCCGTCGACTTCTTCAGCCGCGTCTTTGGAGTGGCCCCTGCCAAGCATCGTCCCGACTACGCGAAATTCGAACTGCAGAATCCACCGATTACTTTCTCGCTGGAACCTGTTGATCCCCGGGAACGTGGTGCATTGAATCACGTGGGCTTCAAATTTCGCTCGGCCGCCGAACTGGTCGAAGTGCAGCGTCGCTTGGAAGTGGCTGGAATTCGCAGCGAACGCGAAGAAGGAGTCGAATGCTGTTACTCGAAGCAGACCAAATTCTGGCTGCACGATCCTGACGGCACCTTGTGGGAAATGTATATTCTGGAAGGCGACATCGAACATCGCGGTGCCGGCCAGAGTGCGGATGCCGTGCTGAACGATAGTGCTGGCGGTAAGAGTCGTCCGACCGTTGTTCCGTGTTCTCTGCCTGTTGTTACAGCCGACACCGCAGACATTCCGCTGAATCGCTGGAGTCATCGGCTCGGCAGCCCGCTGGCGGTGCCGGAACAACATACTTCTGAAACGCTTGACGAAGTGGCGTTGCAGGGGACATTCAACGCTGCTCACACCGAAGAGCGGATTGATCCGTTTCTACGAGAAGTTGCGGCTGCCCTGAAACCTAGTGGCACCATTATGCTGCATTGCCTGACGGCCGATCGACACGTCGACCAGTTGCCGACATTGCCCGGACCAGCTTCTGTGGTGAAATCCGTCCCGTGTCTGAACCGACTGATGGACGCACTGGATACGGCCGGTTTTGAATCTGTGCGACTTACGACCTACCGGCCCAAAGCGTGCTTTACAGCCGGAGACGCTGAATTGCGAGAAACAAAACTCACGGCCATTAAACCAGTCACCTCATCGACAGCGACGGCCGACGAAAGCGTCCCGGTTGTGTTCCGAGGCCCGTTTGCCGAAATCACTTTGGATTCCGGAGAAACTCTGCAACGAGGTCGCCGAGCTGAAATCTGCCGTTCCAGCGTCGATCAACTGAAGTCCACGCCCTTGGCAGACATGATCGTGGTCCTAGAAGTCGCCACATCAGCAGTATCGTGTACCGGCTGATTTTCCGTGGACGATCCGCCCGTGCGGACTCAGGCCTGAATACACGCTGCAAGGCCAGATCACGTGCGATCCGCGAATTAGAAAACCCTAGTTGAGAGGAAGCGTTGAAAGCAACGACAGCAAGGAGATTGGTGTGAGTCTGATAACTCCGAAAAGCGTTGAGAAGCTGCAGACGGCGCTGCATGTTGAAGCTCAACCCGTTCGTCGGGTCTGGATTCCAAAATCTAACGGAGGCCAGCGGCCTCTGGGAATCCGACGATTCGCGACCGTGTCGTGCAGATGGCCGCGGTTTTGGTGCTCGACGCCATATTCGAGGCCGACCTGCAGCCGGAACAGTACGCGTATCGGCGCGGAAAGAACGCTCTGAACGCGGTCAACCACGTCCGTGAGCTGGTGAATACGGGTCATTCCGAAGTAATCGACGCCGATTTGAGCGGTTATTTTGATACGATTCCTCACTGTGATCTGCTGAAGTCCGTGGCCCGTCGCGTGAGCGACAAGCACCTGCTGCGTCTGATTAAGATGTGGCTGGTGGCTCCGACGGAAGTGATCGACAAGGGAGGGCATCACCATCGAACGACCGTCAACCGCGATGAGAAACGCGGGACTCCCTTGGGGTGGCCTGACGAACGGGTGGGAGTTTGGGTAGTTGA
>JBDNHJ010000244.1:0-20668 GCA_041688835.1 Fuerstiella sp.
AGTGATCGTGTTCTGGAACACAGACACAGCTGTGGCACTCAAGGCCGGGTGAGCATTCACCACGGCAGCCGTGGCAATGGCCACAGCCTGCGTGGCCTGAGCTGCACCGGTGGCGGGCGTGATATCAACGGCAATTTCATTCGCTGTCGGCGAAGCCACAATCGCACCGTCGACGTAAGTGAAGACTTCACCGCCGATGCTGATGGTTTCACCCACCACGTTGGCACCAATCGCAATCGCAATCGACGTGCTGCTTTCGAGCACAGACGACACGCGAACGTCTTCCAGTTCGTTATTCGGTCCCACAGTTGTTGGTCCGGCGGAGACACCGGTCAGCATGATCATGCGTTCCAAACTATCTTCGTCGATCGTCAGCGGGCCAATTCCGTCGATCGTCGGTGCATCGTTGACCGGTTGAATCGTGATCGTGAACTGTTGCTGCGTAAACTGGTCGTCGCCGTTGCCCGCGATGCCGTCGATTCCAGCATCGGTGACAGTGATCGTCACATCAATTGGGCCGCCGAAGTGGTGTCGACCCGGTGTGAACTGGAACGATCCGCTCGCTTCGCGTGAAGCGTACACGATCGTCGGCATTGTGATCAAATCGTCCTGACTGTAGATCTGGAACGAATCAACCGTTCCGCCAGTGACCACCAACGGCACTGGCACAACAGCAATACTCTTCAGTGCGATAGAATGTTCCGTGATGGTCGCCTGCATATTGAGCAGCACGTGAGCATTGACGGCGGCCGCAGCCGCAGCCGCGACTTGGCGAGTCGTATCAGTTGGCATCACGCCAATTTGATCTCCGGTCGGCCCACTAGCAACGTCGACAAATTCGAACGATGTGCCGTTCACGACCAATGTCTGCCCAATCACGTTTTCGCCACTACCGAACACAACAATCGCAGTTTCGGCGATCGCCACAGTGACTGCAATGTCTTCCATTTCGTTCGCAGGTCGCGGCGTGATGCCTTCCAAAGCCACCGATTGAACATCGTTGACATTGTTTCCGTCTAGGTCAGGATCTTCCGTCAGCGTTACGTCCAGAATCGCATTCAGCGTCGGATCATCGTTCACCGGTGCAATGGTGATGGTGAAGACCCGTTCTGTGAAGGCATCATCCGTGTTGTCATCAATATCGTTCAGGCCAAAGTCGCGAACCCGAACAACAACGTCGACCATACCGAAGGCGTCAACGACAGGCGTGTAGCGCACCGTACCAGTGGTGTCGATCGTCGTATAGTCGATGTCCAGATTGGCAATCAGAGCATTCTGATCGCTGATCGCAAACACGGCTGCTGGCCCGCTGACCAGTCCAATGTCCAACCCCAACGACACAAAGTTAAACGCCGCTCGCGCAACCGTGTCACCACGGTTGGCGTTGATCACAGTCGCAGCCGCGATGGCCACAGTCACGGTGTCGTCGCCCGGCAATACAGGAATCTGTGTCGCCGTCGGACCTGTCACAACAGTGCTATCAACGAATGCGTAGCCCACGCCATCCACCGTCAGTGTGGTGCCGATCACGCGATCCCCGTTGGCCACGGCCACATTGGTCGTGTCTGCCAGACGGACTGTGACTTCCACGTCTTCAAGCTCGTTGATCGGGCCAGCTTGAATCCCAGTCGCGACTCCTAGGGCGAAATCCGTCAAGACGACAGAGTGTTCGTCGATCGTCGCATCCGCTGGATTTATGTCTTCGTCTTCGACAATGTTCTGATCAGCAATCACGTCGATCAGCGGCACGTCATTCACCGGCTTAACGGTGATTGGAATGATCTCAACATCCGTCATGTTGATCCGGCCAGCGGGATCTTGAGTGAACTGACCGAGGTCTTCTGTCAGAACCAGCAACGATGCCGGGCCGTAGTAATCCAGAGTCGGTTGGAAGCCCAATCCGTTCAGCGTCTGATTCACCAGATGTACGTCACCGGTAATCGTCACGACAGCCTGTCCAGCGGCTGGCGTCACACCAGCCACGCCGACTTGACTGAATGTCACGACGTTCGCAGCAGCGGTCGCTGTGCTAGGACCAAAGAACGTATTCATCACTGCCTGAGTGGCCAAGGCGACGTCGTCCGCTGTGCCTGTCGGCAGGATTGGAATTTCTGTCGCGGAGGGCGTGGTCACCAAGGTGGCATCCACGAACGTAAACGCCGTTCGACCAACGCTAATGTGATCCCCCATCGCCACGCTTGCCGCCGGAACCGTAACGGTCGCTCCCGATCGAATCAACGGCCGAACTGCGGCCGCTGTATGAGCGATCTCCAGAGTGATCCTCGCACCAGATCGGCGAGCTTGCAAGACGCCCAAATCGACGTTGAGTCTGGCCAACAGAGCAGCCGCCACGTCATTAGCCGTTCCCGCCGCATTGACGGCGATTTCGTTGGTGCCGATGGGGCCAGCCGAATCAACAAAGCGATAGATCGTGCCGTTGATGTCCAGCTCTTCAGTGATCGCAATCGCAGCGGCCGGCAACAGGATTTCCTGACCATCAACCAACAATGAAGTGCCGTCTGTGTTAGAAAAGTACAGTTCAGGCTGCGTCAACTGCACGTCGGCACCAGTCGCTGTGGCTGCCCCAGCCATATACAGTTGCGAATGATTGATGGCATCGCGAGTCAATTCCGCGACGCCTGTCGGCGAACCGAATGCGGGAGCCATTTTAGCGACCGCAATCTGATTTGGTTCTGGCGTCGTGGCGTCCGTACTGCTGTCCCAGATCGCAATATCGACGTACGTAAACGTCACAATGCCAACGGTAAATTGCTCACCGATCACGGAAGCACCATCCAGAACGGCCATCGTGTTCGAACCAGTCACTGCAATGTTGCTGTTGGAGATCAACAGGCGGGCAGATCTCAGATTTGCCGCCAGAGTCACCGAGTCCGCCGCTGCCGTGGCTGTTCCACCGCCGTACACGCCGCTCAACGTGGCCGCCACTGCCGTGGCCACCATGTCGTTCGTATCCGCCACAGCAATGGCAATCTGATTCGCATTTGGTGCCGTAACGACAGCGCTGTTCACGAACGTAAACGTCTGAGTGACTGGATTCAGCACGTCTTGGCTGCTGGTCACCGTGAATGTCTGGCCGATCAGCGAAGCGGCGTTTGAGAACGTCAGAATTTGGCCGGCTGTGTCCGTGACGATGCCCGGATAGACATTCACTGTGCCCTGCACCGCGAACACTGTCACGGTCAGTTCGTTTGTTCCGAGGTACGCATCCTGATCAGAAACGGAGATCGGATTTCCACCCGTACTGCTGAAGATCAGTTCTGTGTCTTCATCCGTCATCGCCATGTTCGGCACGGTTTCAATCGGCGCGTCGTTGACGCCGTTGTCCAGAATGACTTCGAAGCGGACTTCGCCATTCGAACGATTCGACTGAATCGGATTCCCCGCTCGGTCTCGAATCGTCGTCAACGGATTGCGATCCACAACCGTGATCGTGTACACACTGTCTGTCGCAAAAGAACTCAACGCCTGAAAGATCACCTGGTCCAAACCCGGCACCCAGATAAACTGATAGTCGATGCCTTCCACCAGTCGCACGCCATCTTTGTGCAGCTGCCATTGCGAAGAATTGACAAACGTATCATCAATCCCCGAACCATCATCGTTCAGCTTGATAATCAGTCGCGTCAAGAAGTTCTGTTCAATCTGAATCACATCGTGACTCAACGGGTCGAGGTCCAGTGGACTATTATCCAGTGGCACGAACAACGTGCCGAACGGGCCAATAAAGTCGGCACGTTCGATGGCTCCCACGTCGTTAAAGACTTCACTACCGACACCCGATGGCGGTTGCAGCGGATCGTCCACGCGAGACTGTCCGTAAATATCGAAGCTCGGCGAAATCACGTCCGAATCTGGAATGCCAAGATCCGATTTTACAGCCGTAAACGCCGTGCGATCATCAATTTGCTTGATGGATCGGTCGATCGGCACTGCCCCGTCAAAGATCAGATCGCCCGGATTACTGTCACCGACCAGATAGAAGTTGTCCGCCGCAGCATTCACAAACAATGGGTTTGTAGGAATGTCCAAAATTTCCAGCTGGTTGGCGACACCCACAACTTTGGTACCGTTCGGCACGCCCCGGAAATACGACCGCGCCACAATCGTGGACGACGAAGACCCGTCGACGCGAATTCCAATCCCCGTGTTCACAATCAGGTTGTTCAGAATCGTGGGGGCAGCGTTGTTTAGCACATCAATGCCGACGCCGTTAGGTGTGGCACCCGCATAGATCGTGTTGTTGATGATCTTTCCAAGCGGCACAGCTGCGGCGGGAACTCCACCGCCCGTGTTGGCTTCTCCGGCAAATTCAATCGCCGAATCACCCGAACGGACAATCACGTTATTCACGATCGCGATGCCCGGAGCTAATCGACCAGAATTCGACGTTTCGAATCGAATCGGTGAACCCGGAGTCGCAAACCCTGTGCTGCCATTGCGCGTGCCCGCGGACACCACAATGCCGTGCTCTTCCGAATCGCGAATGATGTTATTGGCAATCTGGAAGTGACCTTGTTCACGTTCAACATTGCGATCTCCCCGGATCTTGGCTGTACCCGGACTTGGGAACACAAAGTTGTCCAGTAAAATGCCGCCAGTCCCGTCGTCTCCGAGTCCATCTTTTGAATAGATAAACGTAAAGGTGTTTAGCCCAGCTTCGACGCTGAAGGAAGCTGGCACAAACGCACTACCTGTGTCCGCCTGAGTTCTAAAAGCTGGCCCACTTAGCGGCGATCGGTTGATATAAACTTCCAACAGGTCATGAATACCATTGGGGCCCGTGCCTTGGTCGAACAGGTGGTCGAATGTCACTAATCCCGCTCCGGTGGCGACCGTGACGGACATCACGGAATCCCGACCGGAATCCAGCATTCCCGCAGCAGCGACGTTGCCTTGAGGCAGCGGAGTCACATCCGTCACAGCCCACGGCTGATCGCCTTCGTTGGCGCGCCAACCCAATTTGGCAAAGTTGCCGGTTTCGAAATCGTCAGACGCCTGCGTTAGCCCCAAATCTCCGCCCGGAATAAATTCGGCATTCGGGTCGAAGGTCGCCGGAATCGTGATGTCGCTTTCCAAGTCATCAATCGTATTGCCATATTCGTGACCACGACGAATTTCCAACTGGTATTCGCCCTGCGCAATCACAGCCGGTCGCATTGCGTTGGGGTCTTGAGGCACCGTGAAGTAGGACTCATCCGCCGTCGCACCAGTGATCAATTCACCGCGTTCTGCCCAGCCAATAATCAAGTCGTCAATATAAAAACCTTCGTGGTCGTTGTTCTCACCGCGTCGGTCACGTGTGGCACCGCCATAGCCGTAATCGTCTTGATTAGTCGCCAAGTCAGCGTCGTTCGACCCCAATCCCGGACTGATGACAGTGCCCGCCGTACTGAAGTCGAATCGCAGTTGTAGGCCTGACTGATTTGCGTAGTCGGCGAGGTCCACGCGAGCCTGCCGCCAGCCGGTGTTGTCGGCGTCACTTTGGTCGTCAAACAGTGGCTGGACTTGCTGTTTGCCACTGCCGACGTCTGACGATCGAAGGTGCGAAATGTAGTCCGGAACCTCTGTGCTAGACTCATTTGAAGTCGTGCCATCGTTGGCTGCTGGCGTGTTGTTGGTCGCCAGCAAGTCCCACGTTCGACCGCCGTCGTTTGAGATATACACGCGAGCACTGTCTCGCATCAATCCATCTGGCGAAGTCGTGTTTTGGTCTTCGGTTTCTAGGTAATAGTTGAAGTATAGCGTCGGTCGGTCCAGAGCACTGGCGGCATCGGCTGTCTGACTGGTCAAGTCGAATGGCTTGGTCACCAGTGTTCCGAAGGTTCCCCCCGGTGTATTGTAGTTACCACCGATCGCTGCGCTACTCGTCAAGTCGCGTTGGAAGTCATTAAACAGCGTGCCGTACTGTCCGCGGCTGGCGTCGTAGTTCAAGTACGGTTGAGTGTTGTCGTGGACGTATTGGGCCACACCGAAATACAGACTGGTTCCGCCCACGCCCTGATTCAAATCGTAGCGGTGCCCCGATGGGTCGAAAAAATCGAAGTCAACATCGCCCGGCGTGCGACTGTTATCGAAGGAATTGTTGATACCGTGCCCGGCGTCGCTGCTGCGAGTCGTCGTGGGATGCCACAGGTTGAAGTCGGCTGGGGAAAAGGCCAGACCCGTGGGATTGGCGACCGCCGTCTGACGCAGAAATTCAGAACCAATTCCGTCTCCACCTTCCATCAAGGTGGCGACTGTCATGCCAGAACCCGTCAGGCCAGCCGCGTTGACGACCAACGGATTGACCGACTTGGCTCCGTAGAATCCGGTGAATTCGATGCTCCAAGATTCCCCCGGCAACGTTTCTGTAACCACCAAATCTGCGGCCTGAATCAAGTTTTGCCCGTTAGCAGTCAAACCTAGCAACGCATTGCGAATACTGGCCGCCGTCGGCACGGCATTAATCGGTGCCGTCGTCACTGGAGCAAACAAACCGCTATCAAATGTCAGCGTGAACGTGCCACCTGCGGTTCCTGGAGTCCCCAAAGTCAGTTCCTGAACTTCGTTGTCGGTCCCGAAGGCATTGACCGCAAAATCAAGCGCCACGTTGTCAGTTCGCGAAGTCGCTCCGCCAACAAACGCCGCCGGATCCAAGGCCACCAATTGCCCCGTGTTGCTGATCGCAAACAGCGTTTCTTGGAACACACCGTTGTGCAGATTCTGAGGCCCCAAGGCCAGTCCTTGGAAGCCTGTCACGCCTAGTGCTGCGCTCAGGTCAACGACGTTCAGGACGTTGCCGTTCTGAGTACTGATTTCAATGAATTCGCCCTGATCCGTCACGCCGTACAGCCGCTCGGCGTTGGACGCCAAGCTGGTGTCCCCATGAAAGGCACTGAATGCCAGACCAGTGACGTTGCCTAGCAGCGTTCCGAACGTCGTTCCGTCTGAACCACCGGCCAGAGTCGTTCCCGGAGCATTGCCGACTCCTTCACCTGGCGCTCCGTTCACGACGCCCGCAGTCACCATCGTGCGTGCGGTTACGTGTGCGTTGATCAAGTCCACGATGAGCTGTGCGTTGCCACTAGGATTTGGATCGCCATCGATATTAACGGTGATAAGCCCGCTGGCAACATTCGCCCCCGTCACCTGGCTGGCGCCGTTGTTTCGCGTAATCTGAACAGAAATCCCATTACCTGCCGCTCCCGGAGCCCGAGCTTCCACGCGAATGCTTGCATTACTGCCATCGCCAGATCCATCTGCGACAAACAGGTTCCCCGATGCGTATGTCACGTCGCCCGGCTGAATGTCCCCTCGCACACCATACTGCTGGATCGCGCCATTGTTTTTGGTCGCAGAACCGTTGTCGGGATTCGCACGGTACAACTTGGTACTAACCGTATTGGCCCCACCCAGCGCGCGGCCATCTTCACGAACGGCGTAATACAGCGCGTACTCCGCCGCTTGATTGACTCCACCACTGCGTTCCCACGCCAAGGCTTCCACTTCGTCGGTGAAGGTCAGTTCGTCGAAGCCTGGGTTATTGCCCGTGCTGTTGTTCACGTTTGGCGTCGCCACGGATCCCAAAATATTGTCGTTGTTTGCGCTGAGGATTGCCCCCGTGCCTGGATCAATCTGCACCAGACGTCCAGCTGTGCCGTTATCGTTGTTATTGGCTCGATCCACTCGCTGGTAGCCCCACAACGTGCCGTCCGAACGCATCACAATGTCTTGCGTCTCGAAGTTTGTAAAACCAGACAATGGACCAATATCCGTTTCCAAGTCCCCGAACAGTGGTTTCACCGTTTGCAGTCGATTGATCTGCGACACGAACAACGGTACGTCATTCAGGTCGTACTGCCGCACAGTCGGATCCAGCGTTGTGCGGTTGGTGATATCGAACAGCCCGCCGGCTGTTGTTGGTGTCACGGGCGATCCGTTCGAATCATATCCTTGGAATCCGATGTGATCTTCCACGACCCGTGTCACAGAATTCACGGGTTCCAACCGTGCCAACGGATTGTTGGCACCGACGATGAAGGTTTGGTTCAACTGCGAAATCAGCTGAGTGTCGCGGCTGACGCTGGTGAAGTAAGTCGTCGTCGAACCTGGAGCTCCCGCTGGAAGTTGAACTGGACCGATAAACGGATCGGCGACTCCCGCACTTCCCCGCGATAGATCGTCCAGATCGATCCCTTGGCCGACGCCAGGTTGGTCCGCCGCAATATTCGATTCGCGACCCACCAAAACTGGCGTTCGGATCACCGTGCCGTTCCCCAACGTGGTTTCCTGCCACACCACCAGTGTCAGGTCTGGTCGCGTCAACCCGTCGGCGTAGTCGATGTCAAACACGGTCGACCACGTTTGGCCGCCGGAATTCACGCCACCAATGGACTGAATCGAAGGCCCAAAAATGGTCGTCGCATAGTCCACATTAAATTCATAGAAATCGATATCCGGAAACGTGCCCGCACCCGGTTGCGAATCTACGCGATTTAGGCCACCAATGCTGATCACATTGCGATCGCTTTGCAGCAAGTTGCCCAACTGCTGCGCCCCGCCCGATGTGTTGTTGGCTTGATCGTTCGCCTCACTCGCGTTCTCCGCAGTTTCCGCCAACAACGGCGAATGAGCTGGCAGACCGTTGACTTCAATGCCGTTGGTCGCGAACCGAATATCCGTGTACTCAACAATCGAACCCGGTTTTTCGTCGGTCTGACGCAACCGAACCTGCAACTGATATTCACCATGGGTCAGACCACTAGCGCTCTTCACGCGCACGTAATACGTTTCGTTGTTTCCACCCGGCGTGCCTGGCAGAATCACACGCATTCCCGGATCTTGATAGTTGGTCGAATAGAAGTCCGGGCCATCGTACACATTCTTCTGCAACGTCACTGCCGCCCCAGATAGATTACCAGCTCCATCGTTGGCTCCAGTGGATCGCGCCAGCACAACGCCGTTCTGCTGAATCAGTTCCAGTTCCAAGTCCACGGCGTTGCCGCGAGTACGATCGATATCAATCCAAACTTCCGTGCCCGCATCCACCTGAAAGCTGTAAATATCTTCGTCGCCGCCATCGTCCGCACTAATAAAGCCCTGAACTTCAAAGCCCAAAGCGCGCGTGTCGTCACCGCTCTTCAGATCCTTCGCCAATTCTCCCAACAACTGCGCACTGCCCGTCGTTCCGTTGGCCTCAATCCCGTCGTTGTTGGCACTCTCATTTTCCAAAACGGTCCGCACGTTTCTGTCGTTCGACAGTTCGTTAAACCGCAGACTCCGCCATTGCCCCGCCGAACCAACGCTCGGCCCGTTGTTGTTTGTGTCGGATTGAGGAAACCCAGCTGGGTCCAAACCAGCACCCACAGTGTCGTCTAACAGCGACGTCAGAATAACCGGGAAGTCCGGACGACCGATCACCTGCACGGTGCCGCCGATGCGATCGTCGATATCCAGAGCCACACCATCCGCCGTAAAGCCCGCGTTTCCACCTTGCAGCTTAACCACTAGGCTTTCCGTCGGATTGCTCATCAACGTCAAACCACTGTACGTGTGGTGGTGGTTGACAATAATTTCTCCGGTCAACACATGCACAATGTCGGTGTCGTCCCACACCGATTCCACGGTCAGCGATCCGCCACGGACCACCATTCCATTGATGGCTCCCACGTTGGTTACATCATTTTGGATGCGGTTTTGACGAACCAACGGACCACGGTTGTCCGCGAACTCAACGCCTGGGTTCAATTCCGGCAAGCCACTCGGCGCTCCAACGTTCAACGGCCCAGTGCTACGACCCGGATCTCGCATTTCGTCCGAAACAATGGCGTTCGCATTGATGCTGATCGTGGCTCCGGCATTGTCCGTGAACACGTTGTTCACGATCACCGGCTGAACCTGTCGCAAAAAGACGGTCGCCGCTGTGTTGGTTCCCCGAGAATCGCGATTGTCCGAAGCATTCCCATCGGCGTTGAATTCCAACGTACTGTTGGCCAGTCGCAGCGTGGCGTAGTGCTGAGCTTCCACGGCATTGAAACGACTGAGGCCACCGGCGATCGGAGAATCACCACCGCCGTAAGCGATAATCGCGTTGTCGATGCTTCCGCTAGACACCATGTTAAAGATCAGACCAGACCAGTCGCCTGGAGACGCCAAGACACTGCTGAGGTTGCCCGAGGTGTCAAAGCTACCGCCGGCACCGTAACGGTCGTCCAACAGTGATGTAAAGATCACCGGGTTGTCCGAAGTTCCTTCGGCAATCAGATTCGCAGATCCGCGTTCGGCTTCGATTCTGGCAGACGACAGTTTGACGATCACTCCCGGATCAATCGCCAGTCGACCGGCGGTGACCATCTGTGTCCCACTGAACTGCCCACCCGGCGCTCCAGCAATTTGCAGGTTATCCGTGATAACATGCACAATGTCCGTGTCGTCCAGTCGAGCCGAAGTTGTCAACTTGCCCGACGATGAATCCGATCGAATCACCAAGCCGTTCGTGGTGTTGTTGGTGACCGTGTTGCCCTGAATATCAGGCCCAATTCGCCCGCGAGAATCACTAAAGCTGTCCGCGTCGGCGCTGATCGCACTTCTCGCACTCAAAGTGATTGTGTTGTTGGTGATTGTCGGGCGAGACTGAATCAGATGCACGGGTGTAAAGGTCTGACCGGCTCCGTCCACTTGCACCAAACCACCACCGTAAGTGATGTTGGCCTGATTCACGTAGTTCAGCGTGATCGGACTGTCGGCGAAATTGGTCGTCGCATCTGAAGCAATGAAGTCTGAATCTGCGCGATAGACCAAACCGCCCCAGTCGCCCGGCTGCGGAGCGCCCGTCACGCCATCGCTGTCACCGCCGATGGCATCGTTGCGAGCGGACGTCAGAATCACGCTCTGAGTCGGCGTGCCCAACACCTGCACGGCTCCACCACCGCGCGGAACACCAGCGGCCGACGTTCCGGCATCAATCACGGCTCTCTGCAGTTTGATGATGGCCCCACTATCGATCTGCACGACCACGTTTTGTGGAACTTCAAAGCGATCACCATCTTCCAACGTGGCGGACGACGAATTCAATCCCACCAAGTACGGACGATTGTCATTGGTCGTCGAAACATCCGCGTCTGCTCCACCGTTGGCCAGAATTCGCACCACATCGCCATCAGTGGCGTTGCCCAAGGCATCGGAAATAATCCCGAACGGATTGGTAATGCTACCGTTGGCCGAGGACGGCACCAACACGGTCCTTAGCGGATGCGCGGTGGCCGTGGTTCCACCTTGAGCACGCAGAACGGTGATTGTGTTGTTCGCCGTGTTCACCGCAGTGACTTGCACAATTTCCGACACCACGCGTTCGCCGGTTAACGTATCGATCCTGCGGCCGACGTCCAAAAAGAATGGCACCGCTTCTTTGAACACAAGTGCATCCGTGACACTCAAAGTTGTGGCGGCGGCAGTAATCGGCCCAGCCAGATTTGTGGCGACAGATTTGTCCACATAAATCGTGTTGTCGCTGCGGAATGAGAACACAAATTCCCCGCCCGGTGTACCATCCGCATCGCCGTCAAACGCCGTGCCGGTGGTATCCCGCAGTGAAGTCGCCGCATCGCTGCGGAAGTCCATTCGCAATTCGTAAGCGCCGTCCGATGTTCCGCCAAATCCGGAATCTGCAATCGTTGGATCGTAGTCCGTGTTCCCCGAAGCCGACACGCCGATGAAGTACGTTCCCGGCGTATCCAGTTGCAATTCGATGTAGGCGTCGTCGCTAAAGTAATCGTCGTTCTGAGCCACCAGAGATCGGCTGCCGTCTGGGTTTTGGCGATACAACCGCAACGCTGAATTCAAAAAGCTACTGGTTGCCAAGCGCTGAGCCACGATTTCTGCAGTAAATGTGCCCGGATCGGTGACTTCGAATTGGTAGAGGTCAATGTCCGTCGCGTTGGCTGGATTGTTGCGCAGCCCGTGAGTGATATCGTGCGCTCCGGGGAATTGATCTTCAGCCACCAACGCGCCACCCATCACAGACGGCAAATCGTAACTGTGAACAATACCGGCCACCGCATGCCCGATTTCGTGCAAGGCCACGTTGTACCAGCCACCACCAAAGGGACTCGTGCCCCAGTCTGCCGAACCGTCAATCAGCACGGTACTCAGGCTCACCCCCGTCGGGAATGTCGGGTTAAACACACGAATATCACCGGTAATGATCGGCGTCCCGCTGCTGGCGGTTTCCCGAACTTCAAAGCCCCATAGCGTGGCATACAGATCAAAGATTTCCCGCGTGCGTTGCTTCTGATTTTCGGTAATTTGGTTCTGCAGCGTCTGCCCCTGCGGCCCCGGCCCGTACGAAGCGGGGAAGTGATACTGCACCGTTAGAATCGCACCCGGAACGGTAACAGCAACGCCAGCACCGGCACCGTGAGTTTCTGCCGGAACTTCTCGATGACCAGGTTCATCCGAACCACCCGGATACTGCGGCAAGGCAATCGACTGTGGCTGAATCTGGCTGGTCAGAATCTGACCGCCTCCGCCCAGCACACCAAGGTCTGTTGAGGTCGCAAAGCTGGAATTGTTATCACTGCCAATGGCAGAATTATTGACCGACAGGTCAATCAAATACGCCCCAGTGGTGGCTGCATCAACATTGCCCGTGCCATCGACGGCGTTGTAGGCAACATTGCCTTTGCCAGACACACCCAGATACCAAGTGCCAGCAGCTGGTGCTGTAAACGTCAACGTTTCTGGAACACCATCCAGACCGACGTCAACGAGTCCGGGGACTGCCACCAAGGTTCCCCACGAATCAAAGAATCGGATCGCCGCGTCCAGATTGCCATCCGGACTGATCGTGGCCGTGACTGTCGAACCAGCGACCAACGACAATTTGTACAGGTCAACGTCATCGGCCCCCGTGTCGCCCACAAACCCAGCGCCGCTGAATCCAGAACTGGTGAACAATGTTCCCACGTTCGTGGCAGTCGCGATCGTGGCGTCAGGCTCGTCAGACGTACCGATTTTCAGCGAAAACGTGCCATCCGGCAGATCGGTCGGGAACGTCAGCACGGCGTAATTGTTGGTCGCATCGTAAGTGATCGACGCAGGCAGCAGCACGGCGTCGTCTGAAGTATCCAGCGTGCCTTGAGTGTCAAACAACCGATAAAAACGTGGATCGTCGGCATCCGCTTGATTCAAAGTGTCGGCATTGAAGTACACCACTACGGTGTCGCGCAGTTGAGTCACTCCGCCAGCCGTCACGTTCATGCCGCCGCTAACATTCAGCGTCACAGTCGGCGTAAACACGCTGCCGTCAACCGTCACGTTGGCGCCTGTCGCAGTCGCCGAAACTCCCGGACCAGAAAACAAAGCCCCGTTAATCGCGCCCGCTAAACTGGCCGCAAGTGTGTCGACTGTATCCGTCGCTCGATCGAAATTGATGGCCGGATTTCCGCCAGTCCCATTGCCCACCGTGGTGTCTTCGAATTCAAACACGACTTGGCTGCCACCGTCGTTGACCACAATCTGGTCACCGTCTTGAATCGCCGCCACGTCCGTGATCGTCACGATTCGCTCACGAATCACCGGTTGAGGCACCACGGCCTTGACCTGCGCACCCAAGTCCAGTTCGAATTCCAACGTCTGATCAACGCCGCCGTTAAAGATATCACCGCCCGTATTCGCCAGTGGATTCACGCCCGTGCCGCGGATCGTGATCAGATACTGGTCGTCGGGAAGCGTTTCTGCGAATCGGAAAATCACCTCACTGTCGGTGTCGCCGAATCCCACGAAGCCGCCCAAAATCGGCCGCTCGTTGCCTTCGCCAAAGCTGTCGTCGAAACCGCTGCCCACGATCTGGATCGCACCCAGTGACAGCGCGTTTAGCGACTGTCCTGGAGTGAATTGAAATCTCAATTCACGCGGTGATTCCGTCAGCGTGCTGCCGTCTTCGACGAATGAGCCGAAGTCAGGGCTGATCGCCACCAGCTCGGGACTGGTCAGCAGAGAACGGACTTCGAGATCTTCCACTCGATGAGCCGCGCCCATTTGTTTGTCAGGGCAGCTGCGGCGGACAGGGCGAGACGTTCGCGATCGTGGCTTGAGAAGTGTGCGGAACGACTTGAGCCAGGAAGAAATAAGCATGTTGCGTCCTTGGAGACCGTTGTCTGGAAGCAGAATTCACACTTGGTTTCCACAACTCAATCCCGTGTTTCGCCGCAAAGCCAAACACTCGAACCGCGATCTGGAATGTGAACACTGCTGGGTGAGAACTCTAAAAATAACAAAAACCGTACAAAACTCAGCCAACCGTGCCCCTCAAAGACACGGAAAACTCAGCGCAGAATGCCTCATTTGTATGACGGGCATTATCCGTTAATCCAACAGTGCAAAGTCCAGGGAAAAAACCAAAACAGATTGCCTTCGCAGCCCAACTCGGAACCGCAACTCAGACAACCCGAAAACACTCCACAATCGGACCAAAGCACCTATATTCACTGAACATCTTCAATACTCTAGGGCGTAAACCCGCAGCAAGCTTCCCATACTTCTGGTTTTACCTACTTAACCCAAGTCGGGCTTTCTGGATTTTCCAACACAACATTTTGTGGAAAACTTTGGCGCTGAATCAAGCAAAATGTTCCTTTTCGATACGATTAGAACAGTCGGCCGCCCCAAATCGGCAGGTTTTAACACGTACGGCAAATGCCGATCCATAAACCGGCAACAAATTCATTCGGGCCAAAACGCCTTGGTTTTCGCACTGTGTCAAGTTCCTTGAACATCGCTTGCACACCGCAGTGAACGTTCCACGATGCGAAATGGCATCAATTGCCCCCCGAAGGCTACAGTTGGCGGTCAATGTGGCCTTTCAGAAACGACCGTTTCGGGGTGTGTGGGTTGAGCAATTTCTAGAATTCGAGGACACTCCTGCGTGCGGACCCAATTCCATTCGCTTTTTCTGGCACCACTTAATGCTGGATGCTGACACCGATATTCTCCTGATTCTCGCGATCATTCTGCTGGCCGGAACGGTCTCAGGGATTTTGGCCAAAATGCTCCGTCTGCCTTCTGTGACGGGGCAAATCTTGGCCGGCGTCGTGATGGGCGGATCAGTTTTGGGCGTTTTGTCCGAAGAATGCCTCCGCTCCTTTGAACCATTGGTGGACTTCGCACTGGGCTTAATGGCCGTGGCGGTCGGCAGTCACCTGAATTTCCATCGCCTGCACGTGGCCCGTCGGCGGCTGCTGTGGTTGCTGTTTCTGGAAGCCACCCTAACTCCCCTACTGGTGTTCATCGTGCTAGCCGCGTTTTCGGATGTCGGCTGGATCACAACCTTGCTGCTGTCGGCCATCGCAATTTCCACCGCCCCAGCCACAGTGCTGGCGATCGTCAAAGATACAGCTTCCAAAGGCGCGTTCGTCACCACTTTGATCGCCGCCGTCGCCCTGAACAACCTCGTGTGCATCATTTTGTTCGAACTGGCCAGAACCATCGCCGCTGCGGCGCTGTCCAGCACTGGCACGATGTCTGCCGTCGAATTGCTGGCTCCGCTGGGCGATCTTCTGAAAAGTCTGCTGCTGGGTTTTGGCATCGGGCTGTGCCTGATTCTGTCCACCACACGAGTGGTCCGCACCGATCGATTGTCCGCCCTATCCCTGATTGCCATTTTGCTGACAGCCGGACTGACCGCTCACCTAGAACTGTCCGTGCTGCTGGCCTGCCTGTGCCTCGGCGTGACTTTGGCCAACCTGACACCCGACAAAGAAGAAATCGGGCATCGTGTCTTCGACAGCTTCGAAGGCGCGATTTTTGCTATCTTTTTTACTGTCGCCGGAATGGAACTGCACTTCTCATCGCTGGCCTTGGGAGGCTCATTGGCAATTCTCGTGTTCACAGCCCGCATGGCCGGCAAAGTTTCGGCAGGCTACTTCGGGATGAAGCTGGGAGGTGCGACGCCTCGATTTCGTAAGTGGATCGGACTATCGCTGACGCCGCAAGCCGGTCTGGCCGTCGGCTTGATGCTACTGGTCACGGAAGATTCTGCCTTCAGTGAAATCAGCGAAGTGTTTCTGGCCGTGGTGTTGGCCATGGTGCTGCTGAATGAAACGGTCGGACCATTTCTGACGCGGATGGGATTGCAACAATCCGGAGACATCGGTCGCGATCGAGCTCGCGTGCTGGACTTCTTAACAGAACAAAACATCACAACAATTCTAAAGGGCCCCGACAAGCAATCCGCAATCCGCGAACTCGTGGAATTAACCGTTCGCGTCCACAACCTAAAAATCGACGCAGACACGCTGTACGAAGCCGTGATGCATGGCGAAACCGTGTCGTCCACGTGCGTCGGCGAAGGCCTAGCACTACCGCACACTAGACTGGCCATCGGTGATCGCATTATCGGTGCCATGGGCATCAGTCGCGACGGGCTGAACCTAGTCACGCCCGATAGTCGTCCTGTGCATTGCATGGTCCTGATCATCACCCCGATGTCTATGCCCGAACGACACCTAGAAGTCCTGCAGGCGCTGTCCGCGTCGATCGGTCGCGACCGTTCGATTCAACAACTGCTGTATCACATCGATTCGCCAGCTCACGCCGATGAACTGATTCACTTGGATCAACAGTTCGAAGACTGGAACTATTACCTCGACGACGATGTGTGATCTCGTTCGTCGCGAAATGCACACGCGGCGGATGGCACATGCTGGCGAAATGCACAATGCTGGCGGGTGGCACATGCTGGCGCAGCCTGCTTGTGTGGCGTAGCCATCGGAAACCGCTCTGAAAGGCCCAAACCACAGCCAACGTCGTTTGTCCAAAAAAACTCATACACCCAACGCTCACGCCTGCACTTTGTGCAGGCAGCCTCCTCTCTGAGTCGGGTCAAACGAGTCGGGTCAAACGAACTGCGATTTGCGGCGGGCCTAATCGTCTGGCAAGGCCAAGATATCGTCGTCGCTTTGGTCTGAGCGATCGGGCGTCGATGCAGCCAAGGCTGCGGGTGCCGGAGGCAGCTTCAAGCCCTGCGGCTTTTTCTTCGCGACCGGGACAACCGAGGCCGTGGCTTTGACGTCGACTTTAGCCTTGGTTTTAGTTTTAGCTTTGGCTTTGGCAACCTGTTCAGCAGCGTTCACGCCCGCGGCCAGAATGTCGTCGGCGCTATCGTCGAGTCCTGCGGCAGCTTTGGCCGCTGGTTTGGCGACAGCTTTGGCGACTGGTTTCTTACCGACCGCTGGTTTGGCCGCTGGTTTGGCCGCTGCTTGCTGCGGCACCTTGGGCTTGGCGGGTGCCGCTTTCTCGGGGGTCGGCTTGTTTGGCTTCTGTTGAGTCGCCCGGGGTTTGCCGGTGGCCGCTGGGCTGTCAGCGCCATCATGGCCCGCCGCAACACGTTTGCGTTTGGTCAGCAGTGCTTTGGTGGCTGTGACCAAGCGAACTTCCGCCGCGCGAAACTCCTTGATCATGTCTTCGACTGTCTGCCACCGATCGTTGGCGTCCATCGCCAAGCCCTTCATGATCGTTTCGGCAATCTGACGATCCATGCGGGGCACAAGTTCCAGCAGGTCCACGGGCGGCTTGTTGATGTGCTGCATGACTGCGTCCAGCGTTTGAGCCGCATCCCACGGATGACGCTTGGCATACATTTCGTAACACGTGACCGAGTAAGAAAACACATCAATCCGCTGGTCGGTGGGTCGGCGTTTGATCAGTTCTGGGGCCATATAGTTGGCCGTGCCGGTGCGATTGCCAGGCTTGCAAAAATCGGGCGTGCTCGGCACGGTCAGCCCAAAGTCAATCAGCCGAATCTTATGGTCGTCCGTCACCATGATATTGCGCGGGCAGATATCGCGATGAATATAGCCCTGCTGATGAAAGTAAGCCAAAGCCTCGCCGATTTGAATCAGATACCGAGTGCGGTAGCGTGTCATTTCTCCGGACTGCAAATCCACCAGCAACCCCAGTCCCGATCCTTCGACGTAATCCATCACCAGAAACATTTCTTCTTCCAGTGTCCAACCAACCTCCAACGTCTTCACGATATAAGGATGATTCAACGACAAAGAGATTTCCGCTTCCGAAGGTTTTTTTAACCCCTTGAATCGGTCTTCGAACCGCTTGGTTTTCTCTTTGTCCAACACCTTGATGGCCACAAAATGACCGCTCATCTTGTCTTCGGCACGCCAGACTTTGGACATACTTCCTTGGCCGACTCGACCAATCAGGTTGAATCGCTTCTCGATGTCCGTCGTTTCGACCCGCGCTTTTCCAAATAAACTCATCGTTGCTCCGCCACCGAAACTGCAGTCAATCACATTCAGGCTGCCAGTAACGTACAGTGTCCGGCCAAACAGGCAGTTAAGTCAAGTGCCCGGCGGCGGCAAACGAAACGAACGCACAACACGGCCACAGCAGGGACGGGTGGGGTATCCCAAATCTGAAATCTGAAATCGCAAATCTGAAATCGCAAATCGCCAGACTCCCCCGTTTTGCCAAAATCGGGCTTACCGAGGCAGTCGGGGAGCAACCTTAGCAACCGCTGGTGAACAGTCTCGCGAATCGGCGTTGCGAACGACAAGGTGATTTCGCAGAGCTGTTTTGCCGATGATTCGCACAGCCGCCGCGTTGACATCAATATCGTCGGCTTCGATTTCGAGCACCCCCTCCAAGCAAATACCGTCCGCCACACGACGCACGACAAGGGAGGAAAAGATAAGACCTTCTTCGGCCAACAGTCGCCGACGGATGTCAGCTTCGCTGCCTTGGACAGGGTCCGTGGCGAAGCCTGTTGGGTGTGTTGCAGAGTGGCCGGGTGGTAAATCGGGCAGCAAGTGTGGCATGACTTCAGATCCTTCTTGATTCGGCGAACCAATCATCGCCGGAGACCTTGGTAGTTCCTCATGTGTCGCACGCATCCCTGCAGTACTAGATTCATGATATCAAAGCAAAGTCATTTGCCTAGTCCTATCCGTCGGAAGATTCGTCATCGGTGCCTAGAGCCTGTCGCAGCCGACGAATCGCGCGCAGATAGCGCATCCCTGCCGCCGGCGCCGACAATCCCAAGGCTTCCGCGATTTCCCCATTGCCAAGGTGTTCGAAGTGTCTCATCAGAATCAACTCACGATCATCATCGGGCAGTTCGTTGAGTGCCTCCAGAAATCGCTGTTCCATTTCTTTGCGAACAGTGGCGGCTGCGGGAGTCAGTTCGGCATCCTTCAGCAGAGTGACGAGGTCGGCCGCCGAGCGATCGTCGTTGCCGAGGCTTTGGATATGTTGTTCGCGATCAACGCTGCGGCGCTGAGCCGTGCGATGTCGTCGATGCATATCGATGATGCGATCTTTGGCCAGCTGCCGCAGCCACAGATGAAACGGCATCGTGGGATTGCTGATATAATCTTCCATGCGGCGACTGGCTTCGAACAGCACATCCTGCACCACATCACTGGCGTCGACGCGACTTGACAAGGCACTATCCAGCCGCATCTGAATCAGACGACGCACAGCCACTCGATGACGATCCATCAGACGATTGATCGCATCTGCGTCGCCATCCTGAACCCCTTTCAGTAACTGTTGAGTCTGATCACCTTCCGGCCACATGTTGCACTCCCGCCGCTTATGAATGGAATTTCCCCGGTGGATTCGTCACCAAAGTCGCCCCCAGCTTCGGACAAACTTCGCAACGAAACCTCTGTCGAGCACGCTCTTCAGCAGATCCGCCACGCATGGTAAACGAACCTGACGGCAATGATACCAGCGAACGTCGACTAAAGCAGTGATTGCTGGTTCGTGATGTCCATTTCATCTCAGACAACGCACCGGATGCAGCATTACACCAGCCCGCGTTGCTTGCGGAAAAACCATTCCAGCGCTAACAGCACAACAAACAGCAACAGACTAAACCAGTTGTCCCACAGGTTAATACGTTCTGATCGCTTCGAATCCAGACTCGGCAAACCGTTGGTCACCCAGTCTTCCAAGCGTTCGAGCATGGTGTCCGGTGTCAGAAAATCGCCGCCGCTGACATGCGCGATTTCTCGCAGCAGACCGGGATCTGCCGCAGGGTTGTCCAGTTCGGGGTCACGCGCGTTCACCAGAAACCGCGTGCTGGCGTACAAGGTTCCCTGACCGTCCGTACTCGCATTCGCGACGTTCACCCAATAATCGCCCGGCACCAGCGTGTTCTGAAAATCTGCCGCACCATAAGAATCCACTGTTCGAGGCGAAACAACTTCCGTCTCACCTTCCGGCGTTTGCACGTTGACTTGATAATCAACGCCGCCCAGCGGAAGCCCGTTTGCATCTCGCATCCCAAACGTCATCTCCGCCACCCGCCCCGGATTTAAATCGCGCGGCTCAACATTCACCCACAGCGGAGACTCCGCGTCGTAGTCCATTTTCGTCACCCAGTAGATCAGCTGTCGCCAAAATCTTTGGTGAGCTTCCACGGCCCAGTCTTCGTGCAACGCCCATTGCCAAGTGGTGTCGCCGCCAAACACCATCACCCGACCTCGGCCCGTACTTTGAGCCACCAACAGCGGCATTTTGGTTTGAGACGTCGCCAACACTTGTGCCGCTGATCCGGGTTTTAAACGTAACACGCTGGCCCCCGTCAGCGGTGGCAGAGCACTCCACATGGCTAGGTTTTGATCGGGTGCGGCGATCTGCAGAATGGGAT
>JBDNHJ010000245.1:0-5652 GCA_041688835.1 Fuerstiella sp.
TGACACTCGGTAAGTCTTACCCGCCTCGAACTCAATGGTTCCATTCACGGCCTTTGCGTTGGCGATGGCAGTCGTGACGGCGGATGTATGGTCGGTCGCCCCGCCGGTGAACGCATGGGGCACCAGAATCCGGGGCGTACCAGCGTCAGTCTGGCTGAGGCTACTCACCGCGATCGCGATTCCCACCAAGCACTTGATTAAGTGGGCAGTGGGCAGTGGGCATTCGCACATCCATAATTGAAGGAGATCGGGCCAGTGACCGTACCATCGATTTTATCGTCGGCTGCGGGGTTGTCGATGACGAAAGCCGGAAATCTTGACGGGATCCATTTGAACTCAGGAATTCCATGGCTGGCGGGCCCGCATAACACAGCCCGATTCCGTTGATTCCCACCACGACTGCATGAATTCTTCTGAGTCGCGAGCGAATCGCGTTGAACGGGGCCTGTTTCTGTTTTCCTGCGTCGGGGATTGCGTATACTGCCGGGCCTTGTCCAAAGTTGGGGCGTTGTTTGGAAGGGATCGACTAAGGACCGTCGGAACAATAGCTGTCTTGTTTTCAAACCCCTCACCCTTGCCCTCTCCCCTAAAAAGGGGAGAGGGAGGCCGCCAGTTATTTTTCCGACGGTCCTAACGGATCGCGAACATTCAGCGGCCAATCTTCCGCATTGCGAAAGTGAATTGATGTCTGGAAATGAATTAAATCTGTCGGGTTCTCGCGTGTTGATCGCGGATGATAATGAGCAGAATCGTGAACTGCTGGATGCTTATCTTGCCGACGAAGGCTACGAAATCATGATGGCCAACGACGGCCAAGCGACCATTGATGCGGTGGAAGCGAATCAGCCCGACGTGATTCTGCTGGATATCATGATGCCGCGGATGAGCGGCTATGAAGTCTGTGAACGCCTGAAAGCCGATCCGGAAAAACGCGCGATTCCGGTCTTGATGGTGACCGCCCTGAACGAAATGGGAGACATCGAAAAAGCCGTGAAAGCCGGCTGCGACGACTTTTTGACAAAACCAGTGAACCAACTGGAACTGAAGACGCGCGTGCGTTCGCTGTTGCGAGTCCGCCATCTGTCGAATGAACGTGATCGGCTGCTGGCGTATCTGGAAGAAATGGAGCAGCAGATTTTGCAATCCAAATCTTAGCACGCCCGCACACCGCTTCCCGCTACCTTATTGCTTATCGCAGCTTCGAAACTTCTCGAACATGTCCGAAGCCACTCCCGACGATACCGTCGAAAATTCTGATTCGCTGGCCGCTGCTGCCGCAAGCGGCGCGGTGCGAGTCATCCTTGCCCCACGTAAATCGCGCCCGTTTTTTGGCAGACACCCATGGGTCTTCGAAAGTGCGATTGAAGGCGTCGAATCACCGGACGGACAAGAACCGGCGGCCGGCACGCTGGTCGAATTGTGGTCCGACAAAAATCAGTTCATCGCTCATGGGCTATGGAATCCGCACAGCAACATTCGCGTTCGATTGTATTCTTGGGATCAGCAGCAGGCGGTTGACTCTGCACTGTTGAAACAACGAATTCATCAGGCGGTTGAACTGCGAAGACTAATTTTTGATCTGCAAAATCCGCAGGTGGGTTGTCGCCTGATCTTTAGCGAAGCAGACCAGTTGTCCGGACTGACTGTCGATGCTTACGGCAAGTATCTGCTGGTTCAATTCACCAGCTTGGCGTTGTACGCATTCAAAGATCAGATTATCGAAGTACTGCAGCAGGAGTGTGCTCCGGATGGGATTTGGCTGCGCACAGAAAAGGGCATGCGAGAAGCGGAGCAACTGGAAGCTGTCGACGGTTTAATCTGCGGTGTAGCGCCACCCAGCCCATTATTTTTGGAAGAACACGGCATACGTTATGGGGTGGATGTGCAGCAGGGTCAGAAGACGGGCTGCTATCTTGACCAGCGCGACAACCGCTTGGCTGCCGCCAAATACATGACGGGCGCTCGAGTTCTGGATGCGTTTTGTTTTTCGGGTGGTTTCGGAATTGCCGCCATCAAGCAGGGCAGGGCATCGTCGGTGGTTGCCATCGACTCTTCAGAATCAGCCTTAGCCATGGCCGCAGCGAATGCGGAACTCAATGGAGTCGCCGCGCAGTGCGAATACATTCGCCGCGACGTCCGCAAAGAACTCGAAGCCATGGCAGAGCAGGGCACCATGTTCGATGTCGTCATTCTGGATCCCCCCAAGATGGCGCGCACGCGCGGCGGTGTCAGCCGCGCCTTGAAGGGTTACCAGCGAATCAACGCCGCCGCGCTGCGGGTGCTGAAGCCGGGGGGAATCCTTGTCACGTGCAGTTGCTCGGGCTTGGTGTCTCGCGATGAGTTTTGCGAAATGATCGGCGAAGTTTCGCGGATCTCAAACCGCCCTATTCAGATTCTGGAACAGCATGGGCAGCCCGCAGATCATCCAATTTCAGCCACGTGTCCGGAAACCGAGTATCTGAAGATGCTGATCTGCCGAGTGCTGTAGCCAAATTTCGAAACGGAGCGGCCAAGCGAAAGTGCGTTCATCGATGATTGTCAAGGCAAGAAGGGTTGGCCGGGGTTGGGGCGAGGTACGAGTGAAACCCCGGGGCTTCCTTCACTTCGTTCAGTCCAGCCCCGGCCACCCAAAAGGAAATGACGGGCGATCATCGGGCAAGGGCAGGGGACTCGTTTATTCTGCGGCGGCTTTGGTTTGCTGCAGAATGATTTCGTCGAGCTGTTTCAGTCCTTCCACGCGATCGATTTCATAAAAACCGGCGTGGTAGTGAACCACCTTTCCGGCTGGCGACACCACAACCCAAAGCGGCAAATCGCCCCCGCTGTCTCGCGGATCACCGAACGCCTGCAGCAGACTGCCGTCGTCATATCCAATCGGATAGGTGATGTTCATGAATTCCATCAGCTTACGTGTGCTGCGAACCGCTGACCGAACTTCGTCAGGCTGCTGCAGAGCAGGATTCACGGCAACGCCGACAACTTCGACGCTCAACTGCTTGCGTTTGTTAAACAGGAATTCCAAATAGCCGACCTGACCATACGGCTCGGACAATGGCTTTTCGGCGTACTTCCAGAAGTGCAACACGACGGTCTTGCCTTTGAACGCCGACGATTCGAGCGTGCCTTTGGGAATCAGCTGCAATGCGAAGTCCGGAGAGGCTTTGTCCGTCAGTTCCTGTTGCCTCTTCATCGCCTCGTCCACGCGACGCCCCTGACGCGCGATGTCCTGACTGATTCTCAGCACGGTTTCCTGCAGCGGAGTTCCTTTGGCAAGTGCAGTGAGAGCTTCCATCTGAAGTTTGGTATCAGCGATTTGGCGGGGCGACAATTCTACCTGTTGACTATCGGGGCGTCGCGCCAGCTTGGTTTGCAGCGCCAGCAATTGAGCCCTCAGTTGCTGAGTGTGCTGCTGAGCCGATTCGGCAACCGTTGCTGCCGCAACCTGCTCCAGTAACAATTCAAACTGCTCACCCTGGCCCATAAACACGTCTTGGCTGGCAGTCAGCAGTAAGCCGGTATCGGCGGCAATTTTCAGTGCTTGACGTCGCCCGCGTTGTTCTCGGGCATCGATTTTCCACACGGATTGATTTCCATCTTTGGCGGCTTCCGCAATTTCGAACGTCCAACTGTTGGCTTGCCATGCACTGCCCACCCGAACGTCATCGGGCAGCGCTAAACGCAGTGGTGGCAACGGAATTGTGTAGGCGCTACCTTCATACTTGTAGACTAGACGTGGAGTGCGGGGAGAATTGGAAATTCCTCCCTGAGTCGACGAGCCAAGCTGACCAAAGCTCTCAGGCCACGGTGACCCATCGCGGTCATCGTCAAGGACGCTGAAAAACGTGCCTTCAGAACTGTCCAGCAGCAAGACTTCAAACCTGCGAAGCACGACCCCTTCGCCATCAATCCGTGGCTGACTTAAGACTCCGCTGTAGCGAAGTTCACGAACCGTATTATCTTGAGCCCGCGTGACTGCACCGTTGAGAAATAACGTTCCCGTGCAGAAGGCAAACAATATGTGGCGCATTCGGGCTCCGCGAATCTTTTTGTGATAGGGGCGAAACGGCGTTCACGAGCCGTCGGAAGTAGCGGAACATTCGCACATTCCAAGATGTTTCGCAATATGGTTGGGTCAGGTTCGCCGATTTCAGCAGATGCTGCGCTCAAGCAGAGATTAGCCTTCGCATCGAATTTGCCTATTACGCTATACTACCGGCAGGAGACTCCCGCTACTGAGCGCGGAGCACATGGCTTCATTTTTTCGTTTTCGGTGTGAATCTGGCCCAAGTTCGATCCAACTTGGCTGAAGGAGACGCACCGCAGGAGACTCGTCGTGGCAGAGGGCGAACTGACCGTTGGTGGTTACCAGTTGAAGAACTGCGTGGCCAGTGGAAATACCACACAAATCTGGGAAGTGGAAGTCCCCGGCTCCCCGGCCCAGCTAGCGATGAAGCTGATGCTTGATGACGCGCGGAAGATCTCTGCCGAAAAAAACGTCCTGAAGCATGAGTACAAAATCGGCAAGTTGATGACTCATCCGTCATTCCTGCGATTTCATGAGCTGGAGATCAATCGCGATCACGCATTCTTTGTGATGGACTTCTTTCGGTCACCCAGTCTGAAGACGCACATTACTTCGAATCTGGTGGCCGTTCAGGCGTCGTTCCCTAAGTTGGCCGAGTCGCTCAGCAGCGCGTTTCGATTCATGCACGAAGCTGGCTGGCTGCATCGGGATATCAAGCCCGACAATGTTTTGGTGAACCGCGCGGGTGAAGCGCGCGTGATCGATTTTTCGCTATCGGCGAAGATTAAGAGCAAGTTTGGCATGATGGTTTCTGGGAAGCAGAAATCGATCCAAGGCACACGCACCTATATTGCTCCGGAAACCATTCTGAAAAAATCCCCGACAGAACAGACCGACATGTACAGTCTGGGCGTCACGTTCTTTGAAGTCCTGACTGGCCAGCCTCCGTTCGCCGGCGATAGCCCGAACGCTTTGCTGAAAAAACATCTTGGCGAAAACGCGGTGCCGCCGTCCGTCTTCAACCCGAACGTCACCAAGGATCTGGACCGTGTTGTGCTGAAGATGTTGGAAAAGTCTCCAGCGAAACGGTTTCAGTCGATGCAGGAGCTGGAATCGGCACTGCGTGGCTTGCGATGTTTTGATGTGGATCCGCTGGAGCTGTTAGCACAGAAAAAAGCGGCGGCGAAAATCGTACATGATGAATCGATTGACCAGCGGTTGAACAGTCGCGCAGATGCCGACCGAACGTCCAAAGGCGTGGCAGCGCCAACGGGTGCCAAGCAGGAAAAGAGAGTGAGCCAGCTATTCCTGAGAGAAGAAGCCGAACGAAAAAAGCACCTCGAAGCACGCGGGAAGAGCGTCGCCCCCGCAGCTGCGGCACCTGCCAGCCCCGCCCCAGCACCTGCACCTCAGCAGCCGATGCAGTATCCGGGCATGCCGCAACAACAATATCCGGGAATGCCGATGCCGCAGTATCCAGGGATGCCAATGCCGCAACAGCAATATCCCGGCATGCCAATGCCTCAGCAACAATACCCCGGCATGCCGCAACAAATGCCGCAGTATCCGCAACAAGCACCGCAACAACAGCCACCACAGCAACAAGCACCACAGCAACAGCCACCACA
>JBDNHJ010000246.1:0-5177 GCA_041688835.1 Fuerstiella sp.
AATACGGCGTCACCGTTGAATCAACCAGCTCACCACGCGCCATCGTCATTGTGTCAACCTCATCAAATCCTGAAAATTCACAGCCCGCCGGAGCAGTCTAAGGACTTGTCAGGCATTTACAATGCATGTCCTTTCTGTTCTGCTTTCTGTTCTGCGTGTCCGATCGGTTTTCGAGAAACCTGGCGGCAGCTGTTCCGGATTCGCTTCTTCATTAATCGAACAGGACAACTTCCCCGGCCCGGCGAGGTCCCCTGATAACAGTAAACTCTACGTAGGCTTCGCTCCAGAGACTCAATTCGCCGTTCGCTCCAATCGACCTGAGCCAGGCCCGGTAACTGCCGGTTGCCAGAACCGGTGTCGTATACGTGGTGCCGGTCAGATCATCCGCACCGAAGACCTTGACACCATCGAAGCGCCGCGAAACGTGGAGTTCAAACCGAGTGGCGTTGGCCGCGGCGTTCCAGGTGAAGATGGCCCGGTAGTCTTCCACGTCGTCGCCGTTCAGATTGGGCGTGAGCTGCAGAACAGGAGTTTCGGGCAGCCGACTGACGCCCACGGCGAACCGATAGCGAGAACTCCACGGCAGTGCTTCACCGGAATCAGTCACCTGACGCACCCAGGCAGAATAGATACCATCGGCCAGATCGGTGCTCGGAGTGTACGATGTGCCTGTCACTCCTGTCTCGTTGATCACCACTCCCTGGCCTTCGGCCTGAACCCACACCTGATAATTCAATCCGTCGAGTCCGGCAGACCATGTGATTTCCGGACGGAGTGGAGCTTCGTTGATGACCGGTCCAGTCAGTTCAGGGCGGTCAGCTCCCACCGCCACCAGCATGGGCCTGGACCAGGGAGCGTTATACACATCCGACTCAGCACGCACCCACACTTTGTACAGCCCGGTTTCCAGTTCTTCCGACTGAAACTCACTGCTGGTCGTTTCTTCGTTGATGACGCGTGTTCCGTCACGATTGCCCCAGATTTCATACCGGGTGGCACCGAAGTTTTCTCGTGATGGCCATGACAGAGGCACCGTCTGCTGCTCGCTTCCGGTGTACAGCCCGGTGACATCCAATTGAACCTGATCCCGAGGTTGACCACCCCCAACGATTAGATTCAATGGGGGCCCCCACGGCCCCGCCCCATCGTCGTTCAGAGCCCGAGCCCAAAGACGAAGACGATTGCCACTGCCCGTGTTGGTATCCAATTTGTGTGAAGCGTCGATGCTCCCTCCGGCGTCGGTGAACCGCAAATGACGACTGTGAAAGGTGGGTTCTGACCCGATGGTCCGTCCATTTCCAACGTAACGCTGCCGGAACGCTGCATCCGAGACCCAGACTTCATAATGAGTTGCATCAGTCACCGGTGTGAGAATCACGCTCGTCAAAGTCGGTTCATCATAAATCACATCCGTAATCTCCACCGGATCCATCGGCGCGGCCAAAACTCGGCGAGTTTCAAGCACTTCCGCTGCAGATGTCACATCCGTGTGAATCATATGTCCCCGGCGCTGACGACCACGCCTGGGTTTTTGGAAGAACATAGCAAACACCTTTCCTGAGGTAACTTTTTGGAAGAACATAGCAAACACCTTTCCTGAGGTAACCGTTCAAAAGGATCAGCACCAGTGAAGCTGTCATCGTTTAATTCGTCGCCGACTGCTCATAAATGACTGGGGGTTGTGTCCGCTCCGCCTGACCTGTCGGCAATCGGCAACGGGCTAGACGAGCCGATCGAATACATTGTCGACGAGGAATGCCACAACTAGGTGCCGTTGCCTTCAGCGACATTCGTTCCCGAGCCATCCCCCGCTATGTTGTACAAAAATGATGCCGACTGCGCGGCCGGAAGGTTGGGATCGTATTCCGTGTGCACCATACTGTGGCTGACGCCAGAACCGTACGTTACCGAACCGGCTCCGGCGCTGGTTGCCAGATTCAACCGGTTCCGCAGACGCCCGCCTAACAGATGAACGCCATAGTACGCAACGCCTGTCTGATTGATTCGTAATCCAACGGTTCCGGAAAACCCTGCCCGCAAATCACAGTTGATCAGATCCAGAGAACGCGTCTGCGACATCTCAGCATCGTATGTGCGATTATCGTCAAAAACGCAGTCCACGAATGTGGCACTGGCGTAATCTACCTTCAGACCCACTCGATTGTTTGAGTGGCTGTGGCAACGGTAGTACCCGACGTTCGCATTCGCAATTCCAATGCTCATGTCAGAAGTGTCAACAGTCTTGGCTGTTAGTTGAAAGCCGTCTCCAGTCCCCGCAGACTGGCCGTTGTGGTGTGAGACAACATTGTGAAACATTCCGTAATAGACGTCTGCCTGATACGGAGCGTCACACAGAATTCCAGTGTCGGTGGCATTCGACACATTCAAATTTCGCAAATGAAAATACTTGGATTTCGTTACTCGGAGTCCAATCTCGTACAGCTCATTTGCATCCAGAGTCAAGTCGGTCATCCAGAAATTGTAATGGTCGTTCTCCGGATCTTGAGACCCGTGCACGAGTTCCAGCTTTAAGAGCGGATCGGTTGTGGTTCCGCCCGAAATCGCCGTCAAGGTTGCTCCGTTGCCGATGATCGCCATGATGCCGGCTCCACTGGAACCAAACTGCCCCTGGACGACAATTGGTTTCGTCTGATAGATAACGCCGGGCTCAAATGCCAGAGCTCCGCTGTACGCACCGCTCGCGTTCAATGCGTCTGTGATCCGCCCCTGAATGTTGGCCGTCTGATCGCCCAAGTCCGGAGGCGGGCCGGGAGTGACAAGATTCGGGTCCCAGGAATGAAGCACCACAAAGATGTTCAGCTTGTCTTCCAGAGCGGCCTGCCACTGCTGTTTCGTCGTGCACGTCGTCCCAAAAACGCTCATCCCCTTGCGAAACCGCAGGTAGTCCGGAATCTCGTAATAGCAGGGAGCAACCTTGTCTCTCAGAAGGGTCTGCTCGCCCGTCGGAGTATAATTCGCAGCGATCGGTGAGATCGTGTTATTGGTTGGCACATTCGAACCATCGAAACCTGTCTTCGTGTGTCCGTTCGAATGAACGAGAAAATCCTTACCAGCGCTGGTGTCGTAGATCAGGCGCCCGAACAGCCGTGCTCCAAGAATTCGTACAGGATCCGCTCCGTCTTCGAACTTCATGCACTTGTCGACATCTGGTGGAGAACCCACGAATGTATCTGTCAGGCTGTCGTAGTTCCCTTTTTCGGTGTAGCCTCCCAGCCAGTCGAACGTGCCAACGCTTTCGTCTGCGTAAATGTTCTCACTTTTATTTTTCTCGGCTCCGCAACCCACCATTCGGATGTTGTCGGCGTGCTCAAAATAATAACCGTGTTTCTGGTTGCGGTGACTATAGCAGTTTTCCAGGGTGATGTTCTGAATCTGAATCACCGGTGATGCAGCTGTATTTTCGAACTGCCAGCCGGAATCCTGACAATAACGCGACATCACCTGTCGAAAAACGGCGTTGCGAACAGCGTACGACTGATTTGTCTGGACGTAGACGCCGTACTGAGCCGCCCGCAGAACACTCACGTTTTCTATCAGAAAATCCTCGCCGCCCCAGATCCGCAGCCCGTAGTCGCACGCTTCGTCGCCGTAGGCGAGATCGCCTTTGCTTCCATCGCCATTCAGCCCCTCATCGTCGTCTTCGCGATCGTTATACGTAGGGATATTGTTATTTCCGCAGTCCAGTGTCAGATTGCGAATAAAGAACCCGGTGTTGCCCTTGAATTCCGGTGCCCACAGGTAGATCAAAGACTGTCCGGAACCGACATCCCCGTCCTCAACCCATTTCAGAACGGCACCATTGCCTTCGATTCCGGCGATCATGTAGCGAGTGTCATCGCCACCTCCACTATCACGCCAGACATTGACCTGAGACGTTCGGTATACCTTTCCCGCTTCGAATTCGACAATTCCGTGAACGTCCTTCGCTGAGCTGATTGCTGTGGCGATGTACGAGGCATGATCCCCCATGTAGCCGGACGGCTCGTGCTCGACCAGAATCCGGGGCGTCGGGATGTCAGCGGCCATGACGCAGATGCTCGCGGAGACTGCCAGAATCAGAGCAATCAAGCGTGTGGCGTGTGGCGTGTGGCGTGTGGCGTGTCATTTTTTAACTCCAGCGTCTGTGGGGAGGTCGGCCCCTAGGCGAATCTTAAGTCGTTCGCCACATCCGTCAAGGTGTCTTTATCAGTCGGTATCGGTCAGAGACGGTGAGGCGGCAGTCTTTCTATCGCGATTCTATTCTGAATCCCGTCAAAAAACGGGAAACCCCTACCACCGGCAACACTTTGTCCACTCATGGCAGTCAGCGACCCAACAATGTCTGGGGGCCTCCGTTTCAGCCAAAGAGTCGTGCAAAAGCGAGTTGGACCACCGACGTCAAGTCGGGTGGAAACTGAGTTGGCCTCAACCATCCAACTCGCCTAATTTGTCAGCGTCCTACGACCGCTCTTCCAACAACAGCCATTCCGGAAGATGTGGTTGTTGCCAAAGCAGGGACAGCCGCAATTCGGGTGATTCGGCAGCAGCAACCGGAGACAGGGCGGTTTCGTCCGTCGGTTGCACAACATCACCCTGCCTGTTGGTTTCTGTAACGTCCTTCGCGAGGTCCCGAGCTGAAGACTCAGCGGTGGCCGCGACCTGGCCACGTTGTGCGGTGACTTCTGTTTGCAGAAGATCGTCGAGGCTCGTCAGACGTGGGGCGAAGGTGTCTGAGGGCAGTTCTTCAGACACCGCGGCAATCGAAAAGTCGACTGGAGCACTCCACGTGCCGTCGTTAAAGTTGCCGCTGGACCCGATCGCTTTCACCCACACTCGGAAGCTGCCCGATGACAGCGCGGTTGTGGGAGTGAAGCTGGTGGATGTCAGGTTGTCTTCGCGAATGACCACGTTGCCGCTCGCCAGATTCTGGGGAACGCAAAACGGGGACATTCTACTTTTTCGGCTTTCTGGGGCGTCCGCGTGGTCGGAGCGAGGACTCCAGTCCGAGTTGGATGGCCGTTGACTGCTGCCATGTCGAATCGCCGAAGGGTGTCCCCCGCGAAAGACAGTGACGCAATGCTTTGAGTTCCGCTTGCGTTTCGGCTCCGTTGACGAACCGTTGACGAACCGTGTCCACTGCGAATGCTTCGGCAATGGGCCTTCGCACAACAGACCGT
>JBDNHJ010000247.1:0-9517 GCA_041688835.1 Fuerstiella sp.
CGGCAGCACGATCGTGTTAGCAAAACCAACCTGCAGAGACAGATTGCCACCTGTCACAGAACCGTTGTAACCGACTCCCATGATCACCAGCGATCGCTCAAACGGCTTCGTCACCCCGCTCACCATGTTACTCAACAAACTGCGAGTCAGACCGTGCAGGGCACGGTTCTCTCGCAAATCGTCGAGACGTGTGACAGTGATCGACCGCTCCGCTGAATCAACCTTCACAGTCATGTTCGGATGCACATTCAGCGTCAAATCGCCGTTTGGACCCTTCACACTCACTGCTTGACCGCTCTGCGAGACAGTAACGTCAGCCGGAAAGCTAACGGGCTTTTTACCAATTCGAGACATTTCTCAGGACCAACTCGTGTGTGTTTCTTCGAAATAACGAACGCTTACCAGACTTGGCAGAGAAGTTCTCCGCCAACGCCCTCTTTGCGTGCTTCACGATTGCTCAGCACACCCTTCGATGTTGATAGAACTGAGATACCCAATCCTTGCCGAACTTCTTCTGTGTCTTGCACGTTCACGTACACGCGACGTCCCGGCTTACTCATCCGTTCGATGTGCTGAATCACGTGCTCACCATTCGGGCCGTACTTCAGGTTCACACGCAAAGTCGACACGGGTGCCGCGTCGATGATCTCATGGTCCCAAACGAACCCCTCACGAGCCAAAGCCTCGACCACGCGGACTTTCATCTTCGACAGTGGCATGTCAACGTAAGGACGCTCTACATGAATCGCATTGCGAATACGTGTCAGCAGGTCCGCGATCGGGTCAGTCATCATAAGACGAAACTCTACAATATATCAACAAAACGAACGACTACCAACTCGCCTTCTTTGCCCCAGGCACAAGCCCGTCCAAGCAAAGATCGCGGAAACAAATACGACAGACCTTAAATTTGCGATAGACACTACGCGGACGACCGCACAGCCCACATCTTCGCACAATTCGACTACTGAACTTGGGAGTCCGCTTAGCCGCTTCGATCTTTGATTTACTAGCCATAACAATCAACCAACCTAAGGTCAGACTCTACTTATCAGAAGAGGCGTTCTTAAAAGGCATGCCAAACGCCGTCAACAACGCACGGCCTTCATCATCGGAACTCGCAGTGGTCACCACGGTAATGTTCATCCCTTGAGGCTGATTCACAGTCTCAGGGTCAATCTCAGGAAACACCAACTGCTCTTGCAAACCGCAGTTGTAATTGCCACGACCGTCAAACGAGTTTTCGTTAATCCCACGAAAGTCACGCACTCGTGGAAAAGCGATCGTAATCAGACGGTCCAAGAACTCATACATTCGCTTACCACGTAGAGTGACGCGGCAACCAATCGGCATCCCCTCACGCAGTCGAAACCCGGACACTGACTTCTTTGCTCGACACAATTGAGCCTTCTGGCCGCTGAGAGTCTCCAAGTGACCGACCGCTGCATCCAGCTTCTTCCGATCCTGAACGGCCTCACCAACACCCATGCTCACAACGATTTTTTCCAGCTTCGGAATCGAATGGACGTTAGAACGACCCAAAGACTCTTTTAGGGTAGGAACGATCTCGTTATTGTATTTCTCTAACAACCGTGGCATATCATATTCTCAATAACTTGGCTCAACCACCCGACCGGCAAACTAGACCACTTCGCTGGCGAGACTCACGATCTTCATAAACTTTCGATCACGCAACTCGCGGGCAACAGCACCGAAAATACGGGTCCCACGCGGATTGTTGTCATTATCAACAATAACAACGGCGTTACTATCGAACTTGACGTAGCTGCCGTCCTCGCGGCGAGCAGCTTTACGTATGCGAACAATTACACCTTTGACAACCGTCCCGGTCTTCACAGCGCTACCAGGAATAGCCTTCTGAACACTGACGACAATAACGTCGCCGAGTGTGGCGTACCGACGCCGACTCCCTCCGAGAACCTTGATGCAACGCACCACTTTGGCCCCCGAATTATCTGCCACATCCAGCACAGTCTGCATCTGAATCATCGAAACACCCTCAACCGCTATCGGCAACCACTCAAACGAGCGTGCTCTATTCTGCTGACTGACCGAGCATTGCCACGCCATCATTGGCCTTGACAACACGAACAAAATCCCAACGCTTCGTTCTTGAACGAGGCTGACACTCCACGATTTCAACAAGATCGCCTTCAGCAGCGACCTCGTTCTCGTCGTGAACCCTGCAAACAGTTCTGGCACGAATAATCTTGCCGTACTTCCGATGTGGAAATCGTCGCTCAATCTCTACGCGCAGAGTCTTGCTCGACTTATCACTGGTCACAATGCCTACCAACGTTTTTTTCATCGCAAAACGCAATTCTCAATAAAACAGATTAACTATCCGAAGTAGCGCCCGAGCGCTCGCGCTGAATCGTCTTCACTCTGGCAATCTCGCGCCGCTTCCTCCGAACAGTACTCGGAGTGTCATTGCGTTCAGTCGCAGACTGAAATCGAACACGGAACAAAGACTGCTGAGCCTCGCGCAGCTCATGCTCGAGCTGCTCATCAGACATTTCCCGCAGAGCCGATGCCTTAGACATCACATTCACCTCAATCAAAATTATTCAACCACGGGGCGTCGACCAACTAGCCGAACCCTTACCGGAAGCTTATGAGCCACTCGGTTAAAGCAATCGCGAGCACCGTCTCGGCCAACGCCACTTACCTCAAAGAGGACAGTGCCGGGCTTAACAACAGCCACCCAACGATCCGGCTCCCCCTTACCCTTACCCATTCGTGTTTCCAACGGGCGCGAGGTAACAGATTTGTTTGGGAAAATCCGTATGTATAATTTACCAATCCCGCGGATGTACTGCATCGTGGCAATACGGCAGGCTTCAATAGTCGAAGCAGTTACGTGGCCCTGTTGCATTGACTGCAGGCCCCAGTCACCGAAGCAAACTGTGTTACCCTTATGGGCATCACCTTTTATACGTCTTCGTTGGCTTTTTCGATGCTTGACCCGTTTTGGCATTAGAGCCATCTGCAGTCTCCTCGTCCGAGTAGTCGCCCAAATCGATCCAGACTTTCACGCCGATCACGCCTTGGGCTGTCTTGGCTTCTGATAAGCCGTAATCTATATGTCTCCGCAAAGTCGATAACGGAATCGAACCGCGGCTTGCCTTTTCTTTGCGAGACATCTCAGCACCACCTAGGCGCCCTGACATCTCAATCTTCACACCGTAAACACCAGAACTCATCACCTCATCAAGCGTCTTCTTAATCGCGCGACGAAAGCTGCCCCTCTTAGACAATTGCTGAGAGATCTTATCAGCCACTAACTTCGCACTCCGATTCGCGTTACCAATCTCAACAATCTTGAGATCCATCCGGCGACCAGTCAGCTCTTCCAAATCGCCCTTGAGACGATCGACTTCCTGCCCCTTGCGACCGATAATCACGCCCGGCCGCGCTGTGTGCAGGTGTACAATCACTTGATCACGCGTCCGCTCGATCTCAACCTTCGAGATCTCAGCAAACTGATACTTCGTACTCACGTACTTACGGATCTTGAAGTCTTCAAGTAGAAGGTCACCGTACTCACGCTTCGGTGCGTACCACCGGCTACGCCAGTTCTCCATGACACCGACTCGAAACCCCGTCGGCCTGACCTTCTGACCCATGACTAATCCTCTGCAAAACGTATATTAAATAAGAAACTCGGCTGTCTAAACCTTCGACTAGCCAAGCTCTGGCGCGTCAACGCTGACGTGGATATGAGCGGTTCGCCTTCGAATCAGAAAGGCCATCCCGCGTGCCCGCGGCCGCACACGCTTAAACATGGGACCGCCATCAACACGACATTCTGAAATCGTCAATCCGTCAGGATTGCGAACTCCGCGATCTTCCGCATTAGCGATGGCACTCTTCAGCACCTTTTCAAGAAACCGGGCTCCGCGATTTGGAACATAACGCAATGCTTCCACGCCTTGTCCAGCCGCCATTCCGCGGATGAGATCAGCGAAGGGCCGCACTTTCGTGGCCGAAATCCGAGCATGACGATGAGTAGCTGTAACAACGCCCATTACTACTTCTTACCCCTCGCCCCGTGACCACGAAATGTCCGCGTCGGAGCAAATTCACCCAATTTATGACCAACCATATCTTCAGTCACATACACACTCAGGTGTGTGCGACCGTTGTGTACCAAAAACGTGTGACCAACGAATTCAGGCGAAATCGTTGACGCACGAGCCCAAGTCTTAACAGGCTCCTTGCGATCCGCAACATTCTGCTTATCAACTTTCTTAAGCAGCTTGACGTCAACGTATGGCCCTTTTTTGAGCGAACGACCCATGAATCAAAATCCCGTAGTACTTCTAACGATCAAACCTTAACTTCACCGTAACGACGTGACCGACGACGGCGAATGATCGCCTTATTGGACGCCTTACCCTTTGTCCTTGTCCGACCACCCTTTGCAGGCTTCCCGGTCGGACTACACGGATGACGACCGCCAGAGTTCCGACCTTCACCACCGCCTAACGGATGGGCACACGGATTCATCACCGTACCACGCACATGCGGACGACGACCAAGCCACCTCATCCGACCAGCCTTGCCGTAGACAATCTTACTGTGATCTCCATTGCCGATCACGCCGATTGTCGCCCGACAACTGCTCGGAAGCCGACGAACTTCACCGCTCGGCAATGTTACCTGAGCCCAACGCCCCTCACGAGCGTTCAGCACAGCTCTCACCCCAGCACTCCGAACCAGCTGACCACCCCGGCCAGGCTGCATCTCAATGTTATGTACATCCGTCCCAGGTGGAATCGCTGACAGCGGCATACAATTACCGAGCAACGGTTCGACTACATCACCACTCTCGACTTTTGCACCGGCCGCCAGACCTTCAGGCGCCAGTATGTAACGTTTCTCACCATCATCGTATTCGACTAACGCGATACGACATGTACGATTGGGATCATACTCAATATGAGTCACAGTACCCACAACGCCGTCTTTACGACGCTTGAAGTCGATCAGGCGATACAGACGCTTATGACCGCCACCACGATGGCGAGCCGTAATCTTTCCCTGATTATTGCGACCGCCGTTCTTCTTCGCACGAACAGTGAGCGACTTTTCCGGACGTTTCTTACGATCCGTAATCTCCTCAAAGTCCGACACGGTTGCCCCGCGTCGTCCCGGAGTGACCGGCTTATAGAATCGAATACCCATCTCAACACCTTGAGAATAAAACTAACTGCAGCGAGACCAATTTTAGAAGAACGAAATCCGATCCTCATCGTGAAGCTTCACAATCGCCTTCTTCCAACCCTTCGTCCGGCCCATCGCAACGCGCGCCCTGCGAGGCTTACCTTTCCGATTTTGCGTCCGAACTGAGTCGACACGAACCTCAAACAGAGCTTCGATTGCCAACTTCACATCCAACTTTGTCGCTGCTGGATGAATCTCGAACGCATAGGCATTCAACCTCTCTGAACCATGCACACCCTTCTCTGTTACCAGAGGACGGCGTATCACAACATGCGGCTCAAGAGTGATACCGCTCTTCTTCTCTGTCACATTCATCAAACCGAAGCCTCTGAATTACGACCAAGGAGACGATCCATCGCAGAGACCGTCACCACAAAATTTCGATTTCGCAACAATGCGTAGGCATTCAAATCAGACGCAGGAAGCACCTGAACGTCGGAAATATTGCGAGCAGACTTGTAAACATTTTGATCAATACCATCCGTGGCGATCAACACAGATGAACCAGCCACGCCCAAAGCGCCGAGTGCCGCAGCAACAGCCTTGGTCTTTGGAGACTGACACATCCAATCAGCCAGCACAACAGCCTGACCGTCTTGAAACTTACTCAGCAGCGCCATACGAGTCGCAGAACGAATCGCCTTGCGAGGCAACCGGTAGCTGTAATCACGATTCTTCTTGCCGAAGGCGTGACCGCCACCACGACGTACCGGGGTGCGAGCATTACCAGCCCGAGCACGACCAGTCCCCTTCTGCCGAAACAACTTCTTTGTACTACCACGCACCATCCCGCGCGACTTAGTCTGCACAGTACCCTGACGACTGTTGGCCTGATACATCACCACCACATCGTGCAGCAACTGACGATTCACACCACCAGCCACAAGATCCTGCGGATCAAATTCATAAGAACCTGACTCAGCACCACTCACATCACGAACCGGAACACTAATCATTTCGACACCTTCCGATTCTTGGCAGAATAACGCAACACGACATGACCGCCATTTGGACCCGGGATCGCGCCCTCAACCAAAACGACATTATTCTCAGCGTCAGCACGAACCACTTTTAAATTCCGCACAGTCACCCGCACGCCACCGAAACGACCCGGCATTCGAGTCCCACGAACCACGCGGGACGGGTCAGCACTCTGGCCAATCGAACCACCGTGACGATGAACTCTTTTCACACCGTGAGTCGCCCGCTGACCCTTAAAGCCGTGACGCTTCATAACACCAGCATGCCCACGACCCTTTGATGTACCAATCACATCAACAAACACCCAGTCCCCAACCAGACCAGCCGACAACTCTTGACCAACTTCTAAACCGTGAGGTGCATCATCGCAGCGAAACTCACGCACAAACACACGAGGCTCGCAACCCGCCTTAGCAGGAGACTCCACCCCCGCAGCCACACGCTCTTTTTGGCGACGTCCATTAATACCTACCAGATGCCCACGCTGAGCGCGAGACGCTAAACGCCTCGGCCTCTCACCGAAGCCAACTTGGACAGCTTCATAGCCATCGCGACCAACAGTCCGAACCTGCGTCACAACGCATGGCCCAGCCTCGATCACAGTCACAGGAACAATGACGCCTTCGTCATTATAAACCTGCGTCATTCCGATTTTTTTACCAAGCAGACCAACAGGCATAACGCAGCACCCGAGCGCTGAAACAGAAAAAGGAACACCAGCCACACAAGTGACGGCACAAGCAAGCAAACCAAAAAACAACAACACCTGAAGCAAATCAGGAATTCGCAGTTGCCTTGATCTTGATATCAACACCGGCAGGAAGCGACAGCTTATTCAAAGCGTCAATAGTCTTCCCGGTTGGCTGACAAATATCTATGAGTCGTTTGTGAGTTCGAATCTCGAACTGCTCACGCGACTTTTTATCAATATGGGGGCTACGCAGAACCGTATACCGCTCCACACGTGTCGGCAGCGGAATTGGACCATGCACAATGGCACCCGTCCGCTTCGCCGTATCTACGATATCCGCAGAAGATTGATCCAGCACCGAATGGTCGTATGCCTCCATCCGTATCCGGATACTTTCGTCAGCAGCCACCGCAAATCACCTTCACCAAATAACTTAGGTCGAAAATCGCAGACCCCCGGAATGGGGAATCGCACATGTTAGGAGCGACAGGACAATCTGTCAACAAATCTACCGACAGTTTTGAAACTGTTTCGCAGATTATCGGTTTGCACCTTTAAAAAGTTGAGCCCGCTGGTGCTTCCGAGTAGCGACATGGCTCCATTGAGTAGGAGGCACGCCCCTGAGACAGACTTCTAATCTGAGTAGAGTACCCAAACATCTCAATGAGAGGTGCTTCGGCCTTCAGAACACACAGATCTCCGCGGCAGTCGGAGTCTACTATCAAAGCGCGCCGAGAGTTCAGGTCTGACTGAATATTTCCCAAAAATTCTTCGGGTGTAACAACTTCGATGGCCATGACGGGCTCCATCATGACCATATTCCCTTCCTGCAGCACTTTACCAAAGGCCTGAGCCGCCGCAGAACGAATCGCCGGCTCAGTGGATTCTGTCTCTGAGTAGTTTACCTTCGTCACTGTAAGACGAAAATCCATCAGCGGATATCCAAGTTTCCCACCCCCATCCGCTTCTCCCTTTAAAGACTCCATCAGAACCTGCAGTAATGGCCCAGGCAACGCGTTTGGTTTCAGCTTATGAGAAACCTCAATCGGCGATTCGCCGTCAGTGAACTCCTCGGCCGTAAGATGCAAGCCAAAACGCAACCCACCAGCGGGTGTTGAAACACTGAACTCAGACTCAACCTTCAACTGCCCTGTCAACTTCTCACGATAGCTAACCCGTGGCTTGTGTACGCGGACCTTCATATTGAAGTCTCGCTCCATACGATGGCGAACAACTTCCAGATGCAGCTCACCCATCCCGCTAATAATCGTTTGGCCCGTATCGTCATCTGTACGCGCAGTAAAAGTCGGGTCCTGCCGCTGCATTCGATCCAAAACCTCAACCAACTTCTTCCGATCTGCGCTGGACTCAGGCTCAATCGCAACAGAGATCACCGTTTCAGGAAACCGAATCTGCTCCAGAACAATCGGCTGCTGGGGGTCGCACAGCGTATCCCCGGTCCCCGTATCCTTGGGACCAACAACCCCGCAGATATCACCCGCATAAACTTCGTCGACCTTTTCGCGCGAATCAGACTGAATATGCCACAACTGCGTGACCAATTCCTTCTTTTTCGTTCGCGGATTCAACAGTCGCGAATTGCTCTTCAAAACACCTGAATACACACGCGCAAAATACAGATCGCCATGGTTGTCAGACTGAATCTTGAAGACCAGAGCACAAACAGGCTCATCCACCGAGCTTTCCCGCGAGACAGACTTTCCATCCGCTTTCGACGATGGATCAATACCAGAGACGGCTGGGCGATCCACTGGACTCGGCAGAAAATCGGCAACCGCATCCAGCACAGGCTGCACACCAATATAGTCCAGTGAAGAACCGCATAAAATTGGCTGAAAACTGCCCGCCAATGTGCCAGCACGAAGAGCCTTAACCATCAGGGTGGCACTGACCGCCCCGCCTTCCATGTGCGTTTCCATCAATTCGTCATCGAAGTCAGACAACGCATCCAGCAACTCACCCCGCAACAATTCCGCATCATCAGCCAGTGCTTCAGGAATCTCTTCGGTCCGAAATTCAGCCCCGCGAGACTCAACATCCCAATACATCGCCTTCATTGAGATAAGGTCAATCACCCCGCGAAATCCACCGGGATTCGTCACCGGCCCTTGCCCGATAGGAAACTGAATCGGTAACGGATTCGCCCTCAACCGACTGCGCATGGCACTCAACACACGATCGAAATCGGCACCAATTCGATCCATCTTGTTCACGAAACAAAATCGAGGAACCTCGTACCGATCCGCCTGCCGCCAAACCGTCTCACTCTGAGCCTCAACACCTTCCACAGCGCTAAAAATCACAACAGCGCCATCCAGCACTCGAAGACTACGCTCAACCTCAGCCGTAAAATCCACATGCCCAGGCGTATCAATCAAATTGATCGTGCATCCCCGCCATTCACATGTGACGGCCGCCGAATAGATCGTAATTCCACGCTGCGACTCTTCCGGATCAAAGTCCGTCTGAGTCGTGCCATCGTCGACATTCCCCATCCGATAAGACGCGCCGGTGTAGTACAGAATCCGCTCGGTCGTTGTGGTCTTGCCCGCATCGATATGAGCGATGATACCGATA
>JBDNHJ010000248.1:0-39776 GCA_041688835.1 Fuerstiella sp.
CATCCCAGCCGCACACCGGCGAGTACCAGAATGTGCCAATAGTTCATCCCTTCGCGGCCCTGCTTCGCCGACGTCTTGGCGTTGACGTCACGACCAATCGGATCCATGATTCGATCGGTCAGTTCGGGCTTCGAATACACGTGCTGCAAAGATCGCAGCACCGGGATCAGGGAATCTCGACAGTCGAAGTTGAGTTCGACTTCTTCGACCGCCGGATTGTCCAGACGAAGTTGTCGCGTAAATGATTTCCGCATCCGTCGCTCCTCGAAGATTGAGCGATGAAATTCCGTTTTGCTGACGTTTCTAATCAACGCTACGATTTCCAACTCATCTTCGCGGAGCCTTTTCACGCTCTGCCAAGCGTTTTTACACATCAAAACGATTTAACGACAACCACGAGCTAACACTTGAAGCCTGAAGCGCAAGCGAAGGGGATCGTTCATTCGTCCTTCGCTAGCGCTTCAGGCTTCATCGCGTTGCATGGCTGTCGGTCACAATGCCCGAGAGCTCATTTTAGTCAATGGCCCGCTACATCACTGGGGTCGGCGAAAAAGAGGTCGGGTGGGTCGAATGGCGATCGCCATTTAGCCCCACCCTTTTCTTTGTCGATACGAGGCGTAGACGTGTGGTGGGTCGGCGTCGCTTGGGCTCCTTGACCCACCCGACACGATCTACACAATCAAATCCCAACAATGAAGCGGGCCATTGTGTTTAGTGCGTTTTCTCCGCCGCCACCGCCGCCAGCGGTTCGAACTGATCGCGGCGAATCACGTCGACGGTTTCCACACAAGCTGTGACCGCATGTTGCGAAAGCACGTCTTGTCGCAGAAACGCCAAGCAGGCTTCTAACACGCGACTCGGCATGACGATTTCGATCCGCACCTTCGAATTCCCCGCACGCGCGCCGCTTTGCAGAGCTCGTCGGCCCGCACCGGAACACGGTTGCGATGTGAAGCCGGTGGCTCCGAGTTCTACGAATTTTTCTTCCAGCATTTCTTCTAGCGACGCATCGGCCACAATAGTCAAACGCTTCATGGACGCCAGTCCGCCCTTTCGCGCGGCGTGAGCGTTGTTGGCCATGGGCTGCAGGCTGTCTAGGCCACGCACTTCGAACGTCAGACCTTCCTGTTCGAAGTCGCGCTGCATTTCATCGAGCTTCTCCATCACGCTGTGGTCGACCAGTTTGGTATTCGACACGTCAACAATTAGATTGCGACGCTGCACCAAACCGACTTGTTCGATCTGTCGGCGAAACGGAATCCAGTTGCTAAAGACGGCGGATTCACGAGCCAGAATAATGCTGGTGTTTTCGTCCACGTCCTGAATCTCCAGAAACGGCGTGAACAGCGATTTCAGCGGCACTCCGTTGACCATGTGAATGATCACTTTCAGCAGAATACCAATGCCGATGCCGATCAACAGGTCAGTCGCTAGCACGGCAATCAGCGTCGTTACAAAAATGGCCAGTTGTTCACGACCGATGCGGTACACGTGCAAAAATTCGTTGGGGTGCGCCAATCGTGAACCGGTGTAAACCAGCATCGCGGCCAACGCGGCCAGTGGAATGCGATGCAGCACCATCGGAAACAGGGCGACGCATAGCAGCAGGCAGAGCCCGTGCCACATGTCGGCGAAACGTGTCCGCGCCCCGTTGTCGATGTTGGCTTTCGAACGCACGATTTCTGAAATCATCGGCAAGCCACCAATGCACGACACGCATAAGTTGGCGGCTCCTACGGCAATCACGTCGCGGTTCATGTTGGTCTTGCGTTTCCACGGGTCCAGCAAGTCCACGGCCTTGGCACTCAGCAAAGATTCTAAGCTGCCGATCGCAAAGAACATAAAGATCCACTTCCATGCTTTGCCCTGTTGCAGTGCGGAAAAATCGGGCGTGGTGATGTCGTCGAACATCCCGAACACGCGTTCTGGCATCTTGACAAGGTATTGGTCGCTGAGCTGATATTCGTGATCACTCAGCGTGTAAGAATGTTCGTGCAGCAGATCGAACGCCATTCCCATCGGCACCGCCACCAGCAACACCACCAGTGGCCCCGGAATCGGTTTCAGAACTTTCACTTTTGCACGCACCAGCGGCCACAGAAACATGATCGCCAGACTCACCATCCCGATGACGGCGATCGCGGGGTTGGCCTGAGAGATATAGTGCGGCATGTCTTTCAGGATTTCTAGCGGTTCTCCTTTCGCAGAAACCCCCAGCGCTACGGGAAACTGTTTGATCATGATGATCACGCCGATGGCTGCCAGCATGCCATGCACCGCTGAGATCGGAAAGAACTCGCCCACAATTCCGGCTCGAAACACGCCAAACAAAATCTGCGCCACCGCCGCGACAACTCCCACGGCCAAGGCCGCCTTGTACGCCACCAAATCCGCATCCGACCAGCCGCCCGCCATGCCGTCGCCACCGAAATCAGTAACGCAGCCCACAACGATCACGATCATCCCCGCCGCCGGGCCCTTGATGGTCAGCTCGCTGTTACTCAGCACCGTGGTCAGCAGCGAACCCACGATCGCGGTAAAGATTCCGGCAATGGGGGGGAAGCCACTGGCCAGAGAAATCCCTAGACACAACGGCAGTGCGATCAAGAAGACCAACAGGCCGGAGATCAGGTCGTACTTCAGATACTTGACAAAGCCGGCCGCGTTGCCGCGTGGGACTTCTTCTTTTGTCGAATCAGCGTTCATTTTGTGTTCTTCGAACTAGTTACAGGAGGAAGGTGCGATTTCGTCCCAGCGGGACGACAGACGTTGCCCGTGACTGACCTTCTGTCGTGCCTTCGGGACATGTCTCGTAGATGGAATGAAATCCGTCGGCTACCGCCGACGACAAAAGTCTGCCCTCCCGCTGGGACTGAATTGCTGGACACTCGCCGCAAACTGTTGGTGTACATTCATCGACCATGTGCTCCGACAGGTGTATCAGTTGCCGTGCCATCACGCACGTGTAACAGGGCCGTCGCCGCGTGATAGCGAGACTTCACAATTGGTTGAGGCATCAGGCCTCCCCCGATGATCAGTGCTACGATCGCCAGAATCGCGAAGCGTTCGGACAGCCGACACGTCATGCTGACGGAAGACGGATGCTCACTGCCTGCGAAGATGTGCAGATACGCTTTAACCACTGCAATCCCATTCAAGGCGGCGACAACAACAACCATCAACCCCACGATGGGATACACCGAAACGGCCCCTTCGATCAGCAACTCGGTACTGATGAACCCAATGGTGCCCGGAAAACCGATCGATGCCAAACCTGTCACCAAAAAGAACGACGACAGCAGTGGCATGTGTCGGCCCAGTCCCGAAAACTGCTGCAGGTCAATGCGTCCTATCCGAGCTTCCACGGACCTGATGGTCAGTGCGAGGCCACACATGGACAGTCCGATCGACAGCCACACGCAAAGTCCGCCGGTCAGGCCGATGGGTGTGACCAGTTCCACGCCAGCCAAAATCAGCGACGAATTAGACAGAAACAGGTAGGCCAGCAGACGTCGAGCGTCCGTTTGAATCAACGCCATGCCTGCCGCATGGACGGCTGTGATCAGCGACAGCACTGCGATACTTTGCATCGCCCAGACAGGTGCCACGGGAAGCACCAGTCGCATCACCGCATAAGCGCCGGTCATGGGTGCCATGAACAAAAAGGCTGTTCCGAGACCCGCGTTCTCGAACAGGTCGATGATCCACGCCTGCAACGGCACCACACCAGCTCGCAGCAACGCCGCCGCAGTCAGCATCGCAATCGGCAGCAGATTCGCCTCGCTTTTGGAGGCATTCAAATCCAGTAAACTCCAGCCACCAATCAACAACATCAAATAGATACTCATGTGCAACAGATAGACGCGCGTCGATCGTCCTCGCCGACGCAATTCCATCCAGACAGGCACGATGGCCAGTGACAACAATCCGATCAACGCCCACGGGTCGATGCAACTTAATATGGCCAGCGTGACGGCCATCAATAGCAGCGTCCAGCGGTACGAAAACCGAGCCGCCTTGGTTCGCTGTGTGCTGACGATGGTTAGCAAAAACATCAACGCCGTCATCGGCAGCAAAGGCGCGTTCAGTTCGTCAATCACGAACAGATCCTTGTGCAGCAGCATGCGAATGATGTCCCAGTGGTCGTGGGCCGCAAACGTGTTTAGGCCGCTGAAGTCGTACCATTCGCAGGCCGTACACAAAAACGTCGCCGCGCTGGCACAGACCGCGACACGTTGTTTGTTGGTGTCAGAAAATCTGATGGCACACAGCGCCGCACCCAGCAGTGGGATCGCAATGGAAAGTTCAAGCCAAGGAAGGTGGAGTTCCGGTAACATCGATCAGACCTCTGCTTTCGTCACGTCGTCTGCCGCTGTATCTGCGTCGTCGGACGACAGAAATGCAGTCCCCCTGCGCTCCATCCGGTCTGACCAGTAAAAGAAGGCGAGGAATGGACGCACAAACCAGTTCATCAACATGGTGTCCAGTCCGCCACGTTCCAGAGCCCAGGTATACAACCACGTTCTCATCCACTCAGGCGTCATGCTGGTGATCCAACTGGGCTTCTCCGGCAGGCGAGAACCGAGGTCATTTTCGCGCGCGTGATTGTCTCGCAATATCGAAGGAGCTCGCAACAACTGCAGCGTCCGCATACAGGCGTGGCCAATGATGTGACACAACGCAAAATATCGCAGGCCAAATCCGATCTCCATCACGATCAAGCTGACTTGCGTCAGCGATGCAAACGCCAGCGCGCTCTTCACGTCGGTCTGCACGTGCGCTGTCAGGGTGGCGAAGACGGCCGTGATCAGGCCTAACAGAACCACGGCGATTCGCAGCGTCAGCGAGGCATCTAGCAGCGGACTGATTCGCAGCAACAGGAATGCTCCCAAATGCACCGACAGTGCACCATAGAACACAGCACTGGACGGCGTCGGGCCTTCCATCGCGCGTGGCAACCAACCAGAAAATGGCACTAATGCGGACTTCCCAGCGGCCGCGATCAGCAACAACAGTCCGACCAACAGAACGTGTCCGCTATCGATTTCTGTGGTTCCGAAAGGCCACGGTCCCTGTCCGGTCATGGCGTTAAAATCGCCACCGCCGGTCAGATGATGCAGCAGCAATGCGGCCAGCAAAAACGCCGCATCGGCGATTCGATAAACGACCCAAATCTTCAGTCCGTTGATCACTGGCCCTTCGCGATCCTGAAAGAAAGCCACCAGCAATGCAGAAGACAATCCAACAAGTTCCCAACCTAAAAATAGCGTTTCGATTGTGCCTGCCACGGACGACAGAATCATGCCCAGCTGAAACAAACTCAGTAGCAGAAAAAACCGGCGGTACCCGGTATCACGATGTAGATAGGCTCGCGCAAAAGCTCCGATGACACCGCACAGCACGAATGTCAGCAGCACAAACGGAATCGACAGCCGGTCGAACAGCAACTTCAACGAGAAATGAAAGTGCTCCTGTGGAATTTCGAACATATGCCCGACACTTATCGGAACACTGCGTTCCCCCGTTAGCAACATGGTGATCAGTACGCCCAATCCAGACAGCAGACCAATGGCCACACCGAAATTCGTCAGCGACGAAACTCGCCGTTCCGAAAGACGAATGCCAATCAGCATCGGAACGCCGATCGCGGCCAACAGCAAAGCTGGAGCGAGGACCACAGAATATCCCAGTGCTTCCATTATGTTCACGACGTTCATTGCGTTCATGCTTCTCCGATCATCGAAAATGGTCGGTTATCACGGTGACCGCGATAGCAGTCTGCCGAGCTTGTGGCCATCTGTAGTTTGCTTTCTGTCGTGGGATAAAGGACGAATTGACCGTCGCGAAAAAGATGGATCTCGGTTGTCACTGGGTCGAGCGTCGCGACCTGTGCCCAAGCATTGCGAACAATGCGGTCGATGGCGGGGTTGCGATCCATAATGCTCAGCATCTTGTCCGGCGAACATTCGATCACAAACAGCAGCCGGACGGGTTCGTGAATATCCACGCCCTGCCAAGGAAGTCCGGGCCGCAAATCGCTGGACGCTCCATCCATGACTCCCAGCAGTGACGTGACATTGTGAGGCAGCTTGGAACCGCTTCCCCAGCCAGCAGGATCAATGGCGGAAAACGTGTACAACAAATTGATTCCGGCACAAACTGGAATGACGGCTCCTAGAATTCGAGCCAAAATGTCGGCGGTGTTGTTGTCCTGAGCGGAATCGTACGACATCAGAAACGACCGACGATCGAGGAACAGGCCGCGAATTCGAGATCGTCGGCCGGCAAAGCAAACCGCGTTGGTGCCGTTGCCGTATTCGGGCCGAGTCTGCGCGAGATTTTCTGTGCGATCCTGAGCGTGGCGCAAAGCCTGTTGTGGAGTCAGATCCAACGCTGCGGATTCGAACCGCCGACAACGTTCGTGTGCGTTGCGCTGAGCGACCTCTTCGAACAACTCACGTGCTGCTCGGAACGCCGCAATCTGACGCGTCGGCAGCAGTTCAAGGTCAAAGAACGTGATCTCTTCCGTCGCCGTGTTGTGAAGCCCACCGATGAACCACGTATCTTCTGGGATGTCCAGCCCGTTCGCGGCCAGCCGACGGCGAACACGCGGGTCGTTCAAAATCACCGCTAAAGCTCTCGCATTCGGGCCACCCGCGTTTCCTGCGCAGGCTCCACAATGGTAAGCGGATTCGTGCGGATTATTCAGACAGGTCGTACCGTGCCCCAGCACAATCACCAACGGCGAAAAGGTTTCGGTCAATCCGATATCACGCAATGCTCGTTCGCCCATCGCACACAGTTCGTCCAGAGTGAACCCAATCTGACTTTCTGTGGGACCGGGTGGCACGTTGGGGGATCGTTCCAGTCGGAGTCGAGTAATCGCGGGTGGTGACACGAACTTTCGAACCGTGCGATGCATTTGCGCCGTCATGCGCGGGAACAAAATTCGGCTCACCAGAGGAACGGTGGCCAGCGGACCAAGGGCTGTAGAAACAAAAGCCCCCAGAACGGAGGTCCGCGTGCCAACATGCAGTCGATGGCTAGCTTCGCCGATGGCCCGACGAGCTCGCGCCCGACTGTTGTGCTGTTCCTCAAACGCATAAACGACATCTTCCACAACCCAATGCTGCGGCTTCATCACGATCGGGCACAACGCCGAAAAATGAGCGTCTCCGGCCGATCGAAAGTACATCGGAATTCCGAAAAAACCGGCCGTCCCGAATGTCTCAACGTCCGGATTCGTCTCTTCAATGTGGCGTCGGAACGATTCTTCGCGGGCGTCGATGCAACAGATCACCTGCAGTTCGGGTGCTGCGGGAGTCACCTGCGGCAAGGCAGCACGCAGGCTGATCGAATCCAGAGTGCGGCGCACCAGCTGCCGTTCGAAGGCCGCGTGAAACAAACGGCGTCGCTCGTGGTCTGAAAAATTCCGGACTTCATCCGCCAACGCCTGCCAATCGTCGGACGACATCGCCGTCAACTGCTGCGGTAGCCAGCCTTCGAACTGAGCGATCTGAAAGATCGTGTAGGCCAGCTGTTCCGTATTGTTCAATCGTTCCTGATGCCGCTGTTGCTGTTCATCCAGCAGCCAATCTTGGAGTCGCGAAAGAGGCAGCTGGGTTTTGATTTCGTTGCGGGCCAGATGCTCCAGAGCGAATCGATCCAGCAGCAACCGCACCGCCATGAACTCAACCAGAGTATCTTTCGGACACGGAAAATGAACTCGGTCGCTGCGAAATTCGTTCTGCCACAGCATCCCGCAAAAGCCGCGCAACGCCAACAAGCTGTCTCGCAGAAAGTCCGGCTGCTGTTCAACGGTCACACCCAGCAACTGCAGCGATTCCTGAATCACCTGCAATGGTGTCAGGCGTGCGGCTTGAATACGATCGATTTCAGCGGCCAGACCTTTCATCCAACGCTTAGCACTGCGTTGGTTGGCTGTGACGATTGAACAATACGCAGCGAAGAATCCACGGTCTCGTTTCGGTAGCCGCCAGTGAGCAAAACCCTGATCCAGAAATGCGGCACAAAACGTGATCAGTTCTTGATGAACCAGTGCATCACAATCGATATGAAAGATCTGCTTCAGCAGTTCCGCTGGTCGCGACACACTCACCACTGGAGCCGTGATATCGACCTGCTCGATATTTTGGTGGATGGTGTGGAACAGATGGTTCAAGCACGCATGCTCCCACGACTCGCTACTATCGGCGGCTAGTTGAGCGATGTGATCAGGATTTCGGCCAGCGGCTTGTTCGTTGGACACCCATTGCTGAGTTTCTGAAATAATTCGCTCACGCACGACCGGCGATGTGTCTGGCAGAAAACTCTGCAGCGCTTCGGTTTCCGCAATCACCCACGCCAGTTCTCGCGCGTCGCCCGTGTGTAAAGGATGCTGCAGCATGTGCAGTCTGAGCTCACGGCGAGTTGCCAATCCGGCGATTCGTTCGCTGCCCGTTTGTTGCAGATCTTCGTCGACCACCTCCGTCAGTTCTTCAACGCCAATTCTTCCGCTAGCAACGTACTGACGATAACGGTCTTCCGACAGATAAGGTTCGCAATGATAAATCTGCTTCACCTGCCGCAGAGCGTCTGACATCGGCAGGTGTTCCAATCCCTGCAGCGGATTCAGAAATGCAAAGCCGGTAATTGGCCCCTGAGACGGCAGCAGTTCGGCGGCCTTTAAGATGCTGTCACGAATCTGCGTCAGCATAGCCTCTGTTGCCTGATCGTAATGTTCTGCAGACCGGGGCTGGTCTGATGTGGCTGTGTTCACCAAAGTGGTTCCGTTGCAAGGGCCATCGCGATCAACGTCGATCATTAAGTCGTCAACCTCCGCACAGCACTTTTGATGCCAAGAAAACTTTGGTGCCATTTCAGCCGTCTGAATTGGTCCCTGTTTTCCAGCCGTTTTGGCGCTAGCCACGGTTGTACGGAACGGTACCCAACGCCAAAACGGCTGAGTGGCACGAGGAGCAACTCGACCGTTCGAATTGAGCGTGAAATGCGGTACGACATCTGCTTCAGACGACGGACTGGGCCAGCCGCTCAAATCGAGCTCAATGAATGAGTCGCGACGTGAGCTCAATTGGCCAAACTTTTGCCACTGTGGCATTTTACTTCTCACAAACTGGCCAGAAATATTTCTGCGCCACCGGATTCATCAGTGACAGACTCAAAACCGAACAATGGCTTTGACCAGGTAACTCAGTTCCTGTTCGAAAATTCTCTGTTCCTGATTGGCGGGTCGATCGCAGCTTTGGTGTGGGCCAATTTCCATACCGCCTCGTACCATCAACTGCTGGACACGTCGCTGATACCGGGATCTCACGACGAAGGCTATTCTTTGCTGCACGTGGTCAACGACGGACTGATGGCGTTGTTTTTTGCGATGGCCGCCAAGGAAGTCTGGGAATCGCTACTGCCCGGCGGGCCGCTGTCGCGATGGAAGACGGCAGCCACGCCACTGATGGCGACGCTGGGCGGAGTCGTGATGCCAGCCTGTGTGTACATCGCCGGATGTTTGTTGTTGGGTCAATGGGATACGCTGGGTCGAGGCTGGGCGGTTCCTTGTGCGACCGACATCGCCTTCAGTTATCTCGTGGCCAGAATCATCTTCGGCCATGGGCATCCGGCGATCGCCTTTCTGCTGTTGCTGGCCATTGCCGACGATGCGGCCGGCTTGTTCATTCTGGCCGTTGTTTATCCTCAGGAAGCTCTTCAGCCGCAGTGGTTGCTGGGAGTTGTGGCGGCGGTCGCGATGGGGATCGCGTTCCGCCGCTGCGGGCTGCGTAGTTTTTGGTGGTATCTGATCGGGCCGGGCGTGTTGAGCTGGCTGTCGTTTCACTACGCGGGCATTCACGCCGCGCTGGGATTGGTGCCGATCATCCCGGTTCTGCCGCATGCCGCTCACGACCCCGGTCTGTTTACGGAAGATGCGAAAGATCACGACACGTTGAGCGAGTTCGCTCGGTGGTGGAAGAATCCCGTCGAATTGATCTTGGGATTGTTCGGTCTTGTGAACGCGGGCGTGGTGATGTCCAACACTGGCCCGGCCACGTGGCTGGTGCTGTCGGGGCTGCTGATCGGCAAGCCGCTGGGCATCACGCTGTTCACGTTTTTGGGCGAAAAGCTGTTTCACTTGCAACGACCAGACGGCATGACGTATCGCCATATCATCGTCTTGGGAGTGATCGCCGGAATCGGCTTCACCGTGGCGCTGTTTGTTTCCACCGCCGCCTTTGCCGAACCGGGTGTCATCCAAGATTCCGCCAAAATGGGAGCCCTCGCCAGCTTCGCCGCCGCGCTCATCGCCATCCCGCTAGCGCGCGCTCTGCGCATCAAACCCACGAAGCAAACATGAACGGCTTCCGTGCTTGAAGCCTGAATCGCCAGCGAAGGACGCTTCACTAGCGCTGGGATGTTTAACATTCGAGGTTGACGACCCAATAGCTTTTGGCAATCGTTATTCCGCAGAGCATGCCGAGTCTTTCTTTTGTCTTCGAGCCCGCCGGGCGGCAGCATGTCGCCTCTTTCGACGGGCGTTCTGACGGCGTCGAAATTCTTGACGAATTCCGCAACCAAGTCCTGAGGACTTGCGCCCTGCCGCTACCCATTGAAGTACCAAATTGTTGAGGGACACGTCCCTCCGGGACTTGTTTCGTTGGTGGGATGACATCCGGCGGAGACCGCCGAGCGACAAAAGAAGAACCCCAATTCTTAACAATGGCCCGCTTCATCACTGGGGACGGCGAAAAAGTGTTCGGGTGGGTCGAATGGCGATCGCCATGGAGACCCACCATTGTCTTTGTCGATACGGCGCGTAGATGTGTGGTGGGTCGGCGTCGCTTGGGCTCCTTGACCCACCCTACACAATCAAATCCCAACAATGAAGCGGGCCATGGATTCTTAAACGTCACCGACCACTAGGATAGCTCCCAAACGGCTGGGTTTGTTATGTCAGGTGATTTCTGAACCAGTGCTTATGAGACAAGGCGGCTCGATCGGGGTTGCTGCAAGGAAGAATTGCGATCCGCGCCATTCGCCTCGATTCGTCTGTTGCACGACTCACTGTAGGCCGTTAAAAATGGCGTTGTGCCAGACGGGTTTGGGAAATCACTAATACAGAACTCGTGAACGTAGATCTCACGCATGCCTAATCAAGATGCTGACAATGCAGCAGACGCCGCAATACCGCAGCGAACAATAGAATCCCCGACTGAGCCGACTGAGCCGACTGAGCCGGTCAACGACACCGACGTGCTGATGTCGTCGCTTGAGAACGAATCAGACGATCTGTGGAAGCAGCATCGCGGCGCGGCGATTGCCACGTTGTTCTTGCCAATTTGGTTCAGCGTTGCTGTGTTGGCGGCCGCTTTCGCGTGGGGCGGTTTTTCGCTGATTCGCAAGCTGGGATTCGCCACGATGGCATCGGCCGCCGCGGGACGTTTCATTATCTGGACCGGCAGCGACGCCGGCCACGCACTCGGCTTTTCTGCCGTTCAACTGGCGCTACTGGTGTTGTGCTTGGACGTCATCTGGGCTGTTATACTGACTTGGCACGCGGGAATGTTGTTTCACGTGCCGTGGCTGGGGTTAAGACTTCGAGCGGCTGTTCGCGAAGGCAGTCTGTTGTTGAAGGGAAATCGCTGGATGCGGCGAATTACTCTGATCTCCGTGCTGGCGTTCGTCATGCTGCCAATTTCATCCACTGGCAGCATCGGCGGCTCACTGCTGGGCAGACTGCTTGGATTGTCTCGAACCGCCACGCTATCGACAGTTCTGCTAGGCAGTCTGTTGGGCGGCTTGGTGATGCTGGGTTTCGCGGAAGCTCTCGCCCCGTGGTTCCAAAACGTCAGCCCGACGGCCCGTTACGGTGGCATCGCGTTGATCGTGCTGATCGGCTTGGTGCTCAGTCGACGGTATCGCCGCTCGCTAACAGAGGAGGCCGATTGCTGCTCTTAGACCCACTGTAAGCCACAAAGACCCATCACGGAAGGCCGTCGCACACACGTGCGTCCACGCACAGTAGGAGGTGTGCGGAGTCGAAAGTCTATGGTCAAAACGCATGGCTGCTGGTCAATACGCTGCGAATTTCGACGAGCTCGACGCATTGGCACGCTGAATGCCCTTGATTCATATGGCCGCAGGCACTGAACGCCATCTTGGTCTCGACCGAATCCATCTGAATGGAGGCACGACGTGTCACATTTTCATCGCAAGCCGATTATTGTCCCCACAGACTTTTCGATTCCAGCATTGCAAGCCGTTCATATTGCGAAGTCGATCGCAGAAGTCGAGACCGACATCACGATTGTCTACGTCGGGCATGACTATGATCTTATTGCGGCACCCAACATTTGGGGGACCGATGTTCCACCTCCCCAAAACGATAAGGAACGTCAGGAAGCACGCCTTCAGATTTGGGCGAACGATAATAATCTGGGAGACGTCAAGTTGCAGGTCCGGCAAGGAGATCCGGGCACTGAAGTTTGTGAATTGGCCACAGAAATTGGTTGCCAGCTGATTGTCGTTCCGTCTCATGGCCGCCACGGCCTGCAACGTGTCCTGTTAGGGTCTGTGGCAGAACGCATCATCCGGCACTGCCACTGTTCGGTGCTCGTCCTACGGCGCGGCAACGATACTGGATCGATCTTGGAACTGCCCGAACACTGGTGTCCAAAAAAACGGATCGTGGTGCCCGTTGAACTTAGCAGTTCCACAGAAGCGACTCTGAATGTCGCTCTGGAACTCGTGGACGATCGACCCAACATTGATGTGATCAATGTTGTGCCATCATTTCACGATGCAATTCTGGTGGGTTCAACGATCATTTCGGACGAAACCCGCCGTGACAACCGACAGGAAACGCTCGAACGATACCTTGCAGAACATGGCTACAGCGGCATGCGAGCTCACACAGTCACGGGAGACCCCGGCACGGAGATCGCAAAATATGCTGACGACGTACACGCGGATCTGGTTGTGATGCCTTCGCACGGATATCACGGTCTGCATCGGCTGGTACTAGGTTCAACCACAGAACGCGTCATTCGTCACAGCAATTCTCCCGTGTTGGTACTTCGCCGATCCGACGCTGAGTAGTCGCTGGCTGTACACTATCACAGCCGTGTTCGTGGTCGATTTCGGCAGATCTAAGATTCAGGCCAAGTCGTCACTGTTCTTCGTCGTGGCAATCTGATCACTTTAGAGGATGAAGCCATCGATAGGCAACCCGTTTTGTTGTTAGCTCAGAAGCACGTGGAACAGATGAATTTGTCAGGATCTTAAAACATTCGTCATCGGTAACAGTTCATATTCCTCCTTTCAGTCATCGTGGGGCGATTCGCGTGACCTCCTGAAGTGTTGGGTCGTGTCAGTCAGTGCCAGTTCATGATTTTGCTCTCTGTTGGTCGGGGTGAATTTGAGAAACTTGAGTCACGTCCGTTAGGCCGGTCACTCCGTGTGTTTCCGTGTTGAAAGCTGTTGTGTCGCGAACACACAACATTAGCATCTGGCGTTCAACACAAATGGAAGATTTCCAGTGAGCCGTCGCTTTGACCTGCGATTTCTGGCCTGCCGCGCGAGTCGCGAAAACTCGGTCGACCTTGCGGGCTGGAGTCTAGCGGTCGCACCGATTCGGCAACGGATCAGTTGCGCGTTTGGCGCGCCGACGCGGCAGTGACCTGCGAGGGGTGCGTGAATTCCGGTGTCTGCAGCGTGGCGTGCATCACGCCCGTGGGGCTCGGCGTGGTTTCGACCAATTCGCTGTCACACGTGGAACACGCGATGCCGTCGCGTTGGGCAATCGTGTCCAGTTTCGAGATGGCTCGCAACAGCGATGTGTCGGCTAGTGAAAATCGTACTTGCGATTGCAGATAATCAAACTCGGCGGCTTCTAGGCGACTTTGCATCAGCAGTAGGTTTTCGAGATACAGGTCTGCCACCTGAACGCCGTCCGTCAGAAAGTCACGGCGGACCTGTGTGTGTTCGAGGATACGTTTGCGGAGTGCGAGAGTTTCCCATTGCTGTGGCAGCACGGCTCCATTTTTGTTGCGTTCGTTGACTTGTCCTCGAACATCTTCGGTGACTTCGCTGATCGTGGTTTCTAACTGAGCCTTCATGCGCTTGATAGCGATCATGCCCTGTTCGGCGGCGGCTTCTGCGGCGCGGTTGCGGTAGGGGATTTCGAAGTCGAAACCAATGCCAACGCCCGGTTCACCTTCTGTAAACTGATCTCCGAATGCACTGGCGATATCGTAGTCGCCGTCCAATCCGGCCACATAGCCCGTCAACACCATGTCCAGCACGGGCAGCACTTCGTTGGCAGCCACGTTGTAGCGGATGGAGGCCGACTTGATCTGCCGAATCGATTCATGAACTTCGGACCGACTTTGCAACGCTGTCTGAATCTGATTTTCTGGGGCGATCTGCGAACCATCCTTCATCGGTAGGGTCACTGTGACAACTTCTAACGCTGCGTATTGCGGATACTTGGCTCCGTAGATCAGCCGCAGCAGCGCGTCCTGAGCGGCAAACACATCGTGTTCCGCCTGAATGGCTGCCGCCAAACGGCTGGTGACTTCGGATCGTGTTCGATCCAGTATCGTGGGAGTCACATCGACTTCCACGCGATTGGCCATTTCCTGTTCGATTTCTTGAGCCCGATTCCAAGACTTCACCGCTTGCACGAATCGACCGCGCCGTAGCACCAGTGTCCAGTACGTGTTGGCCACCAACAGCAAGTGATCTTGAACGCCGATTTGGAAACGGTCGTAGGCCGTATCTTTGTCGATGTCCGCCAGCTGCACACGACTGGTGTTGTAGTCTTCGCCGGCGCCCTGCAACAACGGCTTTTGGTACTCGAACGCCAGTCGGGAATTCCCCTGATAGTTGGGAGTGATGAGTGTGGAATTGCTGCTGCGTGTGCCGATCGTCTGAGAGACCTCAAACTCAGATCCGTCGCGATTTAGCCGCCGCAGTCCAGCAGCGGCATTCAACGTTCTGTTTCTTAACCGATTTGTGGCACCATCCAAAAGACTGCCGACGGGAGTGCTGTCGCGGTTCCAGATCGTGTTCACAAACGTCGCCCAGTCGAAGACCGCGTCTTGTCGAGTGACCTCGATCTGCTGGATGAACCAGTCTGAATGCAGAACCTGCAATTCGGGAGCTTCTGTCAACGCGATGCCCAAGGCCTGAGGCAACGTGAGCGGATGTGTCTGACGGCCGCGCAGAATGTTGTCTGTTAAATCCGCTTCCCACCACAGCAATTCGCCTCTCCGGGCTGGATCTGGCACCGCCACCATGGCAGGCATGTTCAGCGTGTCCGGAGAAACGTCGGCGTCTGGCAGCATCAGCGTCGGCGTGGAGTCTGCGAAATCGCTGTGACCGCCAGCTCCGCTGGATGGGATGTGAGGCACACCGGTTGGCGGCCCGAACAGTTCCTGCCTGCCGACGAACCGCCCATGGATCCGTGCGGGAGTCGTCGTCGCAGCATGTGCGGCGGCCGGCTGGTCGTGCAGTTCCACACCATCTGGATAGATGTGCAAAGCCGGTTCGGCGGCTGGCGTGGAAGACAACGGTTCGGCTGTCCGGAAGCTGGACGAATGACCACTTCTCGATTTCGGCCTGAAGTCGGAAATCGGCTGGGGGTGTAATTCTACGTTCGCATCCAAATCGATTTGTCCGGCCAAGGATTCTGGATAGACGTGTACCGCAGGCACGGAATATTCCGCAGTTGCTTTGGGGATCGCTGGTTGACTGATGTTGCGCGCTGGTTGTGGCCGTGGCAATGGCAATGGCAATGGCCGTGGTTCCGTCAGCACCGCAGCGTCCTGCGGATTCGGAAGTGCATAGGCTTCGGGGTAGATTGAAAATCCCGTCGTTGGTTTTGCGACGGGTGGTGGAGCGAGTGCGGTTTGTGATGGTTGTGGTGCAGCAGATCGCGGCGCAGGGGCTTGAATTCGCGAGCGTCGCGCAGCTTGTACCTGTTGCGTTGACTTGGCGGCAAATGTTGGTGGCAACGGTGGCTGAGCAAACGCTGGCTGGTCTTGGAGCGCGATGCAGAAAACAACGGCAACGACGACGCTTAACAACAGCTGACGGCGGTTTCTGCCGATCTCTGAGTTAGCGGTCGAGTGACCGTTTCTGCCGCTATTCGATTTCAAACTCACAGCCACCAGTTTTTCCAGCGTTTTGGGAACAAGGTAAGGCATCACTGCCCCCTCAATCGACCACTTGTACGGGTTGGCTTGAATATTCCGGCAGTGCGAATTGTACCGGTTGTTGGGTGGGTGGTCATTCTGCGTATCGACAAACGGTCAGAGCAGACAGGCAAGATGCGGACCTGTGGTAAGCGACGGCAACAATGACACAAGAACAGCGATCGTACCCAGCTTGATGTTGTGGTCGGGGCAGGATTTTTGAAGACGAACTATGGCAGAAAAATCACTGGAAACTGGCACTCAGCCGACACCGAAGCCAATCAGCGTTGGCTTCGTGAATGCGGAACTTCCTCCCAAATCGCGGAGCCTGTCGACGCAAATCCGTGCGCTGCTGGTGGACTGCCCGTCTAAGGAATCGTTGTTCGAAAAGCTGCTGCAAATCTGCTCAGAGCAATTGCCAACGACCGTGGCACGCATCGATTTTCGCATCGGCGACACCATGCAGTCGCGCATGACTCACGATCCGCGAATGGCCAAAGCACTGGCCGAACGGTTTAGTTCGGAATATCTGGCTCCCCTCAGCGAATCGACGCGCCAAAGTTCTGACACAGAACCAAAGCTGAAAGGCTACGAACGTGGCGATCAGAAGATGACTCTGATCGCGGCGCCAATCATTGATATCGCGACCGGCAAAATCGAAGCCGTGGTTTCACTGATGCTGGGCGGCGGCACCTACAAATCTGAAGTCGTGTTGCCGCGACTGGACGGCATTGCCGCCGTGGCCGCCGCCGTTCTGGTCGCGAAGTCGCGTTCCCTGCCCAACACGGCGTCTTCCACCACTCGCGTTGCCGAGCCGCCGCCCGCAGTTGCACCAGCAGCCGCACTAACTGCTGGCGGTGCAGCAGCAACGGCTGATCCACCGCAGCCGCAAGCTGTGCCCTCGGCAGAAGACGTCGCCAGCGGCCATCGCGGTTCCGCATTGGCCAAGGCGGCCCAGTTTTCGTCGACGAAAGAGTTCGGATATTCTCTCGTTAATTCGTTGTGTGGACAATTGCAGGCAGAACAGATCTTCTTTGGCGTCACAAAACACGGACGCATCGAAGTCGAAGCGGTGTCCGGCGTTCCCGACTTCAAAGCCCACGGTCCCGGTGTCACTGCGGCTCGCCAAGCCATGGAAGAATGTCTCGACAACGCTGCGATTGTGGTGGCCCAACACGCTCAGCCTGAAGGGCTGGATGCGATGCCGATTCATAAGCAATGGGCGACGGAAACCAACAATTCTTGCGTGTGCAGTCTGCCTCTGATGGACAACGATCAAGTCGCCGGCGTGATCACCGTGCGTCGTCCCACTGGCAAACCCTTCAAAAAAGAAGAAGCGGCCGGACTGGCGCAAATGCTGGCACCATACGGGGCAGCTCTGCGAGTCGTCGAAAAAGCAAATCGTACGGTCGGCAAGCAGCTGAAGACGGCCGTGGGAGATTCCGCTCGCAAGAATCTTGGCAAAGGCGCATTGGGCCGCAAGTTCGCCTTCGGAGCCATCGCACTCGGACTGTTGTGGTTCTTCTTTGGTTCGATGATGTATCGACCACTGTGCCGCACGCGAGTGACAGCTTCGAATATGCGACACTTTTCTGCACCATTCGACGGCAAGCTGCAGAACGTCTATGTTCACCCCGGACAAATTGTGAAGCAGGGAACGCTGCTGGCCGAATTCGACACCGCCGATCTGCAGTTGCAGCTCAATAGTCTCAGCCGTCAGATGTCAACGCGGCAGGTCGAATTTCGACAGGCCATCAGTGACGACAAAATGCCAGAAGCCGCCTTGGCAAAGTCTCAGGTAACAGTCCTAAAAACTCAGGCGTCTGCGATCAAAAAACAAATCAGCGACGCAAAGCTGGTTGCCCCGGTCGACGGCACTGTGTTGCTGTCAGATCTAGAACAACGCATTGGTCAGGTCTTTCCGCAGGGGGAAGAGATTCTGCAGTTCGCGGAAGATGGCGAATGGTTGTTGGAAATCGAAGTTCCAGACGACATCGCCAATTATGTCTCACCAAAGCAATCAGGTACGTTTGCCGCAGCTTCCTACCCCACAGAAAAGCAGCCGTTTGCGATCGAACACATCGACGGTGCCGCCACCATGATGCAAGATCGCAATGTGTTTATCGCGCGAGCTCCACTGGCAGCTCGACCGGATTGGATGCGAACCGGAATGGAAGGCACAGCGCGCGTGGACACCGTCAGCCGTCCGGTGTGGTGGGTTGCGATGCACCGCGTCGTGGACTGGGGCCGGATGAACTTCTGGTTGTAGGCGAACAGAAACCCAGCCGTGTTGGCGCTCGCCACGGATTATAACAACCGTGGCGAGCGCCAACACGGCTGGAAAACACGAACCACTCTTCAACAAAAGTTCTCACGCTGTGTCTCAAGCGACTCCCACACCTCAAGCCCCCAAAGATCCGCTGGCACAAGCCCGGCAGATCAAGGTCGTCTTGCGCTCCGATCTGCAGGTCAGTCGCCAGGTCTATCAAGGCAGTCCGGTTTACGTATTGCACGATCCGGTTTCGTTTCGTAGCCATCGGCTGAACATTTTTCAGTATCGAATTCTGTCTGCCCTCAATCCAACTGCGACTCTGGGGCAGAACTTCCAAACACTGGTCGATAAGCAGGAATTCGATGCGGATGAAGAAACCGTCTTTTTCGATCTGCTGACGTCGTTCTCGCGTCTCGGCCTGATCATCATGCCGCAGCAAAACGGCGCGAAGCTGTATGAACAGCATCTGAAGATGAAGTCGGCCCGGCGGCGCGGCAAAGCTTTGGGGTTTCTGTTTATGCAGATCCCACTGGTCAAACCCGATGCGTTTTTAACGCGAACAGTGGGACGCGTGTCGTGGATATTCACCAAGACATTCTTCGTCTTCTGGCTGCTAGGAATGGCGGCCGCCGGTTTTGTGATCATCAGTCGCTTCAGTGATTTGGTGCAGCCTTTGAATGGAATTCTGGCCACCAAGAATTTGCCATTCCTGTGGGCTTCGTTCGTGGGGCTGAAAATCTGGCACGAACTTGGCCATGGCTACGCCTGCAAAGTGTTCGGCGGATTTGTGCCAGAAATGGGGACCATCCTGATTGCGGGAACGCCCGCCGCCTATGTGGATGCATCGACCGCGTGGGGCTTTCCGGAACGCTACAAGCGACTTGTCGTGATGTGCGGCGGCATGTTCTTCGAATCGTTGGTGTTTATTCCGGGAGTCTTCATTTGGGCGTTTTCGAGCAGTCCGATGCTGGCTTCCTGTGCTTATCAGTTGGTGATCATGGCCAGTTTGGTCACCCTGTTGTTCAATGCGAATCCGCTGATGAAGTTCGACGGCTACTTCATCATGAGCGAACTGATTGGTATTCAGAATCTGCGCCCCAAAGCAGACGCTCAGATCAAGAGCATGTTGACATCGACGTTTGTGGGCATTCCCTCGCGCCCAAACGACGATTCGTTGACCACCAAGGCGCTGCTGATTCTGTATGGAATTTCAGCCACGATCTACAAGTTCTTTCTGGTCATCAGCATCGCCATCATGGTCGCGATCAAGTTTCCTCTTGTCGGTCTGAGCTTGGCAATTTTTCACGTAACGACGTCGGTCGGATCTGGAGTTTTGAAGATGGCGGCTTATCTGTTGCGAAGTAAAGAAACGGAACCCAAACGTGGGCGTGCTCGGCTTGTGGCGGCATTCGTGTTGATCGGTCTGCCGCTGTTGGCCTGTGTTGTGCCAGTGCCTTTTGGTGTGGTAACGCAAGGGCTGATCGGCGCTGAAACGGAGCATTATGTCAACGTGGATTCCCCCGGAGCCTTTGCAGGCGGCATGGTGCAGTCGGGTGATGCAGTCGTCGCCAAAGAACCGCTCGTGCATCTGACCAACGATCGACTCAAAGAACAGCTGCAAGTCGCAGAAGAATCTCTGAAGGTGGCCAAGCTGCGATGGCAAATCATGCAGAACGAAAACCCCGCAGCGGCCGCTCATCAAAAGCCGGAAGTCACCGAGTTACAGCAGGAAGTGGCTGAGATGTCGCGCAGAGTTCAGCGGCTGACAGTTTCGGCTCCGAACGCCGGCCAAGTCGTGCAACTGCTGCCGGAAACCAATCGAGGTCGATTTCTGAACGAAGGCACACCGCTGGCCGTGATTGTTGACGGTCGCCCGGTCTTACGAACATGGGTCAACGAAGAACAGCTGGGCAGCATTCAACGGCAGCCTGGTCAGGAAGTGAGTTTTCGAATTCCCGGCCGTTCGATGTCCACCTATCGCGGGCGAATCGTGAGCGTGGAGCCAGCCGCAGAAAGTGTCTTCCGGCACATCGCGCTGACCTACGTTGGTGGTGGAGATATTCTGGTGGACCCAGCGACTGGGCAACCGCTAGAACCTGTGTTTCAGATCGACATCGAACCAGCGGACGACATCTTGAAACTCACAGAACACGGCGCACGCGTCAATCTGCGGTTACCGCGTCGATACGAAAGCGTGGCCGCGTGGACAGTTCGCAAGTGTGTGCGATTTGTGCAGCAGTTGTTGCTGGCCTGATGCTGTGCGACTTCGAGCAAGACTTTTTTTCTAACTCCACAACGTCGACATTCATCAGCTAAACAGCTGGTCGTTAAACTGAAAACGGAACAATATGATGCTTCGAGTAACACTGTGCTTCGCCTTGTTTGCCACCTGCCTTGTCTGTTCAGCAACAGCTCAGGATTTCGACGATGCGATGCTGGATTCTAACGATCAGTTTCATGGGGTCGCCAAGCCGTCGCAAATGGCCGACCTGCCATCACTGGTGCCGGGGATTATCGCCGAAGTTCATGTCAAAGAAGGTCAGTCCGTCAAAAAGGGCACGCCGTTGATCACGCTCGATGATCGCGTTCCCAGAGCTCGACTAGAAGCGGCTGCGGTTGAGGCCCAGTTGATGGGAGCGTTGCGGCGCGCTGAAGTTGATGTAAAAATGTCCGAAAGTCGTCTGAGTCGTCTGCGTACGGTGCTGAGTCGCGGCGCGGCGGGCGGATTCGAATTGGAGGCGGCGGAAGGCGTGCGTGATCAAGCTGTGGCAGCCGTTGGTCAACAGCGAGATATCCTGAAAGCGACCGAAGCGAATCGCAAGTTAGCGGAAGCTCAGCTGCTGCAGTACACCATTGTCGCGCCTTTCGACGGCGTTGTGACGGAGATTCATCGCAAGTCCGGAGCCGTGGATCCATCGCAGCTGGTGGTGAGTATCGCGAACCTGAACGCTCTGGAAGTTGAGATGCATTTGCCGTCGCGAATGGTCGGGCAGATTCAGGTCGGGCAGCAGATCAGCTTATCAGCGGGAATACCGATTTCAAAAGACATCACGGCGGCTGTTGTGTCAGTGTCTCCAATTATCGATTCCGCCAGTAACACGTTTCGCTGCTTGCTGGAGATCGAAAACAACGACGGCAAAAGCAGTCGGCCGGCCGGATTTAGCGTGGTGATCAACGACGAAAAATCAAAGCCGCCAACGACGAATGTCGTGCGAGCTGCAAACGCAGGGAACTGATGGCGTGTGAAGATTCGGTCTTGAGAGGCGTTTTTCGTTCAACTGTGGCACGTGTTTTGTTGCGCGACCAGCGAGCTGTTAATTTCGTGAGCGACAAGACGCTAGCGAACGTGACGCGTTGGGAAACATTGGCAAAATGATTCTAATCGTTGCCGATGGATGAAATCTGTGCTCGGCCGAGGATCAGTGGGTCGATGCCACCGATCGCGTTGAGGTCTTTGCCCGTATACGGCAGGCTGTGCAGCACATACTTCATCGCATTCAATCGGCCGCGTTTCTTGCAGTCGGATTTAATCACAGTCCATGGAGCATCGAAGCTGTCCGTATGATGGAACATGGATTCCTTGGCCTTTGTGTAATCTTCCCATTTATCCAACGACGCGAGGTCGATTGGCGACAGCTTCCACTGCTTTAGTGGGTGACGTTCGCGTTCCTTAAAACGTCGGCGCTGTTCTTTTCGACTTACGGAAAACCAGAACTTCGTCAGATGAATTCCGCTACGCACCAGATTGCGTTCAAACTCGGGTGCCTGTCGCATGAATTCCAAATACTCTTCGTCTGAGCAAAACCCCATGACACGCTCGACGCCCGCTCGGTTGTACCACGATCGGTCGAACATCACGATTTCGCCGCGGGTCGGCAGATGCTCGACATATCGCTGAAAATACCACTGACCCTGTTCGGCATCGGTCGGTTTTTCCAACGCGACAACTCTGGAACCTCGAGGATTCAGGTGTTCCATGAATCGCTTAATCGTTCCTCCCTTGCCTGCCGCATCACGGCCTTCAAAGAGGATCACGACCCGCTCTCCCGTCTTGCGGACCCACGCCTGCAGTTTTAGTAGTTCAACCTGCAGCATATATTTCTGTTTTTCGTACGCCTTACGAGATATCAGATTTTCGTAGGGGTATCCACCGCCACGCCAGTTTTTCACCAGAGCATCGTCGGAAGCTGGTCCCAAGCCTGCCACGGGCGGTGTGCTTTGATTTAACAGAGCGTTCCTCAGCACAGCAGCATCGTCGGGGGATGTGCCCCGCATCACAACTTCCAGAACCTTGGCTAGAGTGTCGACATCGTGAGGTGGCACACCACTAATGATGTCCGTAATGGCATTGATCTTTCCTTCCAGAGCACCGGCAGTCGATTCTTCAATCGCAAACGACTCAATCGCCCGCTGTGTCAGCTTGGGAGAAACGTCGCCCAATGCTGCCTTCCGAGCCGGCGCTTTGGCTGGGGTGTCGGTGCTAGGAACGGTCTCATTGCCAGCGGCATCGGAGGACTGACTTGAGTTGGTCTGCTTGCTTTCGGCCATGAACGATCATTATTTCGACGAGAGAAAAGAGGCGACTGAGGACTCAATTTGCGGCGTGGCACGGTGCGTTCGCCAGTGCTGTACGATCAGACGCTGGCGGACACCGTGTTCGACGATGCCGACTGAACGACGACTTCCCGAGTCGCCTCGGCGGAGCGAGACGTGTGGACGGCCTGCGGGGGATTGCCAAATCTTGCGACGATGACGGTTGTGTTGTCATGTCCTCCGGCAGTGTTGGCAGCGTTGATCAGTCGCTGCGTACACGCTTTGGCACAGTCGCCGGAATTCAGAATGGCAGCAATCTGGGAATCGTTGAGATGTCGTGTCAGGCCGTCCGTACACAGCATCAGGCTGTCGTCCCATGACAAGGTGGCCTTGTACACCTGAGGATCAAGATGCGTGGGATCACATCCCAACAGACTGAATAGAATATGATTCAGTGGCGACTTGTCGATTTGTTCGGGCTCGATTGCTCCCGCATCCGCGAGTGCCTGCGCGTATGTTTGGTCGTGAGTCAGCCGCTGCAATTTTCCGTCGCGGTGCAAATATGCGCGGCTATCACCGGCGTGGACAAGGTACACGTCTGGCCAAACGATATAGGCCAGTGTGATGGTGGTTCCCATTCCCTGCTGAGACTTAGTAACTTCGGCCGCATGCTGAATTTGTTCCTGTGTGAACGCGAGAGCGGATTTTAGATCTTGCAGGAATGTTTCTTCGCGTTCGTCTTCAGGCAGAAAGATCCAGTGCATGGCATTCAGCAGATACTGGACAACGCTTTCCACCGCCATGCAGCTGGCTCGATCACCCGCAGCGTTTCCGCCAACGCCGTCGGCAACCAGCAGAAGCTTGGCCTGTGATCCTCCCAACAGCTCCGTTTCGTCTTCGTACGACAGACTGGTATGGTGAATGACCACGGACTTCTTGAGATCCGCGATCAGAAACTGGTCTTCATTTCGTTCACGTATCCGCCCCACATGACTATCGCCGTGGCAATCCATTTTTCCCAGCATTCCAAACCACCTCTCTCTGAGTGCAGAAACCTCGCAGCCAAATTGAAACGACCTTCCAAACGGCAACGTCTCACACCCGCCGCTGGTGACTGGCAATTTGATTTAGGAAGCAGCGCTATTTGCAAAGCGCCTCGCATTCGCATTCAAGCAAATTAGAGGCCGATACTCAAGCGGCACGCTGTTGGCATTCAATTTACCCGGTAGGCACTTCGCGAGCCGCCGACTGCATCCTGCGAACGATTGCCTAGCGCGCCATTTCCGCGCGATGTGTGCGATCACGCACATGATCCCGACACCACCGCGAAGTCGCTCCCACGAGTGGATAAGCAGATCCTGTTTCCGAACGGCGGCTACCTGCTTCCGGCAAAACTCGCTAGTTTGGGCCTGTGGTTTGCAATGTGGCGATCGTCGCTGCTGGACAAAGCGGCAACGTGGCAGGCTGCGAGGCATTTTAGAAGCAGCATTCGATCCAGAAGAATTCTACGAGTGGCAACATTGGCGAATCCGATTTCCTTGTCCATCCCACACTCTTGTCACACCCTTTACTCAACAGAACGCAATGACAATGTCTGACTCAGAAAAACCGTTACGGATCGTGATCGTCGGCGGCGTGGCCGGTGGGGCATCTGCGGCGACTCGTGCGCGGCGCATGAACGAGCACGCGGAAATCATCTTGCTAGAAAAAGACGAACACGTTTCTTTCGCCAACTGCGGGTTGCCTTATCACATCGGTGAAGAAATCGTCGAACGCGGCAAATTGCTGGTCGCCACAAAGGAATTGCTGGAGCGACGTTTTCGGCTGGATGTGAGGACGCACCACGAAGCGACGGCCATCGATCGTGCCCACAAAAACCTGACGGTCGTCAATCGCCGGACCGGCGAAACGCTGCAGCTTCCGTACGACAAGCTGATCCTGTCGCCCGGAGCCGCGCCGCTGATGCCGCCGATTCCCGGACATGCTGCATCCGGCGTCTACACGCTGCGAAACATCGCGGACATGGATCATATCAAAGCGTCCGTGGACCAGTCGACCTCCAAGCAAGCCATCGTTGTCGGAGCCGGGTTTATCGGCTTGGAAGTCGTCGAACAACTCATCCATCGCGGCTTTCAAGTGTCGCTCGCCGAAATGCAGACTCAGGTGCTGCCGTTATTTGACCCTGAGATGGTGCAGCCTATCGAAGCCGCGTTGGCGAACAAAGGCGTTGAGTTCTGCCCCGACGACGGCATCAAATCTGTTCTGACAGATGCAGAAAACCATGCTTCAGGAATTGAACTTGCCAGTGGCCGCACGCTGTCTGGCGACTTAGTGATCATGGGGTTGGGAGTTCGGCCGAACACGAAACTGGCGATCGACGCAGATCTGAATATCGGCGAAACCGGCGGAATCACGGCCAACGAATTTCTGCAAACAAACGATCCCGACATTTATGCCGTCGGCGATGCCAGCGAATACGTCTACGCCCCAACCGGAAAATCAATGCGAGTTCCGTTGGCGGGCCCCGCAAACCGCGCCGGTCGACTGGCGGGCGAACACGCGGCCACAGGATCTTGTGAACCGATGAGTCCGGTGTTCGGCACCGCGATTGTGCGCGTGTTCGACCAAACGGCTGCGATGACAGGCCTATCGCTGAAAGGCGCTGCACGATTGGGAATCGCAGCCACAAGTGTCACCGTGGTGGCCGGGCAGCACGCCGGCTATTTTCCGGGAGCCACGCCGCTCACGCTGAAGCTGGTCTTTGCCCCAGACACCGGACTGGTTCTGGGCGCTCAGGCGGTTGGCAAAGACGGCGTCGACAAACGCATCGATGTGATCGCCACCGCCATGAACTTCGGAGCCACCGTGCGCGACCTTGCCAAACTGGATTTGTGTTACGCACCTCCGTTTGGTTCCGCCAAAGACCCCGTTCATCAAGCCGCATTCGCCGCTGGCAATCATCTTGACGGTGTCTGTCAGTTCACACCCGCCGATGCCGATTTGTCGGGCGTGCAACTGGTTGACGTGCGGACTGCGGCGGAAGTCGCACAAAATCCTTTGGCCGGAGGTGCGCAGGCGATCAACATTCCCGTGGATGACTTGCGGGCTCGCCTCAACGAACTCGACGCGGCTAAGGCAACCGTCGTCAGTTGTGGCGTGGGCGTGCGAGGTCACGTGGCGGTGAGAATTCTGAAACAAAGCGGCTTCGACGATGTCCGAAATCTGTCTGGCGGAGCGACGGTTAGAAATCGAGCGGTGAATTAATTCAATGGCCCGCTTCATTGTTGGGATTTGATTGTGTCGGGTAGGGGTGGGTCAAGGAGCCCAAGCGACGCCGACCCACCACACGTCTACGCCCCGTATCGACAAAGAAAAGGGTGGGTCGACATGGCGATCGCCATTTGACCCACCCTACCTATTTTTCGACGACCCCAGTGATTAAGCGGGACTGTGAATTAATGAGCCCACCTGCCTCCAGCCTACCCCCTACTCCCTACTCCCTACTCCCTACTCCCGATGCGGATCGTAATCGCCAGATCGTTGAGTCAGGAACGCGAACAGGTTTTTGATTTCTTCCGCCGAAAGGACTTCCAGAAGTCCTGACGGCATGTTGGAAATCTTGGACGGAGCAACGTCTTCGATCTCGCTCTTTGCAAAGACCACTTCTTTCGAATCGGCGGTGACGATCTTCATGCGATCTTCTGTGTCAGGCATCATCAAGCCACTGACGGATTTTCCGCTGGTCAACAACACGGTTGTGACCGGATATTCGTCGTTCAGGCGATGCGATGGATACAGAATCGCGGACAGAATTTCCTGCGGCTGCCGTCGCCAGCCGAGTGATGTTAGGTTCGGCCCCAGTTGATCGCCCGCAGGTAAGTCACTGCCGCCGTCTCGCCGATGGCACTTGTTGCAATTTGCTTTGGAAAAGACTTTGGAATACGCAGCCGCACCAGCCGTGAAGGCCACAGCGTCAGACGGTCGCTCAGCCATCAGCGTGGCAAGCTTCGCAGCGGTCCATTTGGCGTTTGGCGGGTCAACGGGGAGCTCGGGCGGTGGCTCGTTTGGGTAATGTTCTCGGAACCATGCCTGAAAACCCTGCAGCTGTTGTTCCGCACTTTCAGACGAGTCGGCAGAATGTCCCGTCCAGTAACTCAGCAAGTCTATCGCCGCCGGCAACTGCTCGTGCGTCAGACGCAGCCCCGCCAGAATCACCTCACGTATCCATGTCGCCTTGGTCGCTCGACGACGATATTTCCGTAGTGATTTCAGTACCGATACCGCCTGTTCATCTTCGACAATCGTGAGTGATCGCACCAGATAACGCCAATCCTGATCACTGGTCGGGCGATTCAATGCGGCCAAGCTGATGGCGTAGGCTGCGTCATGTCGCCGGGGAGTTTGCGTTTCGAACACCGAACGCAGATGTTCCAATGCTGGCGGATTGGCGTGTTCGGCCAGCGCGATCAAGATGCCCGTCTTGACGGCATCCAACGTTGAGGAATCGTCAGCCAGCAGCTCGACGTCGATTGCGATGAGCTGTTTCACAGCGGCCGAAGTGTCTTCGGATGTTCGCAGGCCATCAATCTGTAGTTGTCGATCGGCCGCTGAAATCTGTTCAACAGCGTCGGCGACGACAGTCGGTGGTTCTGTTGCCAGTGCCGGGCTAATGCACAGGGCGGCCGCTATCACGAGCACTAAACATTTCAGCCGGTGACGAACGCAGGAATGCAGCACGTCAACGATGGATACCGACCACAAGACACGTAATATCATTCCCCGCCCTTTTTTTCATCGATTCTAATACAAGTTGATTCGGCGTCAACAGGGTGTCGTGTCCGCTGCTAACCCCAATCGCCCGATTGCTGTGACACTCAGTTGTGTGCGGCCCACAAAGTTTTGTCACAAATGTGACATATCCGCACACACGCAACGTGGTCTGCTGTCGAAATCCATGCCCCGTGTGCCGGCGCGCAATCTGGGCATCAAAATTGCAGCGGTTGGATCAGATCAGCTCTGTGTATCGCCTACGGGAGCGTCAGTTTTTCAATCACCGCTGTGTGACAGCGACAGGAGGTTTGGGATGTTTTCTGGACGGAGTCTTACAATTTTTAGTGTCTGTGTGGTTGGCGGAATCGCAGTGAGCGCGTACTCATGGGCGCAGGTAAAAAACATACCGGTGACCGCCGATGACAAGCCAACAATTCACAGCGAAGACACACAGGTCATGATGCAGGCCAAGCTGGCTCATTCGCAGAAAGTGTTTGAAGGCTTGGTGACTCAGGATTTCAAGAGCATCGAAAAAGCGGCAGTTGCATTGTCGAAAATCAGCCTCACACCACCGCCAGATCTCAGAAAAGCGGGCGACAAAAGTGACGAACAAGTGTACGAACATTTCCGCATGGAATTCGCCCGACTTGCCGGACAACTAGAAGGCCACGCGCGACGCAAAGAGCTCGAAGCAACCGCCTACGTTCAGCAAAACCTGACAGCGACCTGTATCGCCTGTCACGACTATATTCGTGACGAACCGTCCGGCCACTGACAAAACCTTTCGGCGAACGCGGGCGAACCTTGGGCGAACAATAGACCGAAAACCAAGCCTAGATCCGCACCAAACTGGCACGCTTTCTGCATTGCCTGTGACTGACACGACAGAACACAACCACGGGTCACACTTCGAACGCTCTGTCGCGCCGCTTCACCTCAAATGCAACCCCGCAGTTATCCTTAGCCATGGGACTTGCAGGAAAACCTATAGCAGTCGATTCGACACCAGCGGAGACACAGATGATTACACTGAACCGAATTTTGGTGCCTACAGACTTCAGCGAATTCAGCCAGCCCGCGATGACTTATGGTTGTGCGATGGCATCGCGCTTCGATGCGGAACTGCATCTGCTGCATGTCTGCGCCGATCCGGCCATGTTGATGCCGGACACGGTTGCCTTGGGAGCCATCAACCTCGTTGAACACGCAGCCGCAATGGAACAGGTTGCTCAGAATCAATTGAGTCAACTTCCACCAGATGGTTGGGAGAACGGCAAAGATGTGATCCGTGCCACCAGCACCGGATCGGCATTTTTGGAGATCATTGGTTACGCGAAGGACCAAGACATCGACCTGATTGTCATCGGTACCCATGGACGATCTGGGCTGATGCACTTGCTGCTGGGCAGCGTCGCAGAAAACATCGTTCGCAAAGCTCCGTGTCCGGTCATGACTGTCAAGCCCGAGGGGCATCAATTCGTCATGCCATAAGTCGAGACGACTCGACGGACGGTGGCGTTGTGCGGCTTCTTGTGACTAGCGATGTGAATGCGCCGAGCTTGTGGAATGACAATTCATGAAGTGATGTTGGATGTCATCAGTTCTTTTTACTCTCAAAGAAAGTTTACGATGCTAAAACGACGAACAGTCGCCTTGTTCCTGCTTCTTCCCGCCGCAGTGATTCTGCTGACGCACTGGAATGGCAGCGTGGGACAGGAAGCAGCTGCGCCGCAGCGACAATCTCAGCTGACAGCGAAACCGCTAGAAGATGAGCCGCAGCAGGCCGGAAAGGTGCCCCGAGCCAAAAACAAGGAGCGTTCCTTGGACAAGTTCATGCAGCAGAAACTGACCGCATCGACCAACATTCTAGAAGGCCTGATGACCGAAGACCTGAAATTAGTCGCTGACAACGCCAACCAACTGCTCGAAATGAGCAAAGAAGAACGCTGGCGAGCGTCCAACGACATGCTGTATCTGCAGCACAGTAATCAGTTTCGGAATGCCGTCGATGATCTGTACAAGAAGGCCGAAAAGAATTCGACAGAAGGCGCATCACTGGCATGGATCAATGTCACCATGAGCTGCATTAAATGCCACGAATGGGTGCGAAATGTGGTACTGGCGGACCTTGACGGACCAGCTCAGCCAGCTCTTCGCGAGTAACCCAATCCAAAATATTTGGCTTGGTCTTGTCCGGTTTTTTTCTGACGACTGATAACAAACTTGTCCACGATTTAGGGGCAGATCAATGCGATTCAAAGAACAGCTGCAGCACGCCACCGTGAATCAGCTAAATATTCGACCACCGGTCACGATTGCGAAATCCGCGAGCGTTCGGGACGCGGTCAAAAAGATGCGTGCAGCAAACATGGGCTGCGTGATTGCGGTGGACGACGATGATGTCGCTGTTGGCATGTTTACCGAGGGCATGTTGCGACATGCGATCTACCAATCCGTGGGAGTGCTGGACGACACAGTCGAGAATCAAATGGTCGCCCGACTTCCGTGGGTGCTGCCCACCGATGATATCGGGATGGTGCTGAACGCGATGGAAGAACACAACGTGCGCTTCATCGCCGTTCTTGATGATGCTCATCACGTGATCGGAATCACAGGTCAGAAGTCGATGCTGGAATTTGTAGCAGACGCTTTTTCCATTGAAGCCATCAACAGTGACGCGACTTCAGCAGAACCAGTGTCACACACAAAAGGAAACTGACATGAACACGGACGATCCCGTCGCTGTCGACAAATCAGCAGTCTCGCCCAAGAACAATGACAAGGCACAGTCCGACGATCCGATCGAATGCGCTTTGCGAGACAACATTGTTGACCGAATTCAGGCCCAGCCGTTTACATGCGTGACCGCCACGACTTCGGTTCGAGAAGCCATGAAATTGATGGTCGATCGACAGATCGCCTGTGTGCTGGTGGAAGACCATGATGTTCTGGTGGGGGTGTTCGCAGACCGTGACGTGTTGGACAAAGTTTGCCTCGAATACGAACACGTAATCGACGAACCCGTGACCACTGTGATGAGTTCGGCCCCAGTGTCTGTTCGCCAAAACGATTCGGCAGCGAAGGCGCTGTCTGTGATGGCGGTCACGGGGTATCGCCATGTGCCGGTTGTGGACGAGAACTGCAAGCCGGTGGGAATTGTCAGCCCCCAGCGATTGGCTCAGTTTTTGTCGGCGTATTTGGAAACATAGCAAAACCGTGCTACACGATGCCTCGAAGTGCTAAGCCAATGGAATAAGCGATCGCGGCGGCCGTGCCGCCCAACAGTAGCGTTTCCAACGCCGCCCAATACCATTTTCCGCCTACAAATCGGGATTTGATAGCACCGACGCCCACAAACGCAACGGCCGTCAACCCAATGCTCCACTGAAACGGATTGTGGAAGACCGTGCCCATCAGAAAGTGGGCGACAAACGACACCAAGGGCAGAAAACCGACGGCCAAGAACGCCAAAAACGTCACCACAGCAGCACGCAGCGGGCTGGGCCGTTCAAGGGAAAATCCCAGCTCTTCCTGCAGCATCGTGTCGACCCACAGTTTTTCGTCGGCCGTGATCGTGTTGACGGCGTCTTCCAAAGCACGGCCTTCGAAACCCTTGGCCGCCATAATTTGTCGAATTTCTTCTCGTTCGCCTTCGGGATATTTTCGAATGTGGGCCTCTTCCGTCAGCCGAGCCTGTTCCAACAACTGGAGGTCAGCTTTCGAACCCAGATAATTGCTGGCGGCCATACTGAACCCGTCACCAACAAGGTTGGCCAAGCCCAACACGATCACGATTCCGGACGGCAGCTCAGCACCCGCAACACCCGAAACAATGGCGAATGTTGTGACAGCCCCGTCAATTCCTCCATACACGAAGTCTCGCAAATGGCTGTGTTGCGTTGACTCGTTCAGTCGAACACGAATCGCGGCTGCTGTATGCTCAGCCGCCAGTTGCTGCATTTCGATATCGGACATCACTCAGGATTCAAAGCCTAAGGCAAGCGAATTATGTCAGGTTTATGTAAATCGTAGCGTTCTAGAAGTCGGTAGAGTTTGCGGCGGTGAATTCCAAGCTGCCGGGCTGCTTGAGCTTTGTTTCCATTTTCGCGTTCTAAAATTTCAACGATGTGTGCTTTCTCGATTTCGTCCAGTCGCGACGTTTCGAAGGGGGCCGGGCGGAAGGATTCTCCTGGTCGGCCTGGGTTCTCGACGATCTCCACCGGCAAATCTTCCATCGTGACGGTGTGGTCATCTGCCAAGACGGTTGCGCGATCGAGTGTGTTAATGAGCTGGCGAACGTTTCCCGGCCACGCATGATTCAGCAGTGCTTGCCGAGCGTTGTTTTCTATCTTCCAGTCCTTGCCAAGGAAATGGTCGATCAAAATCGAAACATCATTCTCGCGTTCTCGAAGTGGCGGCAAAGTCAGCGACATGACGTTGATGCGATAGTACAGATCTTCGCGAAACCGCCCCACTTTGACATCCTCGCCAAGATCTCGATTCGTCGCCGCGATGATGCGCACATCGACCCGTCGTTCTTTGTGCGATCCCACGCGACGCAACGAACCGTCTTCCAAAACTCGCAGCAGCTTCGGCTGCAGCGCTGGTGGTAGCTCTCCCAGTTCGTCAATAAACAGAGTGCCGCCATCCGCCACTTCAAACAGGCCAGCCTTGTCAGCGGCAGCACCTGTGAATGATCCTTTTTGGTGGCCGAAGAGTTCACTTTCAACCAGATTTTCCGGCAAGGCGGCACAGTTGATCGTCACAAATGGCTTGTCACGACGACTGCTGTTTTGCTGAATGGCCTGCGCGACCAATTCTTTACCAGTGCCGCTTTCTCCCTGAATCAGGACCGCTTTGTCGGTGGGGGCGACGCGATCAATCAACCGCAACACAGCCCGCATGCCGGTCGAATCGCCCACCATCTTCGACTTCGGCTTCTGACGGTCAATCACAGCTCGCAGCTGTCGATTTTCTTTCGTCAGTCGCCCGCGGTCCCAAGCAACGTGACAACGCTGTTCGAGTTCACTCAACGGAAACGGTTTGGTCAGATAGTCGCAGGCTCCAAACTTCATCGCCTGGACGGCTGATTCAATGGTCCCCTGCCCGGTCAAAATAATGACCTCGGTTTCCATATCAGCAGCCTTCATCCGCTGCAGAAGCTCGACCCCAGAAATTCCGGGCATGTTCATGTCAACCACAGCCACTTCAAACTGCTGCCGGTCCAGCAACGCCAAAGCTTCCTGCGCATTTGCAGCGTGCGCGACAGTATGTCCTTTGCGGCACATCCAACGCGCCGTGGTTTCACGAAAGTCGTCTTCGTCTTCGACAAGTAGCAATTTGATCGCAGGCTGTTCTGGCAAGGAATCTGGTATCCGTTCGCAGGTGGTGATTAGGATTGAAGTGAAACCGAATGTCCGCGTCTGATCGCAGAGGTGGTGTACTGCATCGAATATGCCAACCACCCTCTGCGGTTCCGGGCGAGTGGTGCTGAAATCTCCCCAAGACCCGCGCGACTCGCGATTCAACAGCAGAATTCGAAAGAATTCCACGCCCCAAAAATCTCTAGGCGTGACCAACCAGCAGCACGTCCTGTGGTTGGACCCCGTGCGTATTCGCACATCATACGAAATTTCGTGCGATATGTCGCACTCGCAACCATGCACTTGGAGACCAGATTTCTCAAATTTCTGTTCCTGCAGCGGGAAGCTGTTCGGAGCATTCTTCAGACCGTGACTGGCGGAGGTTCGGTACCGAATTTGCCGGTCAGGGAACCTTCAGCTGGCGGTAATCTTCGGCCAACGAATCTTAGCAGCGACTTCGGTAAGGGAATTTCATGAAAGGCAGAGACGGCGTGTCGATCGGCAACATCATTCATCCGACAGATTTTTCGCACGGCAGTGATGTGGCCTTCGGTCACGCTTTGCGGCTGGCGCTGGGTTGTCACGGGCAGCTCGAAATTCTGCATGTGGATCGAGAGCAGGGGCGGGCAAACTGGGACAGTTATCCGTCGGTTCGAGAGACGCTGAGCCGCTGGAAACTTTTGCCTGATGATGCGAAACGCAGCGATGTCGGCAAACTGGGCGTGAACATTTCGAAGTCAGCCAGCAAAGGTGTGGAAGCCGCCACCAGCGTGCTGGAACACATCGATCGACGCGGTGCGGATCTGGTGGTGATGGCCACGCATCGTCGCGAAGGGCTGGACCGCTGGATGTACAAAAGTCTGGCGGAACAAGTGTCTCATCGCACAGAAGCGGCGACGCTGTTTGTACCGTACGGCATGAACGGCTTCGTGGCTCTTGAGACTGGAGAAGTCACGCTAAAACGAATTCTGATTCCGGTCGACTCCACCACAGATGCGCAGCCGATCGTGGAAGCGGTGGCGGAAATCGTGGACGCGATTTGCGATGCCGACGTAGAAATCTGTTTGCTGCACATTGGAGATCCAGCTGCGATGCCTTCTCTGAAGCTGCCGTCTCAGGACCATTGTGGCTGGAATTGGGAAAGCCGGCCTGGCTCCGTCGTCGAAGGCATCCACGACTACGCTGTGCAGAATAACGTTGATCTCATCGCAATGACCACCAACGGTCGCGACGGGTTTCTGGACGTCATTCGCGGGACGACAACAGAACGCGTGCTGCATCAATCGCAGTGCCCCGTCCTGTCGATTCATCAGCCGGACTATTCGCCACGGTAGATGCACGGAACAACCGAGGCTAGCGCCAGCGGCCAACAGCGGCCAACAGCGGCCAACAGTGGCCAACGGATGCTCGCGTCTATTGCGGCGCTTTGAATTCCAGTAGCGAAAAGATGAAGTGAGTCATCAGCGTGAATAACGTTGACCATAGAATGGTCTGTGTCACGCCTTTGCTGATGTCTGGAGCGGACTGTTTCGGCGCCGCTCCGCACTTCCACGAAATCAACGCAATCCCCACAGCGCACGTCAACAGCTTGGCGACTAGCCAACCGGTGCCTTTATAAAAGATGGCTCCCGGCAGTCGCAGTTCTTTGTGAAAATGGGCATCCCAAAATGCGACACCTTCGCTGGCATGTGTCGCCAAAAAAGCCACCGCACTGGTCAGGCTGGCCACGCCATAGCTAAGAAACGTCAACAACGGTGTCCCAATCAGGAAGGCGTACAGAATGGGCGTCCGCACCGTCCGCCACGGGTCCATGCCGATCGTCTTCATCGCGTCCAGCTGATTGCCATACACCTTGCTGCCAACATCCGCCGCCACGGCCGCTCCGGATCGTGCCGCAATCAGAATCGTACACAGGATCGGCACCAGAAATCGGTACAGCGAAAATCCTGTCGCGTGCAACAGGTTTTCGATCAGCAACGGTTCGGTGTACTGGCGAAACGGCAGATAGCGAAAGATAAAGTCCTGAGCCACAAAGCCGATGATCATGCCCGCGATGGAAATATAAAACCACGCTGACCAGCCGGCGACCAGCTTCAGGTAATGCCACGTGATTCGACTCCCCCAGCGAAAACTTCTCCACAGCGGCAACAACGCAACCGGCAACAACAGCAATTGTTCAACAAACTCCCCAGAGGTCGACAGCGCATGGCCGCAGACCGCCAGTATTCGTGACGGGATCGAATGCCGTTCAACCACAACCGAGTCAACTTCTGGTGGTGTGCCCAGCAGCGACGGCAGTTGGGACCATTGTTCGGGCGGAACGTCTTGCAATGTTCGCGTGTGGTGATTCAATAGCACCACATGATCTGCGACGTGCTGCAGTCCGGAATAATCGTGAGTCACCACGATCGAAGTGCGTTGAAACTTGGTTTGTGTTTCACGAATCAGGTCCGCCACCTGTCGCGCTGTGTTGGTGTCGAGCCCAGACGTGGGTTCATCGTACAATACGACGTCGGTTTGCATTCCGATGGCTCGCGAAATCGCCAATCGCTGCTGTTGGCCGCCGCTTAAAACGGACGTCGGGCGATCGCCCGGCACCCCGAGTTCCTGCAGCAACTGCGTCGCTCTTTGCTTGGCCATCGAACGAGTTGTCTTCGAATCCGCAGAGTGCTCAATCGCGATTTCGATGTTTTCCGCAGGCGACAATTCATCGAACAACGCAAAACTCTGAAACACCACCGCCACAGGATGCAGCCTGTGATCTCGCTCGGTCACTGCGGCGTTGCCAGTCGCGAATTGAATGGTTCCGGTGTATTGAATCGCGGGATGATCTTTATCCATCAAGCCCGCCAAGATCCGTAACAACAACGACTTGCCGACGCCGCTGCAGCCCAGAATGAGTGTCAGCTTTCCGGCCGGGAAGGTGGCGGATGCGTCTTTCAGGAGCGTCTTGCCGCCCGCTGTGAGACCGAAATTCCGCAGCCGAATTTCAGTTCCAGTGGAGGATGCGGACGCGGAGGCGGATTCTTCGGTGGTCATGTTGGTGGAACGCCTGTACTCGTTGATTCGAGTCATGAACGGGGCGATTGGATGCTATTTTTGTGGCGTCAGTGGGCTTTGTTCCGTGCCACCAAAGGCCATAGGGTAGAGCATTGGAGTGGCCGCCACCACGATCGCGACCGGCTGCCCCGCGGCTTCTTGACTGTCAGACGGTTTCATCACAAACCAGCGACGATCTTTGGTCAGAATCTGTGAACGCAGGATTCGGGAAAATTCGGGGCTAATCCCCGATTCTCGTGAGCCAAAAATGATGTCGCCGATTTCACGGACGACGGGTTCCAGTCGCTCACCCGCCAGCTTCACCGCGGCCCGAGTTTCTTGGTCTTTCATGTGATTTTCCAACGCGGTTCGCAGCGCTTCGTTTTCGATCACCGCTTCCTTCACCACCAACCACACCAGCTGTCGCAGTTCTTCGTCTTCGATCACGCGTTTCACATTGCGTGTCAGCACGGCTTTGACCTTCGGGTTTTCCATCGAGCGTTTGACAATGGTTTCGGTCACTTCGATGAATTCGTCCGTTCGTGACCTGAGTTCCGGCAACGCTTCGTCGTCGATGAAGCGCTGGAACTCCTCTTTGACCGCATTCTTTTTCGGTAAGGGGGATTTGTCGTAAACGTAGCGCCACGTGAATGACCACAGCGAAACACGTTTCCACAAAGCTTTACCGACATCGGTCGCCACCGGCACAGCTTCTTCTTCCACAATGGGCAGAATTTCCTGTCGTACCAGCGGCATGATTTCTGACTTCAGAATTTCTGCCTGATACCGATCGCCCAAGGCCTGAAAGTCTGTGCGATGGCTGCGAATGACTTTGGGCAGTTCTGCCTCAACGGTATTCAATGCCGTCTGCAGTCCTTCTCGCATCACAGGCTTCAGCCTGTCCATCACCTCTTCGCGTTGCGATTGCCACTCATTGGAAATCAGGGCCGCGATTTCTTGCTGGCGGTGGGCCGGAATGACTGTCTTCACCACCCAGTCAAGCGACATCGGGGTCGTGTGATGTTCCAATTCGAAACCATCAGGAAACGTCTCGATCGCGTCGGAGTAAATTAAAACCTCGGCGGTTTTAGAAAACACCGGATCGCGGTCGTCCGTTCCATCCACGTTGCTGACGACCCCCACCTGTTTGAAGGTGCCGTCATCTAGGCTCAGAAAAATGGGATCGTGCAGAGCGATCTGGAATCCGTGTTTACCGACGGACTGTAAATTTTGTTTTCGTCCGATCACCCAGCGTTGCAGATCCGTCGACAACGCTGTCAGACTGCTGGACTGTGACTCGAGTTCCGCTCGCAACACAAAGCCACCAGTCGCAACCGCTGCTAACCAAAACATCACACCAAAGACAAGATGTCGCTGTTTCATAGACGCTGAACCGGCTGAAGATGTGGAGAATAGACGATCCTAGATAGTCTACGGCATCTCAGGAGTTCGCTGAACCCCGTTGTCTATTTGACAGCAATGGGCAGAAGACTGCCGCGAATACATCGCAACCGACTACTTCGCTTGCAGTACGTTGTTGGCCAGCATGCGAATATCGGCCGCTGTGCTGTCTTTGCCGAGTTTTTCCAGAATCGGACGCAGAGCATCACGCTGCTCGTCCGTCAGCTTGTCCTTCCACAGCATGTCCACTGCGTGTAGGCAGGTACCCAGCAGTTTCGGTTGTTCGAACTGGCGAAATCCGAGTGTCTGTTTTTGAGCTTCTGGGGACAGCTTATTGAATTCCTCCTGAGGCATTTCGGTGTTGCCGTCTTTCAGCACCTGTGTCAGTACGGCCACACCGTCGGTGCGGCCACTGCGCGCGAACCCAACAGCTGCATTCGCGCGCGCCATCGAGTCTCCATCCAGCAGCATGACTCGGAGAACTTTCATCGCTTCGTCGCCGTTGATCAAGCCGGTGACAAACGCGGCCAAATGTCGCACGGACGGATCTTCATCCTGAGCCGCCAGTTTCACTTGTTGCCACACCGCTTCGTTGCCGATCGCGGGTTCCGCCAGTGGCTGCTGCAACATGTAAATTGCGACACCGTCCGCAAGTGTCTTCTTGACTGTTGTGTCCAGTGCTTCGGCCTGCTTGGTAAAATGCCGACTGGCAATCATCGCCAAAGACATCAGACTGCTTTTGCGGACGTCCATGCTTCTGCCCGGCGCCATGGAATCTGCGAGCACCGGCAGGACCACTTCGTCGACATCTAAGGAACCCAATGTCCGCGCCAGAAATTCTTGGTGCTTGATGTCGTCTTCGAGTGTTGAATTGGACGCCAGCGATTGTTGTAGCAAATCGGAAAGAGCAGTGGCGACTTCAGGCTGCTGCGCCAAGGGCGTGCCGTTTTCATCCGGAACGATCTGCTGGTTTCGCAACACCTGAGCCAAGCCGAGGGCCGCTCGCCAGCGACGATGTTCGTTGCTGCTTCCAAGTTCGACCGTCAATTGCTTCCAGTCGGTTTCCGAATCCGCCAGCTGACCAAAAAGCGCCCACACGGCCACAACCGCCAACACGATCATCGCGGGAATGAGGAACAATTGGACGATATACCCCGCCGACGGAGGCTCAACCGGAGGCAGTTCTTCTGGCCGATCGACCCCTAGTGCGGCAGAACGAAGATTTTCTGAGGATGCGGGCGAATCAGTCATAGAGGTCTCTCATGAACCGCGAACTTGGTTCCAAACAAAATGGACTTCAGGATTCTAGGCGGCACCAAACGGCTTTGCAGGGTTTGAGAGTCTGGAGAAGCCATTTTCCCATCGATCCGGGGCGGCGACAGCGAAATTCTCCTCCGTTGTCTAATATTCGCGCGGCCGCACAGACCCTTGAACTCGGTACGGCAACCCCATAATTCGCAGGAATCCGCCGGCATCGTCTTGGTTGTAGTCGCCCCCTTTTTCCATGCTGGCGATTTCTGCGTTGTACAGGCTGTTCGCAGATTTCCGAGTGCAGACGCGAATATTGCCCTTGTACAACGACAGCTTCACTTCTCCAGAAACCGGCTTCTGTGTTTCGCGGATAAACGCCAGCAGGGCGTCCATCTTCGCACAGTACCAGTGGCCGTAGTAAACCATTTCCGCTACTTCAGGGCTTAAACGATCGCGGAAATGAGTCAGGTCTCGATCCAATGTCAGCTGTTCCATGGCCTGATGAGCGGCATACAACAGTGTCATTCCCGGAGCTTCGTAAACGCCCCGGCTTTTCATCCCCACGAATCGATTTTCCACGATGTCGATGCGACCACAGCCGTTTCGACCGCCGATGGTGTTTAAGCCTTCCACCATCTGTGCGGCGGATTTCGTTTCGCCGTTGATCGACACCGGCACACCTGATTCGAAACCGATCGTCACGAATTCTTCGGCGTCCGGGGCTTCCTGAGCCGACACTGTCATGCCGAAATCGATGACGGTTTCGCCGTCGACTTCGACGTCTTCCAAGTCACCCGCTTCGTAGCTGATGTGCAGACAGTTTTCATCGCTAGAATACGGTTTCTTAGACGTCGCTTTGACAGGAATCCCTTTTTCTTCGCAGTAGGCCAGCATTTCCGTGCGGCCAGGAAACAGATCGCGAAATTCCTGCATTCGCCAAGG
>JBDNHJ010000249.1:0-12727 GCA_041688835.1 Fuerstiella sp.
AAGCCGTCGATAGGCCAGCGGCACGCGATCCTGAGCCTCTCGATCATTCCGAAACTCCACCGCCAGAACCCGTTTTCCAAGCCGAACCGGACCATCCATGGAATAAACCTCCACAATATGCAGGGAATCCCGATCCGGATCGAAAGTCAGCACTTTCTACGCGTCCTACAATTTACTCCGTCTCGAGAACACGTAACGTGAAACAACCAACCATTTGTTACAACATCGGTTGTCACGTCATGTTTTCGCTCCGCGACTGCCACCGCTAGCTTAAATTCTTCAGTCATCAAATCGATGTCCCATGCTGAGCCCAACCGTTCGATTGAGCGAACTCACCATGTGTTTGGGGCACCGCAGCGGACAGGGGCTCCGTTAAAATTCGTTGACGACTTCGCCGCCATTGCGAGTAAAGATTCCCTTGACTGTTTCTGAGTCAACCGAGCTCTGAATCAGTCTCACGGAGCCATCCGCAAACACCGCCTGAAATCCATCCGGTTCAACGCCGCCCAATCCGTCCATCGGGCTGGCAGAATCGAACTGAAAATCCTCAGGCTGCGTCCAGTAGACCGCGCGATCCGGAGCGGCTTCGACCAGCAAGACTGTGTTGGACGATCCGTCCGTGAAGTCGCGAAGCGAAAATCCCTTCGTTCCTTCAAACGCTGTGCCGGTTCCCACTGGTATTTGAAACAGTGTGTGACCCGGCAGCAGTGAAGTCGCCTCTGGACTGCGGAACACATCCGGCATGCGTTCGGCTAGCGGACGATTTGTGGGGCTGTCCCACGGTTCTTCTAAGTTGAACTGTTCGTACAACGCCTGCTGGTCCAGAAACGGCAGCAGGTGGACGCGCCAGCTGAGCCATTTTTCGCCCGTCGGACTTTGCGGCGCAGTGTTCGGAAAGCGACCATAGGCATCGTGGAAGTGATGCATTGCGATGCCGATTTGCTGCAGGTTGGTTTTCGATGTGGTGCTCTGCATGGCTGCGCCCTGAGAAAATCCTTGAGCCATCGCTGCTCCGATCATGACAGGCAAATAGGACACCACTTGCTGGCCGCCCCCTGTTGCGATGCCGGTCGAACGGCAAATCGTGTCGACTGCTTCGATGCGTGTTGATTCACTCATCTGTCGGCTGATTTCTATCATCGGCCCCATCATGGCGGCCTGTGGACTTTGGGATAGGGCGTCTGCCTGAGCCGCACTTTCCTGATTCGCTGCCGTCAGGATCGCTGCCATTGACTTAGCCCCCGCTGCATCTCGGCAACGCGTTGCCAGTGTAAATCCGATGTCGTTGGTGAGGTCGAAGTTAAATGCCACGGCAGTCACGTTTTGTCGAATCGCGTTCACGATCGCAGTCGCCCCCGGTGGACCTTGTGGCGGTGCCTGAAAGTTGGGATGTTGAAAAATCGACGGATCCTGTGGCGAGAACAACACTTGGACCACCGATTGGCCATCGATGAGTGCCGTATCCAAAGACGTCGGTGCCGTTGAGCTCGTCGCTGCCTGACGCACGGCACTTTCTGCACCGACGATCGCTGTGGAAGCGTCCGCAAACCAAATTGCTGCGGCTTGTTCGCCGGGTAGGCGAATCAAATTCAGTGAACCTTCGGTGACCGATTGAGCGCCCGGAATCGCCCCTTGAAGTTTCGTCGCATCAACAGGACGCTTCAGTCGTAACACACCGATCAACGGCAGGCTGTCTGGAGTCGGCGGTTGCCCGCTGCTGACCAGCGCCCCGATGCCGCTCAGGCCAACCGTCAGCGATTTCAAATCTTCCGGACCAAAGCCCGCCTGGTCTCGAAACTGTTGCAGGGGGCCACTGATCATGGGCGACTGCAGCAGTTGCCCGACCGGGCCAGACAGCAGCCGATCGAAATCGATATGCGCCATGGCTTCCGCTTGTTGTGGCAGCCATTGCAGACTGATGTTTCCGGGAACGCTTGTGGCGGATGGTGTCATGCCAGCCGCCGGTGCTGGCATGTCGGTCGAGCCTCCACTGTCGTGCCCGCCGTCTGCGTCATGTCCACCGCCGCTCGCAGCAGCCGGAGCCGCAGTAGCGATCGGATCTGCACCGCCGTTTGCTGCCGGTGCGGTGCTGCTAGCGTCGCCGCTGTCAGCGTTGCTTCCCATCAGCATCCAAGTCAGGCCACCTGCCAAAGCCACGCCGAGGACTCCAACGCCGATCAACAACGGCATCTTCGATTTACCACCACTGCCAGCGGCCTTCTTTTTCGACTTCGCACCACGCTTTTTCGGAGCCGCCGCTTTTGATTTACGGCGTGGAGCTGGTTCGTCGTAGTCTTCTTCGTCGCCGAAATCATCCACCGGCGCAGGCCGAGGTTTCTTTTTCGGTTGCCCGCTGCCTTTGGCCGGAAACGGCATGAATGGTTCTTGGCAGCCCGGGCACCGAAGTCTCTTGCCGGGCTTTGGTTCCCGGAGATTCATTTTCTTGTCACAGTTCGGACACTGCACGACAGGCATAGCCCTGCTCCACTGAAATTCACAAACGAAAAAGACCGCCGCATGATAATGCGCCGGTCAGGCAAACAGTCTGATGATTTGAATGGATCAGTAAATTCGGCAGAAAACACAAGGCTGCCGCACTTCTGCCTCATTCTAAAACAATGGTGGTCGGCCCAGTTGACGACGAACGACCACCCATTGGCCACTGTGCATCATCCAGTGCGAACCCAACATGCTCAACAACGCTCCGACGTTGGGGGCGTACGCATTGATTGGCTCCGGAGTGGCTGCGTCTAGATCATCGTCCGACATTTCCGCCAGCACAGTCACGACGCCCGTGAGTTGCTCGCTGGCGGCGGCCATCAATTCGGCCTTCGTGCAGAACGCCGCAGCATCGTCTGAATCGGCCGTTTCCTTGGTGTATTTGTCGGCGAAACCTGAAGGCAGCGGCGGCATTTTTCCCGGAGCAACCACACTGGTCATGTTGTGATCCGAAACAATCAAGTGGCCAATTTGCCAGTTGATGTGATTGCAGCCTTTCGTTGGCCGCAGCATCAGATCTGCGTCGGTCAGGTCGTCCAAGTACATGTTGCAGCACATCTGCGCCATGTCGATATTCAGTTTGATCGCCTGACTGGAATTCATGCTGGTGCTTCTCCGCTATTTGTGAAATGCTGCAGTCGTCAAATTCGCGTCGCCCGCACCGTCAAGCCGCATGACAGCTGTTGGAGCAAACGGCACTCAAGCTTTTGAAGCATGCGCCCGTCCAGCGTAGACTATCTGATATAGTCCATCGCTTGGAACGTTTTCCCGCTACGCAGGCTACCCACGATCAGCTCAATCCAAGCAGAAGCGGCAGCAGAGACTTCTTCGTCCATCATCAAACGGACTTGGTGTTCGTACTGTTCCAAGCAAGGTTCTGCTTTTGCCTGACTGCGAAAGGTCGCGCAAATGCGTTGCAGTCGCTGAACGACCCACAGTTGTTGCTGATGTTGTGTTGGTGTTTCCAACATGGCGATGACCTGAACTCGAAGTAAAACAAACTCTTCGAAAGCAGTCATCGAGATTCGGTTGTGGTGATATTGCGGAGACTTCCGTGTTTGGCGACCGCAACGACAATCACGAGCCACATGCGCCAGTCGAATCATTTGTGTGAATCATTCGGCGTTTGCGGATGAGTGAAACTTTGCCGGTTGTACGGGCGCGCGAGGCGAGCCGATGAAGACTTGCCGCAATAAAGTCCGTAGGTGGTGCTTGTGACACGCGACGAATCGCAATTTGGCAAGATTCGTGTTCGTTGAATTTCGTACCATCGCGGAGCAATAAACGAAGCACTCACTGGGAACAAACACCGAGGCACTCAACCCTCAATGTTTCACCAACCTTGCTATTCTTCCTTCAGCGGGCGTTGCATGAGTTCCAGCGTTGCTTGGCGCGGCGATTTCTGTTCAAACAGCACGCGGTACACTTGATCGGCGATCGGCATGTCAATCTGCTTCTGTTCTGCAATGCTGAAAACGCTACGGGCAGTGAAGACGCCCTCCGCTACGGACTGCATGGAATTCTGAATTTCAGTCAGAGTCCGCCCTTGGCCAAGTAACTCACCAACATGGCGATTTCGGCTATGACGACTGCCGCAAGTGGCAATCAAGTCGCCGATGCCAGCTAGGCCGTTAAACGTTTCTGGACAGGCCCCCATGGCTTCTCCGAATCGGACCATTTCTGCCAGTCCGCGAGTGATCAGAGCCGATTTGGCGTTGTCTCCAAATTCTAATCCATCGCTGATTCCTGCGGCGATCGCGATCACATTCTTCAGAGCTCCGCCCAGTTCGACTCCCAGAATATCCGAGTTCGAATACACGCGCAAATGACTGTTGGAGAACACCTGTTGCACAATTTCTGCGTGTTCTACGTTTTCACAGGCAGCGACAACACTGGCTGGTTTTCCACACGCCGCTTCCTCCGCGTGGCAGGGGCCACCCAAAGCCACGACGGCACGATCGTGGCCGAGTAATTCCTGAATCATTTGGCTGGGACGCACCAGCGTTTCGTTTTCGATTCCCTTCACGGCGCTCACCAACACCGCGCTGTTGGGAATGATGTTCTGCAGCGCTCCAATGGCCCCGCGGATTCCTCGTGTTGGTACGCAAATGAGCACGATTTCGGCGGCCTGTAACGCCAGTGCAGGGTCGGACGTGACATTCACGCGATCGTGAATCTGGACCCCCGGCAGCAATCGCGAATTCTGGCGCGTTTCGGAAATATGGCTGGCGAATGTTGGGTTTCGGACCCACAAACGAACGTCGTGCTGCGGATCTTGGGCCAAGATCGAAGCGCAGGCGGTGCCCATCGCTCCGCCGCCTAACACACAAATCGTCTTCAACATGGAGGCTCAGTACCGAAATTGGGGGAAATCCAGAAGCTCAAATGTTACCGCGCACTGACACCAAGGGCGATCCACCAAGCGGCGTTGCCCTGCGTAATCCATACAGTCGGCAATGTTCCGCTGATCGGCACAGAACCCAAGGAAAAGAATTCCCGTGTGGCAAAGGAAATCGACGACCCGCAGAAAGGCGACCAAGACTCAGGGAAGATCGGGATACCAAACTCACCGATTCTATTTCGATCTCGATCTCGATCAGCAAGGCAGATTTCATGGAACAGCAGACAGCCACAGAACAACAAAGCCCGGACTTCATTGATCGGCGTACGCCCGCCAATCCGGAATCCGCGACATTCGAGCGTCGGCAATTCAAAGATGGCAACCGTTCTGGCCGTCCAGAAGTCGTCGAATTTGCGGAAGCCGTCGATGCGTACAAGATTTCGAATCGTCGACGCTTTATCACATTCGACGAATTGTTCGACGTCATGGCATCGCTGGGATACCACAAGTAGTCCAAGCCGGCACTTGAACGCGAATCCTGCGGCGGTTTTTGGTCTGAACAATCGCCACAACCGGATATTTCACTCAGTCGTTCATGTTTCCTTTTGTTATCAGCTCTCTTCAACCGGGATATTTTCCCTTCTCGGCATTTTTTGTGGAAGACTCTTAAAGTTGTCGAGGGATGTTGTCGCATGCATCCTTCTTTCTGATTCGTTGGAGCTGCCAGCCCGGCCCGCTCACCACGTCTCAGCTCCGTTTTCCTCCGACGCGAGAGAGTATCCAAGACATGATGGAAGTTGAAACCGATTTGGTTGTGACGGATCGGCGCCGCCGCAGTCGTCGCACACCAATCACGAAACCCAAGGCTGCTCGGCAGGAAAGACTGCTCGACGACGATTTTACCCCAGACGCTCCTCAGGTGAGTGACCGTCGCGAAAAACAGGAACGTCGTCGACAGATCGACCCGACAACCTGCGAACGCGATTACTCAGGTGCGGAAGTCGAATTCATGCGAGCCATGGATGACTACAAACGCAAAAGCGGCCGACCGTTTCCAACGTGGAGCGAAGTGCTGGAAGTCATGATGAGTCTCGGCTATCGCAAAGTGGCTGACCCGAGTCAAATGGAATGGCGATCCACGGGCGACTAGATGGCCGACGATCGACGTCCACCAAACAACTTCATTCTGTAACAAGCCCCTGATCTCTTCAGGGGCTTGTTACATTTGAGGCGCGGGAATTTCGCAGCTTGTCTTTTCCTGCGAAAATACGTGGCGACGAGTAGTATCGATGCAGTCAGTGGCTATGTTCGCTGCCAGCGTTTTCTACATTCGAGTGCTCTTGCGACGAAACCTGACGACACCATGAAAACAGTGGCAATTATTGGCGGTGGACCAGCTGGTCTCATGGCGGCCGAAGTGCTGGTCGGTCAGGGCGTGCAGGTTGATCTGTACGAAGTCAAAGCTTCTGTGGGCCGCAAGTTCCTCATCGCCGGCAAAGGCGGACTGAACCTCACGCACGCCGAACCGCTCGATCAGTTCGTAAGTCGCTATGGACCTCGAGCTCAACAGATCGGCGCATTCCTGCAAGGATTCGGTCCTGATCAGATTCGAGCATGGTGTTTGGGGTTGGGAATTGAGACCTTCGTCGGACCTTCTCAGCGTGTCTTTCCGAAAGACCTGAAAGCGTTTCCGGTCCTGCAAAAGTGGCTGCAACGACTCCGCGAATCCGGCGTCGCCTTCCACACGCAACATCGCTGGAACGGCTGGGATCACAACGGTGCCCTGATTTTCGCCACGCCCAACGGAGAACGAAATCTGCAACCAGATGCAGTGGTGCTGACCGTCGGTGGCGCGAGCTGGCCGAAACTGGGATCGGACGGAACTTGGGTGCCGATCTTGCAGCAGGCGGGTTGCGATGTTGCTGCGTTGCAGCCGTCGAATTGTGGCTTCGATGTCAGCTGGAGCGAACACTTTCGCACACGCAACGCGGGCGAGCCACTGAAGTCAGTGGTGCTGAACGTAAAAACTTCGAGCGGCCAAACATTCGAAAAGAAAGGGGCCTGCCTGATCACGCAGAATGGAATCGAAGGCAGTTTAATCTACGCGGCGTCGGCACTGATTCGTGACGAAATCCACGAACATGGTGCCGCGACCGTGACGCTTGATTTGACTCCGGATCGAACCGTCGAGCAATTGACGAAGCGATTGTCTATTCCACGCGGATCACGCACGATTTCCAGTCATCTGCGGAGCAAGGTACGACTGAAGGGAGTCGAAGCCGCATTGTTGCGGGAATTCGCTGCCGATGCGATGGATGATCCGGCCAAGCTGGCGCAGGCCATTAAGGCTCTGCCGATTCCGTTGACTGCCGCGAGGCCTGTTGCGGAAGCAATCAGCACGGCTGGCGGAGTCCGTTTCGAAGCACTCAACGCGCAGTTGATGGTGGAATCTATTCCGGGCCTGTTCTGTGCCGGTGAAATGCTAGACTGGGAAGCCCCCACAGGCGGCTACCTGTTGACAGCATGTTTTGCCAGCGGTCGCGTCGCTGGACAAGGTGCTTTGGCATGGGTGCATCGGCCGTAGTTTCTTATGATGGACACAGGGCTTTGTTCATGCCTATGTTAGGAAGTGAAGTTGTATGTCTGCGAAAGTTTTTGTTGCGAGAAACATTCCTGCTGCTGGTCTGGATCGAATTCGTGAGTCAACGGATTGCGTCGTCTGGCCCGATCGACTGCCGCCCAGCCCTGCGGTGCTGATCGAAAAATCGACCGGCTGCCATGGTGTGCTATCGCTATTGAGCGATCGGATCGACGCCGCGTTCTTCGATGCTGTCGGGCCTCAGCTAAAAGTGATCAGCAATTTTGCGGTCGGTTACAATAACGTCGACGTCGCAGAAGCGACTCGCCGAGGCATCGCAGTTGGCAACACGCCAGGCGTGCTGACGGATTCCACCGCCGACACGGCTGTCGCGTTGTTACTGGCGGCGGCACGTTGCGTGCGTGAAGGAATTGAAAACGTGAGTCAGCACCAGTGGCTGACATGGGAACCGCTGGGGTTTATAGGGCAAGACTTGGTCGGAAAGACAATCGGGATTGTGGGCATGGGCAGAATCGGCCACGCGACTGCGAAGCGGCTGCACTTCGGTTGGGGCATGAATGTGGTCTACACGTCGCGAACAGACAAACCGGACGTGAACAACGAACTTGGGGCAAGTCGTGTCAGCCTTGAACAGTTGTTGGCGGACAGCGATTTTGTGTCCGTGCATACCGACTTAAACCCGGAAACCACGCGCATGTTCGGTGCCGCCGAATTTGCTGTCATGAAAACCAACGCGGTGTTTATCAACACGGCACGCGGTGGGGTTGTGGATGAAGCGGCGCTGCACACCGCGTTGACCACCGGTCAAATTTTTGCGGCAGGGTTGGATGTTACAGACCCCGAACCGCTGGCTTCAGACAGTCCGCTGCGTGAACTTGCCAACTGCGTCATTCTGCCGCACATCGCCAGCGGCACAGTCGCCAGTCGCAACGCCATGGCAGATATCGCCGCCGACAATTTACTGCTTGGACTAACAGGCCGCCCACTACGTCATCAGGTGAATTCGCTGTGATCGCGGAAATCAAAAATGAATGCGTGTTTACGATGTTGCTGGCATGCTCTGTTTTTTGCAGCGGCTGTTCGACCGAACAGATAGCAGCACCGTCCGTTGTCGAACAGAAGATGCCTGTTATCGTTGTTACCAGTTTTCCACTGTACGTGATGGTCACGGAAATCGGTGGCGATGCCGTGGTGGTGGAATGGCTAAGCCAATCCGCTGTGTCGCCGCAGGACTGGGTGCCGTCGGGCGACGATATTCAGCGACTGCAGTCTGCGGATTTGATTCTGTTGAATGGTGCTGGTTACGAACCTTGGACGCAAAACCTAAGCCTACCACGATCACGCACAATTGATACGACCACGGCGACAGTTGGACTTGCCGGATACGCGGATCAATTATTAAGCATCGATGGCAAGGTCACTCATCAACATGGGCCGCAAGGGTCGCAGTCGGAGGCTGCCATCGCTGCTGCGACTTGGCTTGATCCCCAGTTGGCAATTGCACAATTGAATCGTGTCGAACTGGAAATTGTAAAAATCGTGCCTGATCGCCGCGATCAAATTGCCGTACGAGCGACTGCACTGCGACAGCAACTTCTGCAGATTGACGTACGGCTGAAAGCACTGAAGCTGAATGCCGGTCAGCTGCTGGCAGACAGTAGCGACGTTGCTTATTTGGTGTCGGCGTTGAAGTGGGAATTTCACTTGCTGGAGTCAGCCGCCGATGATCCAGCAGTTGATTTTTCATCGGCGATTGAGACGCTCGAACCACGATTGCTGGTTTTTCGAGAAAATGCTCCAGCGGAGATCAGGAAATTGTTCGTGCAGTCAGCAGTACCCGCCGTTGCAATCGACGTTTGCGACAAGTCTGACGACGAACAATCGTTTGTGGATCGACTGACTGGCAACATTGATCGCCTGGAAACCGCTATGGCCAATGCTGGGCTGCTAAAACTTCGCTAACTCAATCGTGTTCTACGTACAAACAGATTCACTGGGAATCTTCGAGTATCGAGCCACAAATGGACACGAATCAACACGAATAGCAGCATGAAATTCGGTATTGGAGTAGTTCCGAGTTGCCGTCGCGCCGTCTGTCCATGGCGGTGGTCGATTGTTTCGGAATTCGCTATCCTTCCGGCCACCGTTTGTAGCCACACAAAATTCAGGCGACTTTCTTGTCAAGTGAACCCGCGTATACCGATGCCGAAATCGACGCCCTCGGGCTTTGTCGCGAGAGACTCGCGCGGCACATTGCCATCATCATGGACGGCAACGGGCGCTGGGCACAGCAGCGCGGGTTTCCGCGAATCGAAGGACACCGCAACGGCGTGCATTCTGTGCGCGCGATCGTTGAAGAGTGTTCACGTTTGGGGTTAGATCAGCTGACGTTGTATTGTTTTTCAAGCGAAAACTGGAAACGCCCCAAGCTGGAACTCAAGCTGTTAATGAAGCTGCTGCGGCATTATCTGATCGAAGAACGCAAGCTGATTCAGGAGCAGGGACTGCGGTTTCGCGTCATCGGAAAACTGGAAGAACTGGATCCGGCGATTCAGAAAGAGATCGCCATTACGGAAGCAGTATCCGCCAACAACACCGGCATGATGCTGTGTCTGGCCGTCAATTACGGGGCTAGGATGGAGATCACCGAAGCCGTGCAAAAGATTGCCAAGCAAGTGCAGCAAGGCGAATTGTCTCCGGAAGCCATTACCGAAGAAACCGTGGCCGCGCACTTAATGACCAGCGGCATGCCCGATCCGGATTTGTTGATTCGCACGGCCAGTGAGTTTCGCATTAGCAATTATTTGCTGTGGCAGATTAGTTATTCAGAACTCTGGATCACCGACGACTTCTGGCCAGACTTTCGTGAGCCACAGCTGCATCAGGCCTTGAAAGACTATGCCACTCGTGACCGTCGCTTTGGCGGACTGAACGTGTCGACCGATAAGTCCTCAGCGAAAATGTGAGCGAATAAGGAATTCTGTATGCTTGGTTGGCGTCTGACAATTTCAGCGATCCTTGTGCCCGCCTTGTTGGGATTGTTTTACTGGGATTCCGGATTGGGAGACGGTGCTCCGGTGTTACTGGTGTTCTGTCTGCTGCTGGCGATCCGCGGTGCGTTTGAAATGGTGCATCTGTTGACAACGCGGGCGATGCGGCCATCGTTCGAAGTCACCGCCGTGTGCAATGCCATGGTGATTATGGCGGCGTGGTACCACGTGCAGATTCCTGAGGCTCCAACTGGCAGAAACGGCTTGCTGCTGTCATTGGGAATCGTTGCGGCGGCATTGACGATGAGTTTTTTATTACTGATGCTGTTCGAAGCCGCTCGCTATCGCAAGCCGGGGAAGGCGATGGAATCGCTGGGTGCGAATATACTAGCAGTGATGTACACAGGTGGGTTGCTGGCCGTGATGGCTCAATTTCGCTGGTTTCCGAATCCAGCCATCGGGTACTTCGCGATTGGATCGGTGATTATCGCCGCAAAAAGTGGCGACATCATGGCTTATACGTTTGGACGATTGTGGGGCAAACGAAAAATGGTGCCTCGGCTAAGCCCCGGTAAAACATGGATGGGGGGATTCGGGGCGCTCGTCGGAAGTTGCTTGGGGGGTTGGCTGTGGCTGACGTTCGGCGGTCGGTTGTTTTCGGCCAGCCCGATCGCATCGGATCTGGTTTGCGTGCTGGCGTATAGTGCCACAATGGGAGTCGTCGGCTTGATTGGCGACTTGTGCGAATCGCTGATCAAACGCGATGCGGAAAAAAAAGATTCAGCCGTCCTGATGCCGGGCTTCGGGGGTTTGCTGGACCTATTGGACAGCCCACTGTTTGCAGGGCCGATTGCGTTGGCCTGGTGGGTGCTATGGCCACCAGCGGGTTAACGACGACTACGATTCTGTGTCACCGTTCACGACCCATGGAAATAATTGCTCGACAGAAAGATTTTCCGACAGAAAAATTGTGTTCTCAAATGTTTCTGTCGAAAACGTCTGGAACAACCTATTCTCAAATTATTGACCCCTGAGATGTGTCAATAAACGGTTCGCTGACACGAATGGCACCTTTATATTGTCCAACCGGGACCGGGACTTGCACCCGACCATTCAATCGCCTTCGCAGGCGCACGCACTTTCGCCGACAGGCGAACCGTCCGCAGGGGAGCGAATCAAGTGGTCGCCCCGCGCTGACGTCAGCGCCGTCTATCATTTTGAAAGCGGAAAATCGCGTAGGGTGTTGTAGAGCTTGTTTAACGTATCCATTGTCTCAGTGGATTCCAACACTTGATCAGGAGAAACGTTGTGGAGTACTGCCAGTTCTTGGACCAGGCGTTTGGCTCTGTTTCTGCGAACATACAGATAAAGAACACAGGAAGGTCCGACGCCTCACTCGCTGGCATCAGCACAAACGATTCCTGAAGTGGCTTTGAATCAGCGGTCTCACGGATCACCCAGCAGGCATCTGCCTGAGCAGGAAACCAATCGTCCAAACACCATTCCTCGTAGCTGTTCTGCCCTTTAATATCTAACTGCAGGTTTGGTGCCCAACCAATCGGAGTCGGCAACAGCAACAGATCATGCTGATGCACCATGGGCTGATGAGCTTTGCATTTCAGCGGGCGGATGTACTGAGAAATCGGCCCGGCTCCCAAATCCTGAGACCACTTCTCCCGTCGTGCTCCATTGCCGTCGATCAGTGCATAGGCGAGAAACTCACGACTTGTGGAACCATTGCGACTGGAAACCCAACGCAACCGGGTGTTTTTGATATATGATGGAACCGTGATCAGTTCTCCCTGCAGCGTTGCACCCCCTTCTTCACCAAGATATAGAACGTCTGAGCAATCGATTACGCTTCGGCCGGGGCCGTAGAAAAGTGGTTGCAAGACCACTTTCTTCAACCGAAGTGAGTACGAAGACACTCCGGGAAGGTGGGAACTCCATGATGGGTGTACCGGCGATCCGCCGGTCGACATTGGCGATTTATACAGTTTGGGTAAACAAAAAGCGGCCTACCTGCCATAATTCGGGTTCTTCAACCGTCCGAATCACCAAGGCAAGGAAGCCGCTCTCCATGACTGTCACCGAATCTGAATCGCAATGCAAGCCTGAACAAATCGTGGCTCAGTTGGATGGGCTGCTGGAGCAACTGAAGACCAACGTTCAGTCCGCCGCCGCGCAGGGCGATTCGTTTGACACGGTCGAGCGAGCGGTGCTCAAGAGCGTGTTGGAAATCGGACATCAGTCGCTGGAATTGTTCATCGCCTTGCAGGGTGACGGCGATGTTGGGGC
>JBDNHJ010000250.1:0-25136 GCA_041688835.1 Fuerstiella sp.
AGAAATCACGGTGGAGACCACCGTGCTACATTTCGGCCACGGGCGAAGCCAGAACAGCCGTTATTGGCCAGCGACGGTTGACTCTTCGATCAACGCTTCCTGAATCGATTCACTGGCGACTCTCACACGCACACGATGACGACCAGCTCGTTCGCATCGAGCCTGCACGGTGATGGTGACTGACTTGCCGGCTTGCAGTTCTGGAATTGAGCGAAAGATAACCACGCCGTTGTCAGCGATATATTCCGACGGTGCAGTGATCTTGGTCATTTCTAGTCCGGGCGGTAGTTCGAACGACACGCCGACGTTCTGAGCGGCACTCTGGCCGACGTTGTTGACTTTCACTTCGTACAATACCGAATCTCCCGCAGCGGCTTGGTTACGGTCAGACGCCAGTTGCAGCGTTAGCTCAGCATTTCCCTGCACCACCATGTCGTGTTCGGCGACTGTCATTTTGCCGTGTTCAGAAATCACACCGACTTGGTGTCGAGCGGCTCCGGTGATCGTTGGTCGCAACGAAACCTGAAACTGTCGAACCTGACTTGGTTCCAGTGTGCCAACAAACCAGTCGATCGTGTTTTCTGTAGCGTTGTACTTGCCGCCTAGGTCCGCTTTCACGAATTCAAACCCGGTGGGCACCTTATATTTGGCTCGCACATTACTAGAATCCACGCGACCTTCGTTCACGACGATGAGTTCGAAGTTCGCCAACTGACCAGACTGCACCACATCCGCACCGCGAACACCGATGTTCAGTTTTGGTTCAGCCACAACAACCGCTTCCGTCACTTCTTTCTTTAATCCGCCGTCCCCGACAACTCGCACAGAAAGCGAATGCTGCCCGCCCTTGGTGCCTGTCACGCTCAGTCGAGCTCGGCGTTGTTCGCCGGGATTCAAGGTACCGATTTCGATCGACAGCATGCCGCCTTGGCGATGTTCGAGTCCTTCAGGAATGGCGGCTTGAATGACGACGTTTCGAGCGACACCGCTGCCTGGGTTTTGCACGGCAATTGTGTAATTGACTTGCTGTCCGACTTCAACGTTGGCCGGGCCATCGACTTCGACGGCCAGTTGCGGTTGAGTCACTGAGAATGAGGCCGTGCTGGCTCCGGTCATGCGGACGAAAGCACTGACGCTGGTGTCGCCTTGTTGCTGAGGGATCACAACCAGTTGAATGGTTCGTTTTTCGCCAGCCCCAAGTTCTCCGAACGTCCAAGTGGCGCCGTCGGTCACTGCTGATGGAGCCGGATCGGCTTTCAGCACCTGCATGCCTTCTGGCAACACAGCTTCCGCTTCAACGTTGCGAACCAACGTGCGTCCGGTGTTTTCCACGACAAGATCGCAACGGCATTCTTGTCCTAATGTAAATTCACCGTGCAGAACCCATTGCAGAGTCACGCTTGGTGTCTGAGGCCCACTGTGGCTGGCCGGCACAGCCACTCGGGAGACTGTGACAGGTGTCATTTCCGCTTCAGAATTATTGTGGAAACCATCTGTGGTGAAATCGTACGGGGTCGGCATACTTGAGTCGCCGAAGACAGACACATCCGCTTCAACCGGTTCTTCCATGTCGAATTCCGGCGCTGCTTCCGCGCTGACATCTGACTGATCGGATTCAGCCGCGACCGATGTGCCCAAGAATTCTTCGAACGGATTTGCTTCAATGCCATTGCCCGTTTCCACACCAAAGTCGCTCAAAAAGTCATTGCTAACTTTCTGAATCGAACCTGTCGGATTTGTGCCCGCAAAATTTGCTGTCCTTACATTCGCCTTAGCAGCCGCGCTGTTGCCGGCACGCAGTCGCTCTCGCGTGATATCGGTCGAGGCAGTGGCTGGTGCTTTTGGAGGCGTCACGGTTGGCAGACCTGCAGCCGCTTTTGCTGCTGGAGCTGGTTCCGTTGGAGAAAAGTAGGCGACCGCTCCGGCTTTGGTGGCCGGGCCTTGCTTGGTGACCGAAGCCTGTTGTTTGGCTGCGGGAGCCTGTGCCTGTTCCACGGCCGCTTCTGTGTTTTGCTTCACCGTTTCCCAACGGGAAAAGGGATTGTCGTTCGCCGCAATCAGAGCAGAGCTGGTGACGAGAAACAGGCTGACGATCGATAGGGCAATGCGGGGCATTACAATGTTCTCCGTGAACCGCACTAAGACGGCCCTCAGTAGTTTGATTGATTCGGCAACGAAAGCTGCGTTATCGATCGTATCGGTTGGTCCGCCTGCAAGGGTTGAGTAAAAAAGTCGGATCGTGACGAATTAATAGTTTGGGGGAACCCTGCGGGCAGTGCCACATCGGCAAAATCTGCCACGATTGTTGAACCCGACTCGCAGAGAAGGCGTCAGGCTCCCGCGCTATCTTTGTGCTTGCTGCATTTTGGGCCTCCTGCACAAAATGCAGGAGGCCTCCTCTTTGAGTCGGGTCAAACGAGGCTGCGTGCTAGCGAATGCAGGAGGCCTCCTCTTTGAGTCGGGTCAAACGAAGCTGCGTGCTGGCGAGGGTGGCGGATTCGGCGTGAGATTCGTGCGTCTCAATTTGATCGCAATGCGTTATTGCTCAGGCGTATTCCGCGTTTCATTCCATAATCGCATTGTTAGAAACAAGTTACGTCAAACGTTCAGTGATCGCGTGGTATTGACCCATTTTTCGGTTCCGGCGTACACTTCGGCTGGAAAAATTCTGAACAGAACGGAATCTGTTCGGAAGCGTACTTCAACTTCGCCTCTCAATGTCAGCAGCGTGCTGCTGCACGACGCCAATCCTCCTCTCTCAATTCTCTCCCGCGCGGAATGATTCTGCGCTGTTCAGTCTGTCTCGTTATGCATTCTGCGTTTCGCGCTGCCATTGCATTCGCTGCTCTGACAGTTGTGTTCCCATACACAACGTCACAGGCGTGCGCGCAGTCGAACAACAGCCCAGCGTCGGCCAGTGAACGTCAGTCGATCAGCAGCAACTCCCGCGAACCCATCGAAGTGTTGGCGACGTCTCGCGACGTTTGGCAAGATGGCGACACCACGATTACAGCACTACGCGGCGGCAAAGATGCGGCAGGACTGGCGGCATTGTGGCAGGGTGATGTGGAGCTGCGAGCCGAAAGTCTGGTGTTGGTGGATACGCTGCAGCAAGGCGTTCACGAAGTGAAGGTCTACGCCGAAGGACGCGTTCGGCTCAAAAGTCCAACGCAGCAGTTATCTGCGGGAGCTCACAGCACCACGTTGCGATCGTTGACAGCACCAGACATTCGCACGGCCTACGAATCGAATACCGTTCCCAATCCAACACACCTGATGAGGAAGGCGATCAGTCACTTCGATCCGTCTCGTTCAGCGGCCGTTTCGCAGGTTGGTTATCAGTCGCAACCAGACTTGTTCATCCCTCCCCAAGTTCAGCCGGCTCCGAACGCACCTGCGGCTGGTCGTCGAATTCAGATTCGTCCTCGCAGTAGCACTCCGCTGCGATTCGAAGCGGGACCTTCTCGAGACACCACACCGGTGGAACGTGTGTACATCATCACCGGCGGCGTGAATGTGGTGGTCGAAGGCATGATGACCGACATCGGCGGCGGCTTGGTACAGCCGGGCGTGCTTGACCTGTCGGCTGATCGCGTGGTGGTGTGGAGTAAGGAAGGACTCGAAACCGACCGCGTGATTACGCAACCCGAAGGCGCGGAATTTCAGATCTATCTGGAAGGCAACATCCTGGTGCGTCAGGGACTGAACACTATCACGGCCAGTCATGCTTTCGTCGACGTCAGCAGCGACCGTGCCTTGCTGCTGAATGCGGATTTGCGAGTCAAACTGGAAGCCAACGGCGGGCAGGTTCGCGTGCGAGCCGAAAAGTTGCGGCAGCTGTCAGAAAACCGTTTCCAAGCCAAGAATGCGTGGACAACCACCAGTCCGTACGGAAAACCAGGCTACCGCATTCAGAGCAACAGTATTTCTGTCGCGCCGGGCCCGGCGTCGCCCTTCACGCAGCTCGACCCCAACACCGGCTTACCCAGAAGCGGTCCACCGATGTGGATCACAGCAGAAAATCCGCAGTTCTTGCTCGGCGACGTGCCCGTACTAAGCTTGCCGCGACTGGTGGCACCGGCCGAAGATCCGAACATTCCCATCCGTCGCGCGGTGGTGCAACATGATCGTATCTTTGGCCTTCAGGTGAAGACCGTTTGGGATTTGACCAAGGTTCTGGGGCAACCCAAACAACGTGGCATGCAATGGGATCTGCTGGCGGATTATCTGTCTGAACGCGGCCCGGCGATTGGTGTCGAAGGAGAATACGACGTTCGCAACGACAACGGCCGCATGATCGGAAACACTTCGATCATCTATCAATACGATGATGGCGCCGACAACCTTGGCTTCGATCGCAAAGCGGTTGCGCCGGAAGATAATCATCGAGGCCAATTGATCTGGCGTCATCGACAAGAACTGCCCGGTCGCACCAGCATCTTCGGCGAAATCGGGTTGCTCAGCGATCGCAACTATCGTGAATCGTTTCACGAATTAGATTACGACATTGAAAAAGATATCGAAACAATCCTCGGCGTACGTCAAGACGCTGAAGAATGGAGTGGTCGGATCTTTGCCAACACCGAACTCAACGAATTCGAATCATCGACCGACTGGTTGCCGAAGGCGGATCTGTTCGGTTTCTCGCAGCCATTGTTCGGTGGGCTGGCCTATTGGAGTTCTCATTCTAGTGCTGGCTATGCCGACCTAGAACCGGGCGCTCCGCCAGGCGACCTCACGGCTGATCCATATGCGGTCGGAGCCAGTCCGTATTTTCAGGACAGCAGCGGCTTGGTGGCGATGACGCGTCATCAAATCGACGCCCCGTTTATGCTGGGTCCGGTGAACTTTCGGCCATACGCGATGGGCGAAGCGGCCTTTTGGAACGAAGGCCTGCAGCAACAGGATCTGGACCGCTTTTTGTTTAACGGCGGCGTGGAAGCGCATCTGTCTGCGACCAAGGTCATGCCATTCGTTAAAAGTGAACTGTGGAACCTGAATGGTTTGGTTCACAAGAGCGACATGTTTTTGAACTACAGCTACACTGATGTGTCGCAGAATATCGACCAGATTTCGCAGTACAACTCCTTCGACGATAACGGCACAGAACGTTTTCGACACCGCTACGCCCAACAGATTTACGGCGGCGTGATTCCGAACGAGTTTGATCCACGGAACTACGCCATTCGCACGGGAGCAGGCTTGTGGACCAGTGCTCCGTACCATGAATTGGTCGACGATCAGGAAGTCATGCGTTTGCGGTGGCGGAACCGACTGCAAACCAAGGCCGGGCCTGAAGGGAGTCAGCGAATTCGCGACTGGATGGTCTGGGAATATGGAGCCAGCTATTTTCTGAATGCAGACCGCGATAACTTTGGTGAGAACTTAGGCTTGCTGTACGGCAACTGGCGGTGGAACGTCAGTGACCGCACCAGCATTTTGTCCAACGCGATCTATGACCTGTTCGAAAATTCGCAGGATGTTTGGAGCGTTGGTGTGTTGAGCCAACGCAGCCTGCGAGGCAGCATGTACGTCGGCTATCGACAGGTGGAAGCCACCAACTATTTGGACAGTCAGACGCTGGTGGCCAGCTACAGTTATCAGATGAGCCCCAAGTGGATTTCGACAGGATCGATCGCTTACGACGTCGCTGACGGAGAATCTCGCGGTTCGTCATTGACGTTTAGTCGCATCGGCTTGGACTGGATTCTGCACGTTGGTTTTGGCATCGACACCAGCAAAGACAACGTCGGCATTGCGTTCAGCGTGGAACCTCGATTCGGTCCCCCAACACCAACCAACCTCAGCTATTTGCTAGGTCTTGATCGCTAGATCCGCAGCTACCTGTTCAGCGTCGGTTCTAGCCATAGTCCCCAATCCGCACTGGCTCCGTCGTCGGTGGTGTGAGTCAACAGTTCCAATTGCTGGACGGCCTTCAGTGAGACTTCGAAATCCACCGTGCCGGATTTTACCGTGGCGGATTTCCATAGAGTTTTCCCATCGCCTTGGATTTCAAACTGCACCGATCCCGGATGACCGCTGGCGAGTCCCGCTGTTCCAGACAGTGATTGCCATTTGCCATTCAGGTGATACACATGGCTGGCCGGCGCGTGAGCGTAGATGCCGGTTTCGAACAGTTCGCCGCCGGAATTCAGCACCATCGACGCTTCTGGCACGCGATCGTACGCGGGTGCTCCCCAGCCGATGCTGACGGCTTCCGTTCGAAAACCAGACAGCGGCACGGTGTCGTCATCACCATCGAATTCTGCCGGCGATTGCGTGTGATTCACGGCTTGGATTAACCGTGTGGCGATTGCGGCCGCTTTCGGTAATGTGATGTCGGCGGCCAGCTGCTTGGCCTGATTCACGTCCTTCAAAAGCATCGCGTTGATGACGGGTTGCAGTTGTGAGGCAGCTTGAATGGCGGTCAGATCTGGTGTGCCGTCGCTGTTGACTTTGTACGAGTCGCGAAATTGGGTACTCGACATTTGCCCGGCCGCAGATCCGTTGACATGCAGTGGAAACAAACGCAGTTCCCCTGGTGTTCCGGGCGGCAACGCAGCGCAACTGAGCGTGAAGGTTCCGTCCGCTGCCGGGACAGCCGTGGCCGTTGTGGCGTTGTAGTCGCCGCCGCCTTCGGGATCAAAATACGCCACCACGGCGTAGACCGGCGGTGTTCCCTGAACGATGCCGGACACCTGAATCGCTGTCCCGTGAGCTTCAATCTTCACGTCTTCCAGCGTGGCGGAGGCTGTTTGTTTCAATCCCTTGATGGAACCCGAAAACTGCGGATGAGACGCCAATCGCAGAGCGTGGGCGAGTGTCAAAAAGCTGCCTCGACCATCACCGCGAAGTTCGTCGCCGTATGTCCGGTTGCCCGATCCCATCAAGGCTGTCCCGCGAACAGCTTCGTCCGGTCGTTGCTTGCAGTGCGGCAGTCCCAGCGCGTGGCCGAGCTCATGGGCGACGCCACCGATGAAGATGGAATTGTGTTGCCCCAGCGAAATGCGACCGTACTGCCCGTCGCGAATGATGGGCTGTTTCAGCTTCAGGTTGCGCGGGTCGAGTTCAGGCGAATCCAGCTGCCACGCGGTCCCGCCGCGAAAGGATCCGCCCGCATAGTACGGCGACTTGTGAGTGAACGTCAGGTTCTGTTCGTCCCACGTGGCGAGGTTGCACAGAATCAGTATCGTTTCGTTGTTCGGTTCGATGCCCGCCGCCCGCAACGTGGGCAAACATTCGACACGGATTTCCTGCCCCGAATCAACCGCATAGTGTTCTGTTGCATGAGCACCGATGATTCGATGCAAAATCAAATTCCGAGCGTCATCGTAAGCCAAATTAAACGTGCGTGCCCCCAGCCCCAGCCGTTCCATTTCGGTGCGATAGAAGTTTTGGATGTGCCGCATCATGCGGGTCAGGCGAGCTTGGTCGTCTGACGGAAATTCGCGGTCGGATGGCGTCCAGCACACCAAGTGCAGCGTGCGTTCTACCATTTCCGGCTGTTCGCCGTGCCACGCATCTAACACTCGCATAGCAGCCGCCGCCTGTTGGCGTTCGTCCGATGCATCAGCAATCGCTGGCAACGCCCACGCCGCTACCCATAACGATAACGTTGCGAAAAACACAACCGGCGGTTTATTCTGCGAAACGAAAGTCTGCATATCGATGTTCCAATGATCCGCGGCCGTAACCCACAAATCTGAAGTGTCAAATTTTGAATTCGAGCCAAAGGCCTAGGTATACGAATGAGACTTCGCCCCGAAAACACAGAAACCCAAGATCGGAAACCGCTCTCACGGGGCCTTGACACAAACAACGCTGGCCGAGGTTTGGACGTTCCAAAGCGGTTTCCGATGGCTACGCCACACCGGAAGGCTGCGCCATCCAGTGCCACCCGCCAGGACGTTACAACTGTTCCAACTCGTACTTAAACCCGCCCGATAGAATCGGAAAACGACACCACGTGCGCGGGTCCAGATTTTTGTCATCCACATGAAATGATGGAGCGTACCGTTCTCGTTTCCATTGGTTGCGTGACCACAATCGGAAGAACCTCACCACCCATTCCTTCAGCTGTTCCGGCATGTATTCGGAGTGACGTTCTTTTAATAGCTGCAGAATTTCTGCCGGATTCAGTTTATCACCAATGGCCAAACCTTCAATCTCATCCAGCAGCGGATACGGCATCAGGTCGCCTTCGTCCGTTTGGTGATATTCCGACGGACGCAATTCGGCGGTCGGCTGTTGTCGATTCACGTAACCCAGTTCCGGAATCGCCGCGCAGCCGGCCGAACCTTCTTCTTCCATGGTCAGCAACCATTCTCGCAAAAACGCCTTATCGATCCCCGCGATCGGACTCAGGCCTCCCGACGTATCGCCATCCATCGTGGCGTAACCGACGGCGGCTTCCGAACGATTGCTGGTGGACAGCAGCAAGGCGTTTTTTAGGTTCGCAAACATCCAAATACTGGGCGAACGTGTGCGGGCTTGAATATTCTGCAGCGTGATATCATCGCGCTGCCAATCCAGCGGACGCCCAATCGCTTTTTCGACAATGTCCGTATACCCCGCCACCAGCGCGTCGACGTCCAAAACGTGAAAGGTGCCACCCAGTGCGTCGGTCACGGCTTCCGCGGCGTTGCGAGTGGTTTCGCCGCTGTTGCGGGTGGCTTGATACACGCCGGTGAACAATTCCTGCATCACTTCATCAACAGATTCCGCATCCGCAATCTCCGTCAGATAGCTCAACCGCTGCTTAAACGCTTCCATGCCCAGATCCGCGATCGCCCGCTGAAAGGCACAGCGTATTAAGCACGCCACAGCGGATGAATCGGCTCCACCGCTCATACTCACGATAAACCCATTCGAAAAACTCTTCCGCATATAGTCGAACAACGCCAGCGCGATGGCCTGAGTGAACTCATGCTGTTCGTGTTCTTCGGGAGCTTCGTCGCTGTTGTGGATCGGCTTCGAAGGCGACGGCAGCGTTCCGCCGATGCGAGCAATCCGATCGTGGACATCGTCAGATACGTCAGCGGCCATCGAATGAATGGCCGCGCGACGACTGCGGGTGAGTTCGACATCGATATCCGCCACCGTGACATCGACTTCGCCAAACCCGAACCGTGGACCGGCGGCGATGAGTTCGCCGGCCGACGCAATCAAGGCTCCCCCGTCATAGACCGCTCGGCCCGCTTCGTTGCCGACCAAGTTGGCATAGATATAACTGACACCAAACGAGCGCGAACCTTCTAGGACAAAGCGTTTGCGAATTTCGTGTTTGCCGAATGCAAAGTGGCTGGCACTAGGATTCATGATGATGTCGACCCCGCATTCTGCCATGCGGTTGCCCGGACGTCCGGCGACCCACGCGTCTTCGCAGATTTCGAAGCCCAAGCGCACGCCATCGCATTCGAAAATCAGATCACCGATCGGCCACGATTCGTTGTCCTGATGATATTCGCTGATGGTTTCTGACGGCCACGCTCGAAACCACCGTGGTTCGTAATGCAGCCCATCACCGGCCAGATGTTGTTTCGGCACAAACCCCACAATCTGCTGATCGGCCACGATACAGGCGACGTTGTACACGCCGTTGGTGACGTACAGCGGCAGGCCCACCACAATCACCATGTCGCTGGTTTCGGGCACAATGTTCAGCAGCATCTGCCATGCCATCCGCCACGTATTGGGCGACGTAAACATGTCTTCGCAACCGTAGCCTGTGATACACAGTTCTGGCAGGCACAACACACTGACCTGCTGCTGCCGCGCCGATGAAATCGCTGCCAGAATGCGAGCCGTGTTGCCTTCCCAGTCCAGAGGAGTCTGATTCAGAATGGCGGCGCCGAGGCGAATGCGTTTCATCGTGGATGTTTCGAAGAGACTTTTGATTTTTGATTGCAGATTTTAGATTGCAGATTTGAAATTTGAAATTTGAAATTGCAGCGGCTGTGTTTGGGGCCATTGTTGTCTGCTCAACCGAAGATGGCAACGCTTCGGCCATCTGAATTGCTTTACCCGCTTTGACCACCTCGTTCCAAAGCTCCCGCTTGGGAACGAGGGGTAACCGAGGCGAGCGGCCAAACGGCTGATGTGTGGGCCGATCTACTTGCTGGCCGGAGCCGTCAGCGCCGTCAGGCAGGCGGCCGTGGCTGTGGCAACATTCAGCGACGGCACTCGCCCCCGCGATGGCAGCGCGACCAATTGGTCGCAGCTTTCGCGAGTCAGTCGGCGCATTCCGTCGCCTTCGTTTCCCATCACTAGCATCCAGTGACGATCCTGTTGGACGTCACGAATATTGACTTCCGAACGTTCACATGTGCCGAGCGCCCAGATGTCGGCCTTTTGTGCCTTCTGGATGGTTTGAGCTAGGTTGGGCACGATTGCGAATGGAACGTATTCGACACCGCCCGTCGCCACATCGCACACCGTGGCGTTAACCGGCGCACTTTTGTCTTTGGTCATGATGATGCCTTTCACGCCAAAGAATCCAGCCAGCCGAAAGATGGCTCCCAGATTCTGCGGATCTTGCACCTGATCCAACGCCAACCAAATGCCGAACCCATTGGCTTTGTCGTTGCCGGCTTTCCACAGATTCGCCAGCGGCACGGGAGACGGCGGTTCGACCTGAGCCGCTCCGGCTCCCACCCGTTCGGTGTCTCGACCACGTCCCGGTTGCTGCGGTTTTTTCTCCGGACGACCGATCGCCACGTTGACTCCCCGCTTCTGAGCAAACGCGGCCACGTCGTCCCATGGAGTTCCGGTTTGATTGGCATTCAGCCGGACAGAACGCACGGCATTCGGCCGCATTTCCAGTGCCGCCATGACACTGTGGGGATTTCGAAGTTCGAGCATGTGGGGTAACGATTTGACCTGCTGAATGTGACATCACGGACATTCGTGGCCAATATCGGACACAGCTCTGCCGCAACCCCGCAGCATACCGCTCAAACCACACACCTTCCAGCCGCAGCAACAGCTGCGGCGATTTTCCGGCACGTTCACCGATTTCGGCATTTTGTGTTGGGCGGTCTCTACTGTGATCAAGCTGGCGACTGAGTGAGCGCCGTGCCGCTCTCGGCGGAGAACGCCGAGCTACGAAAACGCAACCCAAAGTTTTGGCTGTCACGACGATCGCTACGCTGCGTCGCGAAACCTGAGCACGGGTTTTTCGATCGTAACGATCGTGTTCGCGGGAATGCTGCGGCCCAGCGTCACGCTCGAACCAATCCTCGATCCCTTGCCGATCACCGTAGTTCCACCCAGCACGGTGGCGTTGCTGAACACGGTGACGTCGTCTTCCAGAGTCGGGTGTCGCTTGATGCCTCGAATCAGGTTCCCCTGTTCATCACGCGGAAACGACCATGCTCCCAGTGTCACGCCCTGATACAGCGTCACGCCTTCGCCGATCTCACAGGTTTCGCCAATCACAACTCCAGTTCCATGATCGATAAAAAATCGGCGGCCGATGGTCGCGCCCGGATGAATGTCGATGCCCGTTTCGCGGTGCGCCCATTCGGCCAAAATGCGTGGCAGATACGGAATTTGCAAGCGATGCAATTCGTGAGCAACTCGGTGCATCACAACGGCTTCGATGCCCGGATAGCACAGCAAAATTTCGTCGTTGGTTTTTGCGGCGGGGTCACCATCAAAGGCAGCCTGCACGTCTGATCGCAGAATCTGCTGCAACGTCGGCAGTGAGTTCAAAAACTGATCCGTGATCTGGCTGGCACACGGTGCATCAAAATGTTGGCCGTGAATTCGCAACGTGTGCTGAACATGAACCACGGCGCGACCAATTTCCCGCCGCAGCCGAGTCTGCAGTCGCGCCAGCACTTGGCTCCGCTCACGCACGCCTTGCTGGCCGGTGGTTCGCCGTGCGCGACGATATCCGGGAAACAGCAGGTCGCGTACGTCGGCGGCAATCGCCACAACGCCGTCGACGCACGGTAGCGGACAGTCGTGTTCGGCCAGTTCGTCACTTTGCAGCGCGGCTGCGATGTCTTCTAAAGGTCTCAGGCTGATGTCGTGATGACTCATGGGTGCGTCCGTCTTTCACTGCTGGTCACTGTTTGAGCGTGGTTGTTGTATCGACACGAATGTCATCGAACACCGGTCTCTGGTCATGCCGGTCTTGCAAAGATATCGGCACAGTGCGATTGTGATCATCATTGCGGCTAGGTTTGCTGCCAGCCCTGACGTCAACAACTCCACCGCCTGTCCTCACCCTTCCATTGATCGTCACATCCGTCAGCGGCTTCCTAACCGGAGCGGATGGTCCAGAGACACACCGCCAGCCAGCCGTTCGATGCAACGGTTCTACGGATTCAGCAAAACAAGCGTCCGGTCGCTGGCGATCTGCGAAAACCGCCGAACAACCGCCGTAGACAGCATTGATTGTGGCGAATGTTGCTGCCGATACAAAGACAGTCACCCGTCTGAAAATCCCCACCCACATCCAGCTTACAGATGCTGCTCGACACCAAATCCACCAACGACGATCACTATTGGAACGAAGCTCGCCGACCACTGGTTTGCCTGTTGTTTCTCTTGCCGTGGATTGTTGTGTACGAAGTGGGCGTGTTCATGCTGACGGATAACAACCCCGACCAGATTCGCAACGGCGCGGATTACTGGATGAGGTGTCTGTTGTCGGCGGCGGGACTCAGTCAGCTGTTGCTACTGCCGGCGCTGGTGTTGATTGTGCTGCTGACTTGGCACCTGGTCCGGCGACACCCGTGGCGTGTCAGGCTGGAGACTCAGGTGGGCATGCTGGCCGAAAGTTTTCTGCTGGCCATCGCGCTGATCGCTGTCGGCCAAGTGCATCAATTGCTGTTCGTGAACCTTCAGCCCGGCGGACCAGATCCTCGCTTGCTGAACATGGCAATGGGTTCAGGCAGCCTCACGCGAGCCGTTTCGTTTATCGGCGCGGGCGTGTACGAAGAAGTGATGTTTCGGCTGTTGTTGCTACCGCTGGTGTTCTGTTTGTTTCGCATGTTTGATTGCCCGCGCCACTTTGCGGCCGCGATGGCGGCCGTGACCACCGCATTTCTGTTTGCGTTGGCTCATCATGTCGGGCCCGCCGCAGATGCGTTCAATCTGTTCGCGTTTACGTTCCGAGTGGCTGCGGGAACATTTTTCGCGGCCATCTTCTTTTTGCGAGGCTTCGGAATCACGGTCGGCTGTCACGCCGCCTACGACCTGCTGGTCGGAGTGCTGTTGGTGACGCCGAGCTAAACAGCGGCAGCATTCGGGCACGACCTGGGTCAATCCAGAATTTTTACAGGCTAAGCCGTAGTTTCTGGACGGATGCCACTTGATTTGTTTTTGCCTAAACACCTTGGCAACCGGAAACCGCTCTCACGCGTTCTTCTCACAAAACGATGTTGGCCGTGGCTTGGAAGTTCCAGAGCGGTTTGCGATGGCTACGCCACACAAGCAGGCTGCGCCAGCATCTGCCACCCGCCGGGGCAGATTGCGGAACCCAAACGGCCAAGGCCGAGGCTGTTGCCCAAACGGCTGATCGAAGCGGCGCGACGGACAAGGCTACGCAGCGTCGGCAAAATCCATTTCGATTTCTTCGCCGTCGTCTTCAGAATCGTCGCCTGCGGCTAGTCGAGCGGCCATGGCGGTGGCTCGGTCCAGAGCGTTTTTGCCGCGGGTGCTGATTTTGTATCGCAAGCCAACGCTGCGTCCGGAGATTTCGAACTTCAGAAATCCCATGGCAATCAGCTGGCCGTGCAGTCGAGTGAGCTGTTCGGCGTCGAATTCCGCCATCTGATCGATTCGTTCTAGCCAGCCATCGAATTCGGCAGCCGGGGCAGCGACCGCTGTGGACTCCGCTTCGCCTTCGGATTCGGATTCACCGTCTGAATCGTCGTCTAATCCAGCCTTGGCTGCTTTTGCCGCCGTCTTGGCGTTGGCCTTCGCCACCGCCGACGCAACGGCCGCTCGATCGGCGTACAATTGCATCACCAGCAGATTTTGCGAGTTCAGGGCATCGAGCTGAAGTTCGGTATGGCTCATAGGGCGATGTATCGACCCTTCGAACGCATTTTTTCAGAGCCGTCCTGTCGTCTCGGATGACCGGTACGACAGGCGCATTTTAACATCGAGTGGTGTTTGTTCGTGTCGATGCTGGCAAAGCCGGAGGTATCTCCTGATATTGGCTTGTGAAAACTGGGGGATGCCGATAATTTACCGCGTCCGGACGGCCTTTTGGGTTGTCAGGCATTGGCCTCTTCCGCGTTCGACGATAGCGTGGGGGAGCTGTTATTTATGTCATGTGATGTTTGAGGCATCGCACAGAGGGAGTAGAAGCGTGTTTCGCTGTCAAATTTGTGGGCAGGTTGCTCGTGCTGGAGCAAAAGCCACAAGAGTCGTATTAGTGTCGCGAGAAAAAACATACGCTCAGCGTGGTGGTTTCGACGGCTTTCAACGTCGATTTCGTGGCCCACGTCCGCCAAAGCAGGAATTCGACAAGGGTGGCCGAGGACACGAAATTGTTCGTGAAGTGCTGTCTTGCGAAGCTTGTGCGGAACGTGTGAAGCCGGTTGTCGAAGCCGAGCCAGAAGCTGTTCTGGTTCCTGACGACGTCGAAAACGACACAGAAACTTCGCAGACCGAAGAAAACTCAGAGTAACTCACTGCACGGGACTGAGGTCTCGCTGGGAATCCGACGCTGATTGAGGACTGCTGCTGGCAGGTTTCGACTGCGGCGGCATGTCATGTTTTGGTTTCGGGATTGGCCGTGATGCAGATTGCAGATCAGAAAGTCGTGCTGTTTGACTTCACCCTCAAGGGAGAGGATGGCGAGGTCATTGACAGTTCTGCGGACGACGAGCCGGTCGCCTATCTTCATGGATCAGGTGAAGTGGTTCCGGGGCTGGAAACGGCATTCGAAGGCAAATCGGCAGGCGATCAGTTTCAGGTCACCGTGCAGCCCCACGAAGGTTTCGGAGATCGGGACGAATCGCTTCTGGAAGTGGTCCCGAAAGTAGAATTTGAAGAAATCGAGGATCTTGAGGTCGGGATGCAGTTTCGTGTGCCGACAGACGATGGAGAATCGGTGGTCACTGTTGTAGAAATTGGCGACGACACCGTGTCACTCGACGGTAATCATGACCTCGCTGGTCTGGTATTGCACTTCGATGTCACGGTCCGCGAGGTTCGAGACGCGACTTCCGACGAAATTGCTCACGGTCACGCTCACGGCGACGGCTGTGGACATGATCATGACCGCGATCACTGAATAATCACATTTCATTAGACTAAAACGCAGAAGTCACGGAAAGCAAATCTCATGACGGAGTCGACCTCAGACACCACCACAGAAGCACGCAAAAAAGACTTGTTTCTGAAACTTGTCGAAAGCCAAGATGCCGGTGCTTCTGTCGCTGACTCTCGACAGCGCATGGCAGAAGAATTTGGCGTGACCGTCGAAGAAGTGGTCAGCATCGAACGCGAAGGCAGTGCCAGCAGCTGGCCGCCCCTGTCCTAGGCCATGGCGTAGATACTGTCGCCCCGACGCTACTCAGCTACGACGACTCTGCTTCGTCCCCCGGATCATCCCCGGTGATCTCAGCCATTTTCAGCTGCTTCATCTTTCGGTACAGATTCGAACGATGCAAGCCCAGCAGTTTGGCGGCGTCTGTCATGTTGTCTCCGACCTGCTTAATCGCCCGGCGAATAAACGCCTTCTGGAATTCTCGCGTGCCGCCGTTGAGGCCAAGTTCCAGAGACAACAGATCGCCACCATCCTGTTCGGGACTCAGGATGAACGCCAAATCTTCGGTCCCGATTTTGTCGTGAGTTGCCAAAAACGCGACACGTTCCATCAAGTTTCGGAGCTCGCGGATATTCCCCGGCCAAGCGTGCGCCTGCAGTCGACGTCGAGCGTCCGGAGACAAGTGCATGTCCGGACGACGTGCTTGAGCCGCGAAGCGTTTCAGAAAATGTTCCGCCAGCAACAGAATATCTTCCGGACGGTCTCGCAAAGACGGCAAGTCCAAAGTCACCACGCTGAGTCGATAATACAGGTCTTCGCGAAACTTTTTCGCCCGCACAGATTCCGCCAGATTCGAATTGGTCGCAGCCACAATTCGCACATTCACCGGAATCGAATCCGATCCACCAACGCGCGTGATGACTTTTTGCTCCAGTACCCGCAACAACTTGGCCTGGCCGCCAAGACTCATGTCACCAATTTCGTCCAGAAACAGCGTGCCCCCATCCGCCAGTTCGAACTTGCCCTGGCGACAGTCTCGAGCATCCGTGAACGCGCCTTGTTCGTGCCCAAACAGCTCGCTTTCCAGCAGCGTTTCAGCGATCGCCGCACAGTTGACCGCCACAAACGGACTGTTCGCTCGAGTGCCACCGAAGTGAATGGAATTTGCGACGACTTCTTTGCCCGTGCCACTTTCGCCCAGCACCAACACCGGCAGATCCGTCGCCGCCAGCCGGTTAACGGTGTCTCGCAACGCCGAAATGGAGGCACTCGTCCCGACGATTTCGACCTGACTCGCAAACTTCTCCGCCAACTGGTCGCGACTTCGATTCAACAGGCTACGTTCTCGCAGATTGCGAACAGCGACCGCCGCCTGAGTTCCCAGCTGTTGCAGACAATCGACATCATCAGCGTTGAAGGACAAGCCTGAATTGCGATTGATGCCTTCGAACGCACCCACGATTTCGCCATCGGCATCTCGCAGCGGAACACACACCAAGTTGCGAGTTGCGTAGCCGCTTTTGCGGTCGACTTCCTGATTGAATCGCGGATCTTCGTAGGCATTGTCCACCACAATGGCCACACCCGTCCGCAATGCTTCGCCGACGATCCCTTCCTTGGCGGGCAGTCGCAACGAACCGTTTTTGACACCTAAAGCCGGTCGAGCTTCCACTTCGTTGCGTTCGCGATCCCACAGAAAAATACTGCTGCGGTCGCAATCTAGCAGTCGAGTGGCTTCTTCGGCGATCAAATCCAACAACGGCGCGGTTTCTTCCGCGACCGACATTCGAGAAGCAATGTCCAAGGTGGACTTCAGGCGATCCACTCGCCGCCGCGAATTCAGATGCTGATTCACCAACTGCAGCGAAAGTGCGAGCGATCGAGCTGCGAGAACTCCGGAAGGCAGCAGGTGGTCGTCGGCGTTGCGTGTGGCGCCGACCAGCAAATCGCCCGTGACGTTGCTGCGATCCAGCGGAAAGCAGACCGCCGTCCAGCCGCCATCGACAGTACCCAGCCCAACAGCCTCTCGTTCCAGTGATTCGTCCCAGATCGGATTCATCGCCTTGCCCAAGGCATGTCGACCGTGTTCGCGAACGATTTCCCACGTCGGCCCCGGAATTCGCTTCACAACCGCCACCCACTGCAACGACAGCTCGCTGGCGAGTTCCGACAGTTCTGTCGCCAAAAACCCCGCAACAGAATCCGCGCTGATCGCCGACTCCATCTGACGACCGCACAACTGAATCAGTGCGTTACAACTCTCTGTGCCGGGGAACGTTTCGTTGACGCGAGTCCATTTCACTGCAGACAATGCGGATATCCTAACCTGAATCACTGACATCAAAACGCGACACTAAAGCCGTTGACCTATTTGGTGAACGCATTGGGCTCGTGCGAGTCGGCGAATTGCTGACACAAAGCGTTCGCCGCGGCCATGAGTCAGCGAAATTCGCCGTCAAGCGCCATCGACATGACACAGCCAGAAGGTTAAGCGGCTGGTTCTGAAAGTCAATTCGAAAAGCAATCGGATGTGTGGATTCAATCTGACGTCGCCGACTGCACAATTCGGGTCAAGTAGACCGGCTGAATCGTCACTTGGTTTGTCCAGATGCAGGCTGCATCCGCTGGCGAATCTGCTCCATTCGAGCACGGTTGACGCCCATATCCGAATATCCGACTCGGGATGCAGATCGGAATTGAATCACACCAGCGTCCGTATCAACCAAAAACTCCACATCATCCACGTACTGAAACAGTCGACTGCGGAATTCGGCGTACAGATACCCGTCCTGCTGCTCCACGATCGTCGCCCCCGGCATGCCGCTTACCACAGACCGCAGTTTCTGCATCGCGTCTTGCTGACTGCCCGTCCAGGTCAATGGCGCGATGGCGTGCAGTTGATCTTCGGCGGTTGAGGACACACAGTTGGGGCTGTCGGGAACCGCAGCCAGCTGTCCGTTGACGACTCCAATGGAACTCGGCCGAGGTGTCATCGCGCTGATGACGAACATCATCACGCAGCCGACGGCCATCAGGCCCGCGATAATGTAAAAAGCGTTCAGCATGCGTCGCCTCATGGTGATCTCAATTTTAAAAGCCGTCAAACATCGCTCCGAAATTCACTATACCCATCGATACTCAGGCGGCCACAACATATCTGCAGTGCCGGCAATCTTCACAGCCCCCAACACGTCGCGGTAGCTGGCCGCCGCCGTTTCCGGTGCCGTGGTCACGATATCGGTGGTGGTTGCCAGAAGTTCGAAGCCCGCGAACTGCCCGGTGCGCGGCATCAGGTCAAGGAACCAAGGATAGGCGTCGGGCGTGGCGACGGGCGGCAGCTTGAGCACTAAATTGAACGGCACTTCGCCCTGCAAACGCTGCAATGCCAAAACCACTCGCAACACTTCCGTCGCCAGTGCCTGCAGCGATAACTGGCGAAGTTGACCGAACGAAACAGCCGCCCGCCCGTCGTGAATGTTGCGGCAGAATCGAACCTGCCACGCAACACGACTGGCAAACGGACACACAACCACCAGCTCTTCAGTGCTGGCCACAATCCGATCGCCGGCCGTCAGCTCTGCCTTCAACCAGTGCTGAAAAGCTGCGCCGCGGTCAGCAGGTGCGGCAAAAAGATCACCAGAATCGAACCACTGCGTCGCCAAAATCTGCGAATGGCAGTGCGGCAACGACGCGCCTGCCATCGCGCCTTCGTTGCGGAAAATCTGAACAGCACTGATCCGCGGCTGTTGACTCAACACCTGCAAACGCATTTGCCAAGCCGTCAGAATGCGCGTGATTTCCACCACCGACAGATCGGCCAATCGTGACCGCCGATCAGGACACTCAATCACAACTTCATGAACACCAGCAGCAGCCTGAACTCCGTGCGTCCCAGCGTGCGCCTCTTCGTGCGCCTCTTCGTGCGAAGATTGCAAATCATCGCCTGCAAAATCGTCTGCAGCAGCAGTCACGGCGGGATATCGATTCGGCACCACGCGCAACAGCCAGCCGGGCTGGTCAGGCTGCGAACCCACGTGCCGCAGCGCCAGACGTTCCGCCGGCGTGTCGTGCTCGTTGCCTCCCGCAAACGGATCATAATGCCCAGCATCAGGCGTGATGGTGCCGACGCAGTTCGGACGTTGCGATCGTTGAGCGGCAACGATCACTCGCCGGCCCGTCAGCGGATCACGCCTCAATTCTGTCGGCGACCGATCGTTCACGCCTGATCTTTGACCACGGGATTGGTCAGCGTGCCGATGCCCGCAATCGTGATGGAGACGGAGTCACCATTTTGCAGCGTGAAGTTGTCCTCGGGCACAATACCGGTGCCCGTCATCAGAAAAGCACCGTGCGGAAATTCACTTTCGCGGTACAGCCACATCGCCAGATCATCGACCGTCCGGTTCAGCTGCGACAAATCCGTGTTGCCCTTGAAGACTTCGCTGCCGCCCCGATGAATGATCAATTCAATGGCCGTGCCGGCTAAATCCAGCGGTCCATCCGCCAGCAGAATGACAGGCCCCAGTCCCGCACATTGGCGATAGACTTTAGCTTGCGGCAGATACAACGGATTTTCGCCTTCGATATCGCGGGCCGACATATCGTTGCCGATGGTGTACCCGACGATTTTTCCGGCTGGATTCATCACCAGCGTAAATTCTGGTTCGGGCACAGACCATTGGCTGTCACTGCGGACTCGAACTGGCTGCCCGGGACCAGACACACGCGAAGGTGTTCCCTTCATAAACAGCTCAGGCCGATCCGCGCCGTAAACTTTGTCGTAGTGTGAGGCACCGCTTTCGGATTCTTCCATCCGTGCCACCTGACTGCGTTTGTAGGTGACTCCGGCCGCCCAAACTTCTTGGTGGTCGATGGGGGCCAGAAACTCGACGCTTTCAATCGGCGTGGGCGGCGTTTCGGGGCGTAGCAAAAATCTCGCCAAGCCAGCCGGGTCATCGGCATGTAGAATATCGGTCAGCGAATGACAGTTGCTGACCTGAGTCAAATCAAGCGGCTGTACGGTTTCTGGAAAGATAGCGGCCACAGCCAGATTTCCGTCGCTCGTGCGAATTTTTGCCAGTTTCACGTTCGTTCTCACTTTGAAAGTCGAATTGATGGTCGGCGTCTGCCGGACACACATCTTTGTCGTGGAGCTTAACAGCCCGAAACCGCTCGTAAAGACACAGCGACCCCCGAGCCGCAACGGCACAGCATTTTATCTTGGCTCGGCGGTTTGACTGTGTCGTCAGCGCATGTTGGCTGTTGCGACGTCAAGGATCGCGGCCTGCTTTGCACGCGCTGGTCGTCGCTGCGGCATGAGTCGTTTGTTGAATGCGTCTGGGCTGCGGAGGAGCGGGCCGACTCGAAGCTGGAGCTTCTGGGATAGGCGTTCCCAAACTGGAGTTTGGGAACGAGGTTCCCAAGCGGAAGCTGGCACGGGGCGAGATGAAATGTTGCCTCGGAAGCTTTTCCACAGATTGCAGTGCTGTCCGAGCGAACGGAGCCACGGCTGCGGAAGGCAGCGTTTCAGCAGGTTTGTGCGATTTACAGTGTGACTGGGAATCAACTACACTCCGCCGCCGATCGTCTGTTCCAAACTGTCGGTTGAATCGACAGTTTGCTTTTTCCACTGGCCCGATAACGCGTGATTACTCAAGCACTCCAACATTGTCGAGGCATCGGGCCGGCACGTCTGACTCAGCTTCAGAATTGCGGCGTGCAAACGTGGCACGATGCCGTGCGCTGTCCGCAACAAGTGCCGGCTGGTGTTCGCACCGCAGTGGTCGCAGAAAGTCAACGGTCTCTGCAAGCTCTGGAAGACGACGACATTCAGTATTTCGTCGATCGTTTTGCGCCCCCAGATCGCTGGCGAATTTTGTCGCGGTACATCGAACGGTGTGCGTTCTTTGACATCGAAACCACGGGACTGGAATTCGACGATACCATCACCACCATTGTGTGCTGGCATGATGGTCAACTGCACACGTTTGTGGAACATGAAAATCTGGATGATTTTCTGGACCTGCTGGATGAGGTGCAGCTGATGGTGTCGTTTAACGGCAGCACGTTTGATGTTCCCCGAGTTTTAGATGGCTTTCATATTCCGAATCTGCCCTGCCCGCATCTCGACCTGCGTTGGCCTTGCTACTACAAAGGCTTGGCCGGTGGACTCAAGCATGTCACTTCAACTTTGGGAATCGGCCGCCCCGTGGACCTGAAAGACGCCGACGGAGATCTCGCAGTCCGGCTGTGGTCGCAGTGGTCGCAGCAAAAAAATGCAGACGCGCGTCAGCAATTGATTCGATACTGTGCGGCCGATGTTCTGCTGTTGAGACCCTTGGCCGAACATGTGGCCGGACTGCCGATGAATTCGCTGCACGGCTTGTGGGACACGCTGCCACACTGTCCACCACTGCCAGAAACAACCGACCCCCGCGAAAATCGGCGACAATATCTGGCCGCTCAATTCGGCAGTGCGAGTCCGCGATTGCTCAGAACTCGCCGCCGCAGATAACACGACTAGTCGGCAGGCACGCAGCGATTGACCGACCAGCTGCGAAGTTCTTCGATGCGTTCTTCCATCAATGTGGCCAGCGGTCGCGTTTCCACAATCGCCGCCAGAATGTCTTGAGTGTTGATTTCGCGATCTTCTGCGAACGCGGAAAACAGGGCCGACGTGATCACCTGTTCGATTTCCGCCCCCGTCAGATCCTTCGATGCGTCGGCCAGTTCATCCAGATGAAAGCGAGCGGGGTCGCGTTGTTTGCGTTTGAGGTGAATCGAAAAAATCTGCCGCCGCGCGGCGACTCCAGGCAAGTCGATGAAGAACACTTCATCGAAACGTCCCTTCCGCATCAATTCTGGCGGCAGCGAAGAAATATCGTTGGCCGTGGCCACGATAAAGATCGGTTCACGATGATCCTGCATCCATGATAGCAGCGTACCGAACATGCGTTGCGACAGCCCGCCATCGGCCGAAGAACTCGACGCAGACGCGAACGCTTTTTCAATTTCGTCGATCCACAGCACCACCGGTGACATGGCTTCGGCCTGACGAATCGCCTGCCGCAGTTGATTCTCGCTTTCACCCACAAACTTCTGATACAGCACTCCAGGGTCCAGTCGCAGCAACGGAATGCCCCAGTCAGCCGCCACCGCTTTGGCACACAGACTTTTTCCGCAACCGGGCACGCCCAGCATCAACACACCTCGCGGCGGATTGATCCCGAACTCCTTTGCCTTGGCCGAAAATCCGCCACGCCTTTGCCGCAGCCATTTCTTTAAGCCGCGCAGGCCGCCAACTTCGTCGATGCTGAAATCGATCGGCATTGATTCCAGTGATCCCGACGATTCCAGCAAGCGACGCTTGGCTTCGATCACCCGCTGTAGGTCGGACGAATTCAGCTGTGTGTCGTCCATAATCACGGATTCCACAACGCGTTCCGCTTCAGACTGCGTCAGCCCGCGCAGGTTCAACACCAGTTGCTGAAACTCAGACTTACGCAGATCCACTTCCACCGTTTCTGTCAGCGAAAATTTCAGTCGGCGATACGTCTCACGCACGATTTGTTGCAGCTGTTGAGCGTCGGGAAGTCCGGGGCGCCATGCGACCGCTAGTCTCTGAACACGCGGGTGAAGTTCTTCTTCATCCAACAGGATCGCACATTCACGTCGAGCGTCCGCTTGTTCTGTGTAATCGTGCAGCAGACGGCGGAGCAACGGTTGCTTGAAAAACGGTGCCATGCCTCGCAGCGACGCGATCAGCGGCCGCTTTTGACGCATCAGATACTGCAAAGCGAGTTCCGGTTTGTCCGTCCCCGCGACGGCGGCAGGCTCGGCGGTTTCTGGGGAAAACACGCGGATGCCGGTGGTCACGGTCCAGTCTTGAACGTTGCGTTCCAGATCTTGAGCCAGCTTGCGAATGGCCTGGAACTCAACACGTTCGTCCGTGCTGTGCAGGCTGATCAGCTTGTGCTGAGCTCGAATCAGATCCTGCAATTCCTGCGGCATAGGTTGACTCGCGTCTATTCAATAATCTTGCTGATCGGATATTCGACGATTCCAATCGCCCCGGCGGCTTTGAGTTGTGGCACGGCGGTGCGGACAACGCCTTCGTCGACGATTGTACTGACTGCCACCCAGTCTGGATCGGACAAGTGCGAGACAGTCGGCGTTTGCAGTGCTGGCAGAATGGAAACCACGGCGTCCAGTTGCTTGCGGTGGACGTTCATCATCAGCCCGACCTTGCCTTCGGCGGCCAGACAGGATTGCAACATTAAAGCGATGTTGTCGATTTTAGTCTGAACCCAGCTGTCTTGGTAGCTTTTGGGGTTGGCGATCAGGCGCGTCGTGCTTTGCATGACTTCGTCCAGAATTCGAAGATCGTTGGCGCGCAGTGAACTACCGGTTTCGGTGACTTCCACAATGGCATCGGCCAGCTTGGGTGGCTTAACTTCGGTGGCTCCCCACGAAAATTCCACAGTGGCCGTGATGCCGTGTTTTTCCAGATAGCGAGTTGTCATGCCCACGGCTTCCGTCGCAATGCGTTTGCCTTCGAGATCTTTGACGGACTTGATGGGCGAATCTTCTGGGACACATAACACCCAACGCACGGGCCGACGGCTGACTTTCGAAAACAACAGCTCACAGACTTCGTGGACGTCGGAATTGTTTTCCATCACCCAATCGTGGCCGGTGATGCCCGCATCCAGAATCCCGTTTTCGACATAGCGCGCCATTTCCTGAGCTCGAATCAGCATGCACTCGATTTCCGGATCGTCGACCGTCGGAAAGTACGACCGCGACGCGAATTTGATGTTGTACCCCGCGCGCTGAAACAGTTCGGCCGTGGCATCTTTGAGGCTACCTGCAGGGATTCCGAGTTTTAGAGTGCGTCCGGACATAATGTGAAGGTGATCGTCAGATAGAAGACTGGAAAGTGTGTGAACGCTGTGTCGAAGACGGAGTTTAAGGTTTTTGGGGCCACACTACGAATGACCTGTCGATTTCGTGAGCGGCACGGCGCTCTTGAATTCCGATGCAATCGACAGCTTGATTTCTCGGCGGAGACCGCCGAGCTACGTAAGCCGGCCTACTTCTTGTAGACCTCGGCCGGATCGAAGACGCGGTCACCTTCGACGGCGAATTCACCGGTGGCCGGGTCGACTCGCCGAAAAAAGCAGCTGCGGTAGCCTTCATGGCACGCCGCGCCGCCAATCTGATTGATTTTGACCAACAGGGTGTCCGCGTCACAGTCAAAGTACAGTGCTTTCAGCTCCTGCACGTTGCCGCTTTCTTCGCCTTTTCGCCACAGTTTCTGGCGGCTGCGACTGAAGTAGACGACGCGACCGGTCTTCAGTGTTTCGTTGTACGATTCCTGATTCATCCACGCCATCATCAACACGTCGCCAGTTTCAGCATCCTGAGCGATCGCGGGAATGAGTTCGGTTTTGGAAAAATCGGGGCCTGATTGAGTACCCATGACGTGTTTTCTATTGTTGGATTGTCGCTCGGTGGGGACCACCGAGCGACGATTTGTGGTTTGCACAGCCTATCAGCCAAACCACTGATCCTCCACTTCGTCCGTCAACGCACCACAAAATTCCCGACACTCATGATCAATCAGGCCGCAGACTTAAACAAAGGGGTTCGCCAATCCGGCGGATCGTTTGACCCGACTCATAGAGGAGGCCGCCTGCACAAAGTGCAGGCGTTCAAAAGCCTTCTCTGCGAGTCGGGTCAAACAAAGACAAAGTGCAGGCGTTCAAAAAGCCTTCTCTGCGAGTCGGGTCAAACAAAGACAAAGTGCAGGCGTTCAAAAAGCCTTCTCTGCGAGTCGGGTCAAACAAAGACAAAGTGCAGGCGTTCAAAAAGCCTTCTCTGCGAGTCGGGTCAAACAAAGACA
>JBDNHJ010000031.1:0-9021 GCA_041688835.1 Fuerstiella sp.
CTACTCGAAACGTTCCCGCTTCCGCCACTGCGTGTTGTGCACTCGGTCGTCGGCAACCGCGAGGCGAACGTCTGATGTGAGGAGCCGTATGCTCTAATGCGGGCACGTACGGATCTGTGGGAGCCCGGGGCGAGCAATCGCCTCGGGCCACCTGGCCCTACGATAGAAACTCCATTCGTCGAACTTCGTGACATCCCAGTTTTCAGGAAACTCGAAAGATTAGCCCTGCTCTTCAAGCGTTACCATTGCCAACCTCCGTCTGCAGATAGCGGTCAGTCTGGACAAGCTCTTCCTGAAGCGACGTAATGTCGCCTATGTCGTCCACTGATTCACCCTGTTCGACGGTGACGCCGTCCGGCCCGAGTTGTAGGCCGAAGAACTTGCGGCCGGTATCCCCGAACTCAGCCGTTTGAAGCAGGATATCCAGCTCTCGCATCAGAAACAGACTATGCGTCGCGACAAATAGCTGAATGCCATTCTGACAGAGATACAGCATCGTTCTGGCAAGAGTTTTGATGACCTTGGAATTCAGATTCGCCTCAGGTTCATCCCAGAACAGATATCCCTGTTCTTCGAGCTGACCAGTCGCAATCAAGCGTGCCAGCATCGCCAGCTTTCGCAGTCCCTCGGCGACCAAGTGAATTTCGACTTTCGCTCCGTTGCTCTCATTCAGATAGAAGCGGCCGTTCGCATCTGCTTCGACTTTCCCGTGCATCGCTTCTTCGATCGGCTCAAGCAACTTTTTGATACCGGCTTCCCGTGGACCGCGAGCGAGAGGAAAGCCAAGTAGCGAGCACGTGTCTCGGTACGTCTCCTCAAAAGGAATGTGTGAATTGTCGTACAGCGAAACGAAACCCGGTGATATGGATAATAATTCTCTGGTCGGAAGAAACACCGGTAGCTTTTCCAGCCAATTCGAAAGCGTTTCGTCAACAACCACTTCTTTCTTACTCGTCGAATTGAAAGACAACTCCAGGTGATTGGTCGCGGAGAACTCGCAACTGACTTCACATCGACCTTTGCCCTGTTTGCGGCGAACGAGTCGTCCAAGTTCGTCGGGCCTGAAGACTCCAACGAGTTTCTCAGCAACGGATTTCTGTAGGTGTGCTTTGGTTGGGGTATCATCCGCGACAGGGGTCTGAGGCCGATTGCAGGTATGCACCAGCGAGTAGGCCAATTTCAGAATGTGCGTTTTGCCGGTGCCGTTTTCGCCGACGATGACATTCAGCCCCGTCGAAAATTGGAAGTCGGCTTCATTGAAGACGGTGAAGTTCTTCAGTTTCAACCGATCAATCGACCGTGGATTAGCGGCAGGTTCCTGATCGCCAGCCATAATGTAATTCCTGATTTCAGTATGAAGTTGTTCGAGTTAGAAAAGTTCTCGCTGCGACACGACCGGAGCAGCGGTTTCGATTCCTGACCACGATGTGATGAGTTCGTTGTAGGCGCGGGCGTCTTCGGCCCAGCCTTTGCGTTCGCAGAGTGTGTACAGCCGGTAAGCAAGTTGTCGAGCAGTTTCGGCTCGGGACTGGACGTTCGGTTGAGCGAGCAATTGTCCTGCTGCGGATTCGCCGCCTTGCCGGAAGGCTCGAATCAACTGATGCAGTGTTTCCCAGATTGGGAGACGCAAATCTTTATTGGGATCCCAATCTGCCGGATACTCGCTCCACTTCAGCAACTTCACTTTGCCACCACCGCTGCGGATGACACCGGCGTCATCCAAGCCGCCGACACTGGTTGCCTTGGCGCAAGCCAATACATCGGCCTCGCCAAAAACGCCCGGTTCCCAACCGTGAGTGTCGAACCAGTGCAAACAGAACTGAGTGTCGGCGTCGAAATCATCTTCAGCAAGAAAGCGATTGATCAATTGCAATGCCGTGCGGACGGTCATCGGTGAACCATCGGCTTCCAGCACTGCTGAGTACTTGGAAAAGATCGCCATGCCGGGCCCAATAAACGCCTGCGACAAGTCAACGGGGGCGACTGGTGAGGGCAGATCTTCCGTCTCGCGGGTCATTGCGTCGAGGGCTACGGGAAGAGTGGCACCTAACTCCCGTATAAATTCCCGGCGTGAGGTCGTCAACGCGGCCGCAGGTCGGGGACGACAAACGAGAACGATGGAAGATGCCAACGCATTCGAACCGATATCTCTAGTGCGCCCCGGACGCTCCGTTCTGATTGGCCATGTGCCAGTCAGCACGAGCCCCGACTTGAAAATTGCTTCAAGGAAGGTTTCCCATCCTGTGCTGTGTACGTCGCTCTGGGACAAATCTGCCTGTTTAAAGGCGTAATAAATGGTAATGGGAGCACTTGGGTGCGATTGTTCGACGATCCGAATAAATACTTCTCGCATGCCATCTAGGAAGAAACGTTCTGCGTCTTCTCTTCCACCGTGACGGGCCGGTGTGGCAACCAACTCTTCCTGCTTCGGCACTGCGATAGTTGCCAAAAGGTCGGGATAAATAGCTCGTAGAGTCTGACGGAGCCACACGTAGAAGTAGTCCGACAAATCCGCGTAGCCTATATTGTCATAGTAGTGAGGGTCAGTAGAAATGAACTTATCGTGCGAAACGTCCTGATGCTGTGCAGCTGCTTGAGTCGCCATCCCCGGTGCCATCGCGGGTAGCATTTCAATCACTCGTGGAATCCATTGCAATGCGGTATCCAACCAGTTGCCACTGGCATCGCTAAAAGGATTGGACTCCGCAAAATCCCAAACCATTGGCACAGCGTGCTTCGTAAACGTGTGACCGATAAATCCACCTCCAGATTCCCACGTCGCATTTCCGCTCCAATAGTCAGCCGCTCGGCCAACGGCTAAGCCAAGATACAGCGCGACGGCAGCCCCGTAGTGGTCAACGTTCCACTTATCCGTTAGCTTTCTGTTGCTGGATGAGCCAGGACCGTGAGTGTCTTCATCCACACGGGCGAGTGCTGTGCCTACCAGCGATGAAAAGGTCGACAATGCGGTCAATTGTCTTTCAGTGAAAAGCTCGCTCCATTTCGTCAAGCCATAATTTCCGATGCGAAAGCCTAGCCCTTGTTGAAAGAACTCGACTTCGGGTGACCAGTCAGAAATCGCAGAGCGCGCTACCTTTTCATGCTCGACTGATGCCGAAATGAACACTTTGCCGCTGCTTCCTGCGGCGACTATCACGAGAAGCCGATGCCCCTCGGGCCGACGCTTTGTTGATTGCATCCAGCGGCAACGCCACTTCAATCAGCTTCTTCGGTGACTTGATGGGGTGTTCGTGCGACATGGTTGGCTGGTGTTAAGTAACAATTTAGAAAATGGATTGCGTGCGGACCGGTGCGCGGGCGTCCCGCCCGCCTGAACCCTGTTGCGTTAGAAATCCGGAAGATTCTCCGGATCAATTTCGGGATACATCAATCGATTTCGGACAACGCGATCGCGATGATGCGGTGCCGCCGACGAATACTTCCATTGCTCGGGACTTGATACCAACCTGGCGGTAACCGGATTGAATTCGATGTACAGGATCGTGGCTTCCATCTGGCTGGTCGTTCGCATGAATTCGTCGAAGTAATCCGGAAACCAAAACTGGCCTTCGCGACGCAGGATTTTGTTCGCTGCGTGTGCGGTATAGGACTTCCAGCTTTGCAAAATATCGGACAGCGAATGTCTTGGTTTGGGAACCGCCAGGACATGAATGTGATTGGACATCACACACCACGCCAATAGATCATAGCGCTGATTGTCGAAGTACAGAAGTGCGTTCTCAGTCAGTTCGGCAATGCGCGTGTCTGCAAGGTAGCAGCTTCCATATCCCATATCGGCGTAACGGTCGATTTGCGCGCAAAGTTGCTTGCGTCGTTGTTTGTCGGCGGCTTTTGCGGGCGAGACGCCTGAGGTCTTGGGGTTTGCGGGCGGGACGCCCGCGCACCGTTGGGCGAGTTCGCGGGTCCAGCGGTCGATGACGTGGGCAGGCACACTGTCAAAAAGACGTGAGCCGATGGACTGAACAAGTCCTGGGTAATCGCAGTGCGGCTGGTAGCCGCGCGAGTGCCAACCCCGGTGCGCGGACGTCCCGTCCGCTATCTGGTGCGCGGGTGTCCCGTCCGCTATCCGGTGCGCGGGTGTCCCGTCCGCTTTGTCATCAAGTTCGTGCGGGCGAGACGCCCGCGCACCGGGGTTACTCATCGAATGCGTTCTCCACGCTCAAGCAGATTGTTCAAATGAAAGTTGATTGATGACGTTCCCAAGGGTGGCTCGACGTCGAACGGATTTCGCAGGTAATGCACGCTGGCAATCGTATCGTCTTCATTGATCAGCACGATGGCCAAAATAAACTTGTCCGACTGGTTCAATGCATACAGCATTTCGTTGCGGGTGATTGTTACGGTGTCCGCACCATTCGCTCGACCTTTGACTTCAATATGTCGAGCGTCCGAATTCCTGCCGTTCGCTGCAGGCGGATACGATGTGAGGTCCCAGCCACATTTGGCTGCCGCAACATCCTGCACGCGGCATCCATCGGCTTCTTCAATCTCAGTAATGGCCTGCATTGCCAGGTGCTCGATGCGAGCCCTTGCGGCCTGATCGTGCGAGAAGGTTCCCGGTGAAGCGGCGGTTCCGTCCAGACTGCGGATCAAACCGACGGGCAGCACTAAGGCTCCGCTTAACACAACGGGCGTGCCGGACGTACGTGTCGCATCGATTGCAGCGATTTCTTGCGGTTCTCCAGTCGGCCTTGCAAGTCGTTAATGGTACGGCGAGCGTTTTCCAGATTCAGACGCACGTCCTTACCGGCTTCCTTGTCTTCGGTGAGTTTCATCCAGCGATCCGTCCAAAAGTCGATTTCCTTCGTCAGCCGCTCATTGACGGCCAGCAGCGTCTTGTCCACATGAGCGATGCGGCGATCGGCGACTTCTTTGAAGTGCTCGGGCACCAAACTGGATGCCGCCAAGCCGAGAGCTTTCTGCTCCAGATTGTGCGACAACCATTCTGATTCAAGTTGCCCCGCGACCTCTGCGCTGTCGTCCTCTGTGATTGGTTCCAAGTCCAGATGTGGAGCCCAACCCGCAAAAGATGCTTCACCGTCCGGTGTGACTCGTACGAACTGCAAGCGTTTCGAAATGACGGTGCCATCGCCCGATTTGACTTCGTGTGTCAGCATGAACAGCAACCAAGGTTGCGTTCCTTCGTCACAAGCATCCACCAACAAGGCTCCCTGACGCAGCAGGTTGGCGTTTTGCTCCAAGATAACGTCGCTGACCGACAGCATCAGCGGATGACCGGGATGCAGCATGACGGCGGGAACCGTGCCGGGCTTGTCCAGCGGCTGAACGGCTTCTTTGGTAAAGCAGACTCGTTCGTAACGACGTAATACCGGCGACTGATCCCGACGACTACGCCCTGTCATGCGACGGTCCCGTTCGCGCAGCGCAGTGGGCACATGCGTAATTTCAAATCGATCCGTTTCACGAGGTCGCAAAGTGCCGCCGAGTTTCTCGAACGCTTCGGTGAAAAACGATCGAACAAAATAAGGTTGCAGCCGTCGTGCTTCGGCCTTATCCATTTCTTCTTTGACGGAAAACAGTCGTTCGGGGCTGAACGTCTCTTGAGAAAGTGCATTTCGATCCATGATCGACTTCAAATGCTCAGCACCGAACGCATGGTCGATCTGCTGCTGCAGCTTTGCTCGTGTTTCCGGCAGATCGCTGTATTTGATGGCATCCAACAACAGGTTTTTCAGACTGATGTCTTCAAAGACTTCGCCAAGGATGTCGAAGACCCGGCCTTTCAACGCCACGTTTTCGACTTCCAGTTTCTTCAGCAGCCGGAAGTAGACGTCACCTTCACGGGTTTCTTTGGCGACAAGATTCCAAAGGTGGCAGACTTCGGTTTGGCCGATACGGTGAATCCGCCCAAAGCGTTGTTCCAATCGGTTGGGATTCCATGGCAGGTCATAGTTGACCATCAGATGGGCAGTTTGAAGATTCACACCTTCGCCGGCTGCATCGGTGGCGATCAGAACTCGCGTATCTGGGTCGCTGCGAAAGAGTGCCTGAGCCTTGCGGCGGTCATCTCGCTTGACACTGCCGTGAATAGTTACGATCGCTTCCGGGTTGCCGAGCACTCCGGCAATTTTCGCATGCAGGTAATTCAGCGTGTCTTTGTGTTCGGTGAAGATGATCAGCTTGCGAAGGCGACCGGTTGTGTCTTTCAGTTCCGGAGCGTCCTGAAGGATGCGTGACAACTCATCCCACTTGCGATCCGTTCCGGAAACAACGACAGCTTTCGCCTGAGCTTCCAGATCTTCGAGTATGATGATTTCCGCACGAAGTTCTTCCGGTGTTTGCGAAGCCGTCGCACGATCCACTAGTTCTTCTTCAAGCTGTTCCTGTTCCTCGGCAGTCAGGTCGTCGTCGTCCTCGGGAGGCAATTCCAAAGTCTCTGCCAGCAGCGTTCGGCCACGTTCGCTGATCTTTTCTTCGCGAAGCCGCTTCTCCAATCGTTCACGCCGACGCTTAAGTGATTGGAAGATGGCTTCGGGGCTGGATGCCAGTCTTCGCTGCAAAGCAGTAAGGGCAAAACCGATCGATCCTTTTCGTTGACCGCCGAGTGCTTCGGCCTTGCCCATTTCTGTTTTGACGTATTCTGTGACGGCTTCGTACAGAGCGGATTCGGAATCGGACAGAATGTAGTTGACCGTGTAGGCTCGACGTTCGGGGAACAGTGGTGTGCCGTCGAATCGAACAAGTTCCTCTTTCACCATTCGCCGCATCACATCGGACGCGTCGACTTTGTGAACTCCATCGCGAAACTTGCCATAGAAGCGGTCTGAATCGAGCAATGACAGGAACAGCTGATAGTCCTCTTCCTTGCCGTTGTGTGGCGTGGCGGTCATCAGTAGCAGGTGCCGAGTTTGTTCGCCCACTTTTTCTGCAAGCACGAATCGCTTGGTCTTGTCCAGCTTATTGCCGTAGTAGTGAGCCGCGCACTTGTGTGCTTCGTCAAAGACTGCCAAGTCCCAGGTTGCAGCACAGAATTTGACCTGCAATTCTTCATTACGAGACAACTGATCGAGTCGAATAATCAGCCGATCGTGGTCGTCGAAAAGATTTCCGCTGGGCGAACCATATTCCAAATCTTTGGAGAAGATGCGAAATTCCAAGCCAAACTTTTCCCAAAGCTCGTCTCGCCATTGTTCTACCAGACCGCCCGGTGCAATGATGCAAATACGCTGTGCATCGGCTCGCATAATGAGTTCACGAATGTAGAGCCCCGCCATGATCGTTTTGCCAGCACCCGGGTCGTCGGCGAGGACATATCGCAATGGTTGCCGAGGCAGCATGGATTCGTAAACGGCAGTGATCTGATGCGGCAGCGGTTCCACGTTGGAAGTGTGGACGGCCATCATGGGATCGAACAGAAATGCCAAGTCGATTCGCTTGGCCTCGACCGCAAGCTTGAAGGAATCGCCGTCGCAATCGAAAGACCAGGGTCGTTCTACTGTCGCGATGCTGATGTTATCTTCGTCTGCTCGGCTGATCAGACGTTCTTTGATCGCCCCGTCCGGCGTACGGTAGATGACCTGCACAGAATCCACGCCCATCGGAACGACCGCGACCACGGTCACAACCGCAGTCGCGTCTAGCCCAGAGATCGACTGGTTCTGCTGGATGTCTTCGATACGCATGTTGGGTACTTTGAGGCGTTGCTGCGTCTGGGGATGGCTGCTAATTCCTCAATCGTTAGCACCTGATCATGGTCAGTTTGCATCGATTTGGCTTGTATCATGGAAGGATGCGATTGATCGCGACAGGAAACGCCACAGCGTGGCATCTTTGCAGTTGTTAACAGTTATTGTCAAGGATGCGCCTTGTCCCACTTTGTTACTGGGACGGTAGGCGTTGCGGAGTTTGTGGGCCTCGTCAATGACGACCATGTCCCGGGCGATGGTCTTGAGTTCTTCACGAAGGCGGTTGGCATAATTGAATGAAACGATAATGACCGCTTTTTCGTTGAGAGACGAACGTCCTGCCTTGAGGGTTTCACGGTAGCCTTTCGCATCGAGCACATAGGCTGGCAGGTTGAACTTCTCCCCCAGTTCCAATGCCCACTGTTTGCGGATGGAAGCGGGGCAAATGACCAGGAGCTTTCGTTTTCGCTCTGCCCAGCACTGGCACAGCACGATTTCGGCCTCAATGGTTTTGCCAAGCCCAACCTCGTCGGCCAGGATAACGCCTTTGGAGAGGGGCGATTGCAGGGCGAACAGGGCCGCTTCAATCTGGTGGGGATTAAGGTCAACGGCGGCGTCGAATAGCGACATCGACAGACGGTCGAGCCCGGCGACAGCACGCCGTGTCAAATCATGAGCATAATATCAGCGGTTGCGGTCGATCCGCGTTCTCAGAAACGCGCTCAGCAAAGCCGTGAAGCTACAGAAGATCCCGTTCAACCCGTGTAAGGCCGTGGACATACCAAAAGTTGACTGCCGCGAGGTGTGTCCGCTCGAACCCGAGAAGTGCCGAGAGCTGTTCGAAGCATGCAAAGAGAAACAATGGCCCGCTTGATCACTGGGGTCGTCGAAAAAGCGGTCGGGGGGGTCAAATGGCGATCGCCATGTCGACCGACCCTTTTCTTTGTCGATGCGGGGCGGATACGTGTGGTGGGTCGGCGTCGCTTGGGCGCCTTGACCCACCCTGCCCGACTGCCCTACGCAATCAAATCCCAACAATGAAGCGGGCCATTGTAATTTTTCAACGACGGCAGACATACATGCACACCTGATGCAGGATTCCCAAGCTAAGGCATCGGAGAAGTTGTCGGCCTTAATGAGCAAGCCCACCGAAGCTGGTGGCTACATTGAGTGGGTACACGCACAAAAAAAGGACTCACGTCGGTTTGACGTGAGTCCTTTGATAAAAACGGAGAGGGTGGGATTTGAACCCACGGTAGGTTTGACCCTACGCCGGTTTTCAAGACCGGTGCATTCGGCCACTCTGCCACCTCTCCTTTTGGCCGGGATAGGCCGCAACCGCAGATGCAGTGCC
>JBDNHJ010000032.1:0-19324 GCA_041688835.1 Fuerstiella sp.
CAGACTCCTGTCGAATTCGCCCGGCCGTTTTCTGCTTCTTTCGCGTCCGCTCCAGAAGCAGAAAACGGCCCCACACCTGCGGTCAGCCTTAACCCAAACTGACTCTCATAACCGTGGTACTGAGAACTGGGGCACGCCAGATTCCCGACTGTGGTGTCATCAGGCGGAAGCGAATGGGAGAGCCACTCTCTATTTGCTTAGGTGGACTTAACACCTCGGCAATTGGCATCGATGGCTGCTGTAGGGGCGGTAGTTCAACTTCCGTGTGAGCGTTGTTCGACCAAGGTTCGGTGAAGAGAACGAACCCCAATATTGCAACAACGAATCCAATTCCCGTTCCGGCAAGTATCCTAGCTCTGCTCATTGAATCCTGATTCCGTCCGGGGCAGAGATGCCACCCTGTGTCTGGTTCATCCCGACAGCCAAGCGATCCCATAGCTCCGCCCGCGGTAGTCGACTGAGCTTGCGATATAAGTGAGCGATCGTCGTGCAATCCACCGGGCTGATCGGCCGATCTTCAAACTGACGGGCCAAAAGAAACAGATCTTGTTCGAATTGTCCGGCTTCAATCGATTTTTTTGATGCAATTGTCGCTTCCTCTTTGTTTCCGAGCTGTCGGAGAATTTGGGCTCGTTGAGACAGGTACAGCTTGTCGTTCTCTCGGATCTGTAGGGCGCGGTCTACGTACTGCAGTGCGACAGCGGTCTCAGCATTCTGTTCCGCGAGTCGGCTGCTGAGACTCCAGAAACGATCGTCCTGAGCGATTCCTGCGGTGCTTTCGGAGTCCGGATATCCACCAAGCAGCCAGAGAACCTCTTCTGCCAATGAGAATTGCTGCCGATTGGCATAGAATTGTGCCAGCACCAAGCGAGCGCGATGATGGTCGGGCTTACGCTGAAGCGCTAATCGCAGCAATTGCTCTGCCCGGCCCTGATCATTCGCTCGCATCAGTGCAACAGCCAGTGCAACCTGAGCATTGATGTCATCCGGATGCCTCTCGTGAATATCTTCCAGCGCAGCCAGTGTTTCAAGCGGTTCCTGTGGCACGAATTCAACCTTGAGAAGAAATCGTGCATCTGAAAGTGATTCCAAGGTCGCGGCCAGTTTTCTCTCGAACAGTGTGATAATGTCACGGGTTCGAGTCTGCAGGTACAGCAATCGGAAGTACAAATCCCAAACGGCCTGCGTGGGTTCGTATTGGCCAATGTATTGCTGAAGTTCCATTTCGGCCGCGGTCAGTTGACCGTCCAGTGCGTATGTTTTGGCTAACTGGAAACTCGCCAGCGGGTGAAGATCGCTGTCTGGCGGAATACTTCGGAAGCACGCGATGGCCTCGCTTGTCGCTTGATCGGCTAATTCGATTTTTCCCAGAGTCAGCTGTGCGTGTGGGTTTTGCGGATGAAACCACAAAACCCGACTCACACGACTGCGGGCGGAATCAGTTCGCCCCTGTAGCACATCGACTTGCGCACGTGCCGCAATCTGCGGAGACGCAAAATAGAAGTAGCAGCTGGGGATTCCATACGCCAAGCCGGCAACCACCATGACAATGCCACCAACCCTGAGCATTGGGTTGCGTCGAGACGTTTTCTCAATTGTGCCAGACATCATTGGGTGTGCGCTGCTGGTTCAAGAAAACCTGCTCAGCCTTCCTAAAGTCGATGCCGTTAGTACGTCCCTCCGGCTTTCATCTGGTCTTCTGAGAGGTGCCCTGAGGTCGAGTTCGTGGAAGCGCGACCGGCTTTGGAATCAAGTTGAATACTCATCGCATTGGCACCTTCACCAGTGATATCGGCGATGATCACTTTCAGAGGAGTGCTCGTCGCAGATTCATATTTCGCGGGAAATGACTTGCTTGCGCCCATGCTGGAAAACACGGTGACTTTATAGGTTCCTACCGGAGCACCGTCCCCAACTTCATAGGTTGTCACCACCTCAATGATGCCGTCTTCATTCACATTGGCCACGAACCCACGCCCACCATCCGTTTCCGATTCGAATCGCAGAGAAACCGGGCCGAAGCCTTTTCCGTCCATCTCTAGGGTACCGCTAGCAGGATAGAGCGGAAGTTTCTCAATACCGTCGCCGTCTGAGCACCCAGCAAAGAGGAATGAAACCAAGGCCAACGCCATCACTTGGGTCGCTGTATTTTTTGTGTTGATCGCGTGCATTACTAGATTCTTGATGAGAAAGTATAACTTAAAGCAATAAACCACCGGACGAATCGTTTTTCGCCCGGTGGGATGGAATGAGATTTAATATTCGCCAATCGTTTCACCGCCGTTGACGCTGCCCAACGCGCGCCACAGACCCCAGTCGATGTTTTCGCTAACGAATCGCACAGACCCGTCCGCGAGCCCAACCTGATGGCCTCCAGTATGCAGGCTGTTACTGCCGCTCCAGTGGTTGTTAATGCCGCCGTGGTTCATGAAAATCGGAGCATAGTGGTGTGGCGATCCGCCCTGAAACCAACCACCAATGGCGGAACCGTCCGGATGAGTAAAGTCACCATTCTGATCCCGACCTTGAGTCACCGCAGTTGTGTGTGTCGCGGCAACGAACGCTGAACGGAACACAGCTTCATTTGCGACTCGAGGACGGCCACCGTTGTTTCTGTTTCCGCCGCCACCGGCTTGCAGCACGTAGCTACCGCCAGTCACTTCGGCGACTGCAACTGTGTTCGACGTTCCGTCGACAATATCCCTGATATTCGATTCGAGTGTTCTTGTGAACACACCGCGGTTCGGCCGTGCGGAGTCGTTCCACCAGTGATGGCCCTCGCTGGCCGCATAGTTTGTGTAAACAATATTTCGAGTGTTCGCTCTGGTGATCCCTGTATCTGAAGGACAAAGCAGTGCAGAAAGCTGATTGCCGGTTACGTGAGGCTGTCCCCAAGCTGGCGCTTCGAAGTTAATTTGGTTGTAGAGCGGTGCCTGATCGAAATAGGGCAGCAGCATCGAAATCCATGTGTGGTGACGCGGTAGGTTCGTGTTGCCGTCCCAATAACCATAAACCCCTTGGATCGGGAACATCCCGGCGACATCGTGGTAGTTGTGAAGACTTAGACTGATCTGCTTCAGATTGTTTTTACATTGCGTTCGGCGGGCCGCCTCACGAGCCTGTTGGACGGCAGGCAACAAGAGGGCGATTAGAATCGCGATGATGGCGATCACGACCAGCAGTTCAATCAAAGTGAACGCTCGGGATCGACCTCGAGACAAAGACATGTTCTTCACTAGTACTCTCCTAAAATTTGGAAACTTGAAATTCGGATGAGAAACGATCTATTGAATCTATCGACGTTGACCACTAAATGTCCACCCCATCCCTTTTCCCAATCCTCACTTTTTGAGGATTTCATCTCCCCTAAGTGACTCATCCAGAGCGGTGTGGTATCAAAATCGTTAACTTTCCCGATCAAATCAAAATTCGGCAACATTCTCCATGCCCAAACCCCAGCACAGTCTTGTTCTCGCTTTGGGTGTTTCCGTTGCAACCATTGCCGGAGCTCTGACATTTCTGAGACCACACGCCAACGTCGACGAGTTGTTTCGTCAGGCGGTGTCTGTAGCCCAAGGTGAAGATCCGGAGAGCGCCATCTTATTGTTCGACGAAGTGTTAAGCCATGACCCAAGTCACGTCAAAGCTCTGCTGTATCGAGGACAACTAACGGCCCAGCAGGGCGATCCTGACACGGCGATTAGCTTTTTCAGTCGGATTGGTGATGCCCCTCGGCGTGAAGCTGGCACAGCTCGCTACCTAGAAGCCACCGCGTGGTATACCAAACGAAATGCTGCAATGGCCGAGCGTCAGTTTCTGGCTGCAATTGCGCTGCATCCGACATTTCTGAAGGCTCGAGAAAGCCTCGTGCAGCTGTATTACATCCAGTCGCGCCCCGTAGAACTGCAAAGGCAATTAGCTGCAATCCGCAATGTTCGCGAATGGAATCTGGAAGAGCTGTTCGCGTCTCAACTGGCATGGTTCGCGTCGAGTCAGCCACAGGAAAACATTCCGATTCTCGAAGGATTTGTAGCCGCCAATCCCAACGATGTTGTCAGCAGTATTGCGCTGGCCCGTCACTACCTGACTCATGATCGTAGCATGGAAGCCATTGAACTCTTGCGTAGGGACGAGTTGCATGCACGGGGCGATCTTACAGTGCATGGTCTACTGAGCGAATGCCATTCGGAGTTGTTGGATTTTAAGGCGGCATGGCAACAAATCGAGGACGACACATCGGCGATGGACAACCCAACAGTGTGGTGGCGGGCCGTAGGACGATGTGCCGCCCAAGCTGAACTGTGGCCGGAAGCTGTTTCCGCGCTGACTATTGCTGTTGCGAGGAATTCCAACGACTACGAGGCGGCCTACATGCTAGGCATTGCCGCACAACGATGCGGGCAAAAAAAATTCTCCGAACAGCAACTCGAAATGTCCCGCGTTACGGAAAAACTATCCACGGCTGCAGTGATACTGCTGAAAACGAACCGAGAACGCCAGGATTTGCTAGCGGCGTCGATATTGGATGTTGGACGGCTGCTGCTTGAACTTCGTCGTCCCCGAGAAGCCTCACCTTGGCTCTCGACATCTCTGAACATGCGGCCGAATCATCCAGAAGCTCTGACACTTTGGAATCTTGCGAACACGCAGATTGGCGACTCACCACAGCAGCTGCCGACAGTTGTTGATCCGGCAATCGTGGACAAGATTGCAGCCGCCATCAAGGCTCAAACGCCGTTGGAATCTCAGCCTGGGCGGGCTACTGATCTCGCGGCAATTCGCCTTCGCGATATTCATACGGAGGTCGGTCTGGAGTTTCAATATTTTAACGGCGAAAGCACCGCGAATTATATCCTGCAGACAGTCGGAGCCGGAGTTGCCGCGTTCGATTTTGATGGTGACGACTGGCCGGATCTGTTCTTTCCAAACGGAAGGGAACTTGAAGAATCGAGCGGTCAGTCTTCGACTGTCAGTGATCGACTTTACCGCAATAGGGGTGGCGTGAAGGTGGAGGATGTTACTCAGCTTTCCGGAGTGTCGAGCGATGAATTTGGGCAGGGATGCGTTGCATGTGATTTCAATAATGACGGGTTTCAGGACATCGTGGTGGGTACTTTTGGCCGATTGTTGGCCTATCGCAACCAGGGAGACGGTACGTTCGTTGAAGTCGCCCAGCACGCCGGACTTACCGGTTCGCGATGGACATCGAGTTTAGCCATGTCGGATCTGGATCGTGACGGTGATCTTGATCTTTATGTGACAAACTATTTGAAGGATCCCTTTGTCGCCTGCCGGGATAATGATGGAAGACCGGTGGTGTGCAGCCCCGCGAACTTTGAAGCGGAGCAGGATCTTTTGTTTGTCAGCGATGGGGACGGTGCTTTTCGTGATGCCACTCAAAGCACTGGTCTTCAGGCCCCGAACGGAAAAGGGCTGGGAGTGGTGATTGCAGATTTCAACAACGATGGGTGGCAGGACATTTACGTTGCAAATGACGGTGAACAGAACGTCCTGTTCCAAAACCAAACACAATCCAGCGGGGGACGTCTGAGTTTTTCCGAGTCAGGGCTAGTCTCAGGGGCCGCTGTCAGCGCTGACGGACGCGCTCAGGCAGGAATGGGAATCGCCTGCGATGATTTTGATCACGACGGTTGGCTGGATCTGTATGTCACTAACTTCTTCCAAGATTACAATACGTTCTATCTCAACCGGCAGGACCTCACATTTGTGGATCACACATCGGCACTCCGTTTGGTGAACCCAACAATGAAGACATTAGGCTTTGGGACACAGTCCGTCGACCTAGACCTCGACGGTTACGGTGAAATTCTTGTCGCAAACGGACATATTCATGATCGCCGATTTGAAGGCACGCCGTGGCAGATGCCACCGCATTGTTTTCAACGTATGCCCGACGGAACATACCAAGATATCTCAAACGAGATCGGTCCTTATTTTCGCGGAGAGTACATCGGACGTGCCGTTGCTCGACTGGATTTTAACCATGACTATCTGCCAGATGCTGTCGTCGTGCATCAGGATCGGCCGGTCGCGTTATTGGTCAACGAGACTCAGAACACTGGCCGAGCACTCGTCCTGAAGCTGCGGGGAATTCAATCAAATCGCGACGCAATTGGCACAAGGATCGAATTCCGCATCGGGGGGGCAGATCGGTTGATTGAATTGACCGGCGGCGATGGCTACTGTTCGTCTAATGAACGCACGATGATCGTCGGTGTCGGAACCGTGACTTCTGTCCCCGAGGTCATCGTCCGTTGGCCCAGCGGTCACATGGACAAACTCGTTGAGGTACCGACAAACGTCAGTCTGGTGCTCATCGAGTCTCGTGCTCCAATTGCGCTGCCGACTGTTCTTGAGTTGTTGTGATGGAAAAAAAATTGGGGACGAGATTTGACCAGCCAACTGTCACCGGGCTCACCGCAAAGTTTTTCGACAAATGCCGCTTGTGGATTTCATGGTCACCCGACGAGTGAGCGCGGGGTCTACCTGAAGAACTCAACCGATCGCTGACGGAGCACTTTCGTCGGCTACAAAATTTTGAACAACGCTTCACTCGGATCGAGCGCGACATTTCAGCCATCACCGAAGGCCCGGACGGCCGAGATGCGGAGTCAGAACGTCCGCCGCATTATTAAGGATATTCCGGGATAAGGTATCCGATGCCCGATGCCCGATGCCCGATGCCCGATGCCTGTTGCCTGTTGCCTGTTGCCTGTTGCCTAGGGCGCGCGGCAAATCGCAATCTGGCAAGATTCGTTGTGGTTGAATTTTATTCCATTGCGGGGGAATGAGTGAAGTCGCCGGCCCGGCGACTCGTTTAACCCGACTCGAAGAGAAGGCTTCTGACTCCCGCACTTTGTGCGGGAGTCCTCCTCTCCGAGTCGGGTCAAACGAAGCTGTGACTGAGGCAGAAACCGAGACATTCAAGCCTCAACGCTCGCAACAGATCTTGGTTGAATTGGAAGCCCTAGGGAAAGGCCACGACCGGACGATGCGATTTGCCCGCTGCGCAACGCCGTTAAGGATTTTCTTCCGCTGTTTTGCAGGGATATCGTAACCCGAACGCGTAAGCGAGGGACACTCATCGGCCCACATATCCCTCGCTTACGCATGCGGTTTACAAAACAAATCCTGGCAGGCCTTGCCCGCTGTGGCTGCAAATTGCTCGTGAAGTTGTTATGGTCGACGGCTCAGGAACTGCTATTGATTGTCAATAACCAGCAGGAGGCGAGCGAAATGAATTCCCTGACTAGCACTTCGAAGCACCGAACGCCGCACAACCGCCAGCCCCAAGGAAGCCGTAGTTCAGACATGAGTATTTTTCAAAAGGAGGGTGGGATAAAAATTTCCTTGATCAGTTTGCACGGACTGATTCGGGTCGACCATCCAGAACTGGGGCGTGATGCCGACACGGGCGGTCAGGTCAAGTACGTGCTGGAACTGGCCAAAGAAATGGCCGCTCAGCCGCACGTGCGAGAAGTCGAATTGCTGACGCGCCAAATCATCGACGGCAAAGTGGATGCTGATTACGCTCAACTCGAAGAAGAAATTTGCGAAAACGCCAAACTGGTGCGCATTCCCTTCGGTCCCAAACGATACTTGGCCAAAGAAAAACTCTGGCCGTACATTGAAATGTTCGTCGACCAGACGCTGGTGCATTTCCGCCGCACGGGTTTGCCCGACATCATTCACGGCCACTACGCCGATGCCGGTGCCGCTGGCGCTCAGTTGGCGCGACTGCTGCACGTGCCGTTTATCTTTACGGGCCATTCTTTGGGGCGAGTCAAAAAACAACGGCTGGCGGGGGGAAAGTCGACTCCAGAAGCTTTTGAGAAGACCTACAACTTCACCAGCCGACTGGAGGCGGAAGAGTTCGCTCTGGAAACCGCATCGATGGTGGTGACCAGCACCAACCAAGAAGTCGAACTGCAGTACGAACTGTATGACCATTACGATCCGTCGCGGATGGAAGTCATTCCTCCCGGCGTCGACCTGTCCTGCTTTACTCCGGCTGACGAACACTGGCAGACTCCCGCGATGGGCAAGGAACTCGCCCGCTTTTTGACTCATCCCGAAAAGCCGATGATCCTCACGATGGCTCGCCCCGACGAACGCAAGAATCTGACCAAGCTGGTCGAAGTTTATGGGCAAAGCGAACAGCTGCAGGACGTAGCCAATCTGGTGATGGTGATGGGCAGCCGCGACGATCTGCGGACACTGCCGAAAGCTCAGCGGCAAGTCATCGAAGACGTCATGTATCTGATCGATAAGTACGACCTGTACGGCAAGGTGGCTTATCCGAAATCCAATTCCACCGAAGACGTGCCGGAACTGTATCGCTTGGCGGCAACGGGGCGCGGCGTCTTTATCAATCCTGCGTTGACGGAACCGTTCGGTCTGACATTGCTGGAAGCGGGAGCGACCGGGCTGCCGATTATTGCCACCAATGATGGCGGTCCCCGAGATATCATTGCCAACTGCGGCAACGGTTTACTGGTGGATCCGCTGGATGGCGATGCGATCGAAAAAGCGCTGCTGCGAACACTCACCGACAGCGATCAGTGGGACGAATGGTCGCAGGCGGGAATCGATGGAACTCGCAAGCACTATGCGTGGGCGAACCATGCCACGCGGTATCTGCGCGACCTCGACGACATTCTGGAAAAAACGCCGCAGCCCGCGATTGCCGAACGCACTCGAAAGCGTCGCTTGCCGGAATTCGACCGCCTGATTATCACAGACCTCGACAACACGCTGACGGGTGACCCGGTTGCGCTGGCGGAATTCAACGAACTGATTCGTGAACGCGACGACATCGGATTCGGCATTGCCACCGGACGGCGACTCGACAGCGCGATGCAGTTGCTCGAAGAACTCGGACTGCCGCAACCTGATCTCATCGACACAGATGCGGGAACTCAACTGAATTACGGCGACAAATTAACGCCGGACGTCAGCTGGCGAAAACAAATCGGCTTTGCATGGAAGCCGGAAGAAATCCGTGGCGTCCTCGATCCATTGCCCGGTTTTTTCGCGCAGGCCGAAGACAAGCAGTCCGAATACAAGATCAGTTATGAAATCGATGCCAAAGTCGCCCCGTCGATCACCGAAATTCGTCGGACACTGCGGCAGGCTGGCATCCGAGCCACAGTGATGTTGTCGCTGGGCATGTATCTGGACATCATCCCCGTTCGTGGCGGAAGTGGCGGTTCTATCAGACACCTGTTGTGGAAGTGGGGCTTCTCTCCAGAAAACGTTTTGGTCGCCGGTGACTCAGGTAACGACGCCGGTATGCTGATGGGCCGCACGCTGGGAGTCGTCGTGGGCAACCATGGTTCGGAACTCAACCGGCTGAAGAAAAAACCGCGCGTCTACTTCGCCGAAGGCACTCACGCGCGAGGCGTGCTGGAAGGCATCAACTACTACAACTTCTTAGGAAACATAGTCATTCCGAATGATCAGATCGAACAATAATCACACCTCCGGCATCTCCCGCGATTCCGCTGCCCTGCGATTTGAAGCTGATCTTTCTTTGCAACGACTGTCTCCTCGACTAGAAGCCTATTGGGATTCTGTCGACCTGAACCAAGCTCTGCGGCACGAATTTCAGTTGCGACTGGATGACGTCTGGAGCGAAGTGTTTCAGCTGTTGTTCGAACTGTACGGTGCGCGGTACGACTTCTTCTACCACTTGGAACGGATTCTGCTAACCACAGCGGCGGCGTGGGCCGAACGTCCGAAAGCGCTGCGCGAAGTCGATCGCAAACGCATTAACGAACCCGATTGGTTTTTGTCGCAGAAGATCGTCGGTGGAGCGTTGTACGTCGATTTGTTCAGTGAAAATCTCAGCAAACTGCGAGACTCCATCGGGTACTTTCAGGAACTCGGACTGACGTATCTGCACCTGATGCCGTTGTTCGCCGTACGTCCTGGAGACAACGATGGCGGCTATGCCATCAGCAATTATCGTTCTGTCGATCCGCGTTTGGGCACGATCGACGACCTGCGTCAATTGGCCGACGATCTTCGCGAAGCGGGTATTTGCTTGGTGCTGGACTTCGTGTTCAACCACACGGCCGACGATCACTATTGGGCGCAACAGGCGCAATCCGGCAATCGCGAATACCAACAGTTCTATTATCTGTTTCCGAACCGAGACATCCCCGACCAGTACGAAGCCACACTTCGTGAAATCTTTCCCACAGTGCGGCGGGGCAACTTTACGTGGCACGACGGGATGCAGGAATGGGTGTGGACAACGTTCAACAGTTTTCAATGGGATTTGAATTACAGTAACCCGGCTGTGTTTCGAGCCATGCTAGAAGAAATGTTTTTTCTGGCTCAAACAGGCGTCGACATTCTACGACTGGACGCCGTCGCTTTTATCTGGAAGGAAATGGGGACGACGTGTGAGAATCTGGAAGGGGCTCACAAACTGGTGCAAGCCTACAACCGTCTGGCGCATGTGGCCACGCCGGGGCTGGTGTTTAAGTCAGAAGCGATCGTACATCCGGACGAAGTGGTGCGCTATATTGGACAAAACAAGTGCCAAATTTCGTACAACCCAACGTTGATGGCGCTGTTGTGGGAATCGCTGGCGACCACAGAAACGAAGTTGCTCAAGCGGTCACTCAGTCATCGTCATCAGCTTCCCGAACACACCGGCTGGGTGAATTATCTGCGCTGCCACGACGACATCGGCTGGACGTTCGACGATGCCGACGCAGCGGCATTGGGGATCAACGCGTTTGACCATCGCCAGTTTTTGAATGCCTTTTACACGGGGCAGTATCCCGGTTCGTTTGCGCGAGGCGTGCCGTTTCAGGAACATCCCGATACCGGTGACGTGCGGATTGCCGGCACGCTGGCATCCTTGGCAGGCTTGGAACTTGCCATCGAAAGCGACGACCAAGCGGCGATCGAAATGGCCGTGCGTCGCATGTTATTGTTGCAAGGGATTACGCTGGCCGTTAGCGGCATTCCGTTGCTATACGTCGGCGAAGAATGGGGCATGCTGAACGACTACGATTTCGTGAAAGATCCGGCAAAAGCGGGCGACACGCGGTGGGTGCATCGCCCGAAGATGAAATGGGAATTTCTGGAAGCGCTGAACGAAGGCTTCCAAGAAGGCGTGGCTCCGTTACGACGTCGCATTTTTCGTTCGCTGCAGCAACTGATCAGCATCCGCAAGACGCTGCCGGCGTTGGCGGGGCAGGAAATGGAAGTGGTGGAGGTCAAGAACGAGCACCTGCTGTGTTTTGTTCGCGAAAATTCTGGCAATCGTTTGATCGTGGTGGGGAATTTTTCGGATCAGGTGCAGTCGTTTGCGGGCAATCGATTGAGAACCGGCGGGTTGGGACGGTTCTTCGAAGATGCGATTACAAAACAGACCTATGCCACCAGTGAAGATCTGGTGCTGGAACCTTACGAAATCATGTGGCTGTGCCGAGTTTGATTGCTGGTTTCTGGCTGCTGAGTTTTCGTTTTTCGGAGCCCGAGCGACATTGAGGACACCATGAATATCAAAGCTCTCGCCACCGACCTTGACGGCACCTTGATTCCCTTGGACGCAGATCCGCAGCAGCAGCAAGCCTTGCGAAAGATCGAAGCGGTGCTGGCCGAACACAATTTGTCTTTGTTGTTTGTAACGGGGCGACATTTCGCATCGGTGCAACAAGCGATGCAGCAACACCAACTTCCGCAGCCCGACTGGGTCATCTGCGATGTCGGCACCACGATTCTCCAGCGCCGAACGGCGGAACCTGTTGGTCTTTTTCAGATCGCGGACGAGTATGCTGATCACCTGCAGAAACTTGTCGGTGATTGCCCGGCGGACGTTTTGATCCAAAACTTTGCCGCTACGCCTGCGCTGCGATTACAGGAATCGGAGAAGCAGGGGGCGTACAAAGTCAGCTTTTATACGGCTGCAGAATCGCTGAAGTCTGTGACGGCGGACGTTCAGCAAACGTTGCAAACCATGGCGGCTCCGTGGTCGATTATCAGCAGCGTCGATCCGTTTAATGGCGATGGACTGATCGATTTGTTGCCCACCGGAGTTTCCAAAGCGTATGCCGTAAACTGGTGGGCTGATCGGCAGCAGCTGCAGCCCGAACAAATCGTATTCGCCGGTGATTCAGGAAACGACACAGCCGCGCTAACGGCGGGCTATCGGGCAATCGTCGTCGGCAACGCCGCCACAAACGTAGCCGAAACTGTTGCGAAAGTTCACCAAGCCAGCGGTTGGAAAGATCGCTTTTTTCACAGCCGGCACTACGCGACCAGCGGAGTGCTGGACGGCCTGTTGCATTACTGTGAGGTCTGGCCACAATCAGATCAGTTGTGAGTCCTGCACTGGGGTGCGAGACAAATCGCAAATTTGGCTAGGAGCTTCGTTTGACCCGACTCAAAGAGGAGGACTCCTGCACAAAGTGCGGGAGTCGGAAGTCTTCTCTTCGAGTCGGGTCAAACGATCCGCCGTGCTGACGAAACGAACCAGTCTACATCGCTCGCCAGTAGATACACTTGTCGTCGCTGGGACCGTAGAAATCTGGCAGAGTCGCCACGCATGCATACCGGCAACGTTCGTAAAAGCGGCGCGTGCTGGCATATTGGTCACGGCCCGACGTGTCGATGTAGACTCCGCGTCCGCCAAGTTGCTGCACGCGCTGTTCGACTTCTTGCATGAGCAGCTTTCCGATCCCGGATCGCTGCTGTTCTGGAGCCACCACAATCCAGTACAGATCATAGCTGCCGACGGTACACGGAATTTCTCCGAAGCAAGCATAGCCGACGAACGTGGCATCTTGTTCGGCAACGACAAATTCGTAGCCCGACGCTGCGCCTTTGTGCAGCCGTTCGTCAATCAGTTCGACAGCGATATCCGTTTCGTCGTCGCTGAAGAATCCCGTGGCGGCCACGATGCGACGAATCTCTGCGGAGTCGTCAGAATTCACATCATGACGAGTGGTGATGTTCGCGTGCTTAGCTGTCATGTGATGTGATCAGGCCCTGAAAAAAACTGCGGGCGTTGACGCCCAGTGTGCGAGTTCGATAGCCACCTTCCTGAACGACCAGCGTCGGCAGATTCAGCTCACCGATCATTTTTCCGTTGGCAACAAAGTCTTCGGCTCTCAGTGACCACGTCCCCGTCGGGTCGCCCTTGGCGGGGTCCAAACCCAACGGGACGACCAAGAACTGTGGATTGAAATTTTTGATGGCTTCGATCGTCGTTGCCAGAGCGACCCGATACTGCCGTCCATCCTGCTGTTCTGGAAGAACGATGTTCAGGTTATAGCCCTCGCCTTCTGCTTCTCCGGTTTCTTCAGCGAAGCCTGTGAAGTAGGGATAAGCGAAATCAGGATCGCCGTGAATGGAAATGGTGAAGACATCACGGCGAGCATAAAAGATGTCCTGCTGGCCGTTGCCGTGATGGTAATCGATATCCAGAATCGCCACTTTGCCGTGCTGTGACAAATGCTGAGCGGCAATTCCGGCATTGCAGAAGTAGCAAAACCCTCCGAATGTTTTGCGTTCGGCATGGTGCCCAGGAGGACGCACCAGTGAATAAGCGATGCGGCGCCCGCCAAGAACGAGGTCGGCTGCTGTCAGCGTGGCGTCGACGGCGCGTTTGGCAGCCGGAAACGCATTGCGGTTAATGGGGGTAAAGGTGTCGATGCAGTAGTAGCCGGCGCGGACGGAAAGATCTTTCGGCGGACGCGTGGCATTACGAATCGGAAACACATACGGATAGACCGATTTCTTTTCCGGCGCCGCAGCGCAGGCGGCTTCCAGAAAACTCACAAGTCCGGCATCGTGAACGGCCAAAATCCGATCCATCGAGTATTCCGTGACGGGGATGGTCTCGAAAAAACCACTCTTCATTAACTCATCTTTGATGACGCTGATGCGAACCGGAGATTCCACATACCCGCGTTCGCGAATGTGATGAATGTCGTGCTTATCATTGATAACGATCGCAATCGATTCTTTTTCACTGCCGGTGGCCAGCCGGTGTGCGGGCTTTTCGCCGACGTAGCGGAACGGTCGCAATGCCACGGGGTCCGCCTGAATACTGGCGAGCACTTCTTCAATATATGATGGCGGGCAGATGTCTGCATACTTGCGTTCCAGAACCGCGCGGACCACTTGCCGCAAAAGCTTGGCGCGCAGCGGCTGGTTGGTGTCGAGATCGTCGTACATCAAATGCGGCAGGGAGTCGTCCGTGCCGCTGGGGACGGCCAATTCGTACTTCGTGTTTGTGATCGGCAGAGCACCGTAGGCTTCGTAGAACTTCATCCGAGCCGCATTTTGCTTTCGAATGGCAGCGTCGGCACAGCGATCTTTGTCTTCCGGCAAACATTCAAAGAACAGCCCCTTGGCACCCAGCGACACCGATTCGTCTCGCAAGCGTTCGTACAATGCGGCACCGATGCCGCGTCCGGGTGTGGCTTTGCCAATCGCCATGTACTCCAGATAAGTGAAGCCGATGGTCGGTTCGTGCAACAGCGTGGCAAAGCCGCTGACTTTGCGGCTTGCATTTTGGGCGACGTACAGGATCGTGCGGAAGCCGTGATCAAACGGGTTATGCAGCTTGTCGACGAGTTTCGCATCGTCGCTTAACGGCGCATCCGGAAACTGGCTCTTGAAGATTTCACTGACTTCAGCGATCGCCGCACGATTCACTGGAATGGTGTCGTCGTAAATACGGCGGATGGAAAACATGGATGGCTTTCAGTGCCCGAAAGCACACGATTTGATGTCATGAACTGTAAAATTGCTGGGCTCGCTGGCCAGCCCGCAGTGCCGCTTCGAGGATCAATTCAATGACTTGGTCGTAATTTCGCTGCGACTGTTGAGCGGCCGCGACAAAGCCCGCGTCCTGCGACAGGCACGGGTTGGCATTGACCTCCAGCACAAACGGACGACCACTTTCGTCAACTCGAAAGTCAACTCGGCCATACCCCGAGATCCCAAACAGGTGCCCGCAGCGGATTGCCAGTTCGGACAATTCCTCCAACAGTGGCTGGTCTACGGCTGGAACGTCAAACGTGCGAGGTGTGCGTTGGTATTCCACCGAAGCTTCGTCCCACTTGGCACGCGCACCCACAATCCGCGGCAAGTGCTGAGGTAAACCGCCAAAATCGATCTCAGCCGGCGAAAGCACCTGAAGACTGCCGTCGATTTCCAACAACGACAAATTGAATTCTCGCCCGTCAATAAATTGCTCAGCCAAATGAATTCGCCCCGTGGAATCCAGCCGTTCGGTCAGAATGTCTCGAAGCTGATCCTCATCCTGAAATTCCAGCACAGCGTCGTCCGTCATGGCGAACGATGCGTGTTCGTAATTCGCTTTGACGATGACGTGCGTGATCGTGCCGTGGTTGATTCCGACGATCCTGCCCGATTGTGCGTCGTACCATGCCGGTGTTGGAATCCCGGCGGCGGCCAGCATACGTTTTGCATGCAGCTTGTCACCGCTCAACAAGAGAGCGCGTGTGTTCGATCCCGTATACGGCACCGGAATGGAATCCAGCAGCAGCGTTGCCGCCGGCATCAATCGATCCGTGCCACCCAGCGATTCGACAAGGTTGAACACGACATCCGGAGTCAAGCTTTCTAACTGATTACGGACGGCCGCGATGTCAAGCGTACAGGCAATCGTCGAAACCTGGTGTCCGGTTTGTTCAAGCGACTCACGAATCTGGCGACACTGGGTCAACACATCCAGATCGGATGCGTCAGCGGTGTTCGATACGTCGTTCAAGAGAATCGCGATTTTAGACATGCTGTGTCATGTCCGTCCGCTGATTGGTAGGCACGCGGGCCAGCGCCGACTGCAGGATCTGGGCAATGAGTTCTTGGTATGACATCCCCAATGCCGTCGCCAGCATGGGCAGATCAGAATGCGAAGGATGCAGTCCGGCCAGTGGATTGGCTTCGATAAACTGAGGCCGTCCGGAGGCATCGCAGCGCAGATCAATTCGACCGGCGTCGCGGGCTGCCAGCGTTCTCCAAGCAAGCAATGCCAACTCTTCAGCCTCGGCCACTTGGCCATCGTGCTCAGGCCGCACAAGGCGATAATCGACCAGTGATTCGCACTCTTCCTTATTGCGGTACGAATAAACTTCGCTGTCGGCTCCCGGCAGCATGACAACTTCCAGTGTGCCCAGCACGCGCGACTGGTTTCCTGTACCGATGATGCCCACCGTGAATTCACGGCCTGGCAAATATTCTTCGATCAAAACTGGCTCGCTAAATTTGTGCAGCAGCTGAGCACAAATGTCTACCAGTTCTGCGACGGATTCGACATGAGATTCCGGTGTCACGCCTTTGCTAGTGCCCTGAGCAATCGGTTTTGCAAAAACAGGGAACTTCAGAGATAGAGAATCCAAGTCTGACAACTGCTGAATCACCCGACTCTTCGGCGTTGGCACTCCGGCGGCGGCCACCAAAGTCTTGGTTGTTTGTTTGTGCAGACACACGGACATCACCAGTGGGTCGGCAAACGTGTAGGGAATCTGATACAGATCCAGCAAAGCGGGCACCTGCGATTCGCGCGACACGCCGTGCATGCCTTCGCAGATGTTGAAGACAAGATCCCAGCGATCGCCAGCCGCCAACCGGCTGACCAGCGATTTGCAGCGACCGATACGATCGACGTCGCAGCCCAGTTCCCGCAGAGCGGTTTCCAGCGAATCGATGGTATCCGGTCGATCGAATTCAGCCGTTTCCTCGTCGTCATAACCTTCCAGCAGATACTCGGATCGCAAGTCGTATGTGAGTCCAATTTTCCTCATGGATTCGCTCGCATTTCGTTCGCATTTCGTTCGGTCAGGACTTCAGCGTACAGTTGCTTGTGCCAGCGTTCTGCGTCACTGCGTTTGATATCCAAAGCCTGCAGCAACGATTGTCCAGCGGGTAGCAACTCCATCGGACAGCCATGGGCCAGTTCGTCTCGCAAGCCATCTGCCGTATAATCGAAGGGATAGATGCGGCAGATCAGCGGTCGAGTTTCCAGCGGCAGGGCGCAGCCAGCGTCACCCAGAAATGTGCAATCGCCATCGGGCTGACGCTGCAGTACGCGCCGAGTTCCATCGGGACGAATGACGTTTTCGATCCAGATCGGGTCGCCATCCTCCTGCAGATACACCGGATCATCTGGAACCCGATACTCGTAGAAGTCATCACGACCCGTGAATTCGGCAATTCGCAGCACGTCGCCGGGCGTCGCATAAACCTCGCTGGTCTGGCAGCAAGTTTTCACATGACGCGAACAGCGAACGCACAGGAATTTATCGGCCGAATCTTCAACAATCGGCAGATTATCCGACATCAGCCGCGACTCCTAAAGGGTCCGGATAGCGAAAGGTCTTGCCCTCAAAATTTCTGAGGATCACATCGTTGCCTTCGCGGCCAACAACACTTTCGACCTGCAATGGAATTTTTCCACCACCGCCTGGAGCATCAATGACGAACGTTGGCACAGCATAACCAGTCGTGTGGCCTCGCAGCCCCGCGATGATTTCCAGCCCTTTCGACACAGGCGTGCGAAAGTGAGCTGAACCACTGATCGGGTCGCACTGATACAGGTAATACGGGCGCACGCGCATCATTAGCAGGCGGTGAACCAGCTGCTTCATGATTTCGACCGAATCGTTGACCCCTTTCAGCAGAACCGTTTGAGCTCCCAAAGGAATGCCAGCATCCGCCAGCATCGCACACGCTCGAGCGGCTTCGGGAGTGCATTCGTCCGGGTGCAGAAAATGGACGCTCATCCAAAACGGATGATACTTCTTCAGCACGTTGCACAGCCTAGGCGTGATCCGCTGAGGAAGCACGGCTGGCATTTTGGTGCCCAGCCGGACGAACTCAATGTGCTTGATGGCTCGCAGCCGACTCAGGATGTAGTCCAGCTTATCATCACTGAGTGCCAGCGGGTCACCGCCGGAAATCAGTACATCGCGAACTTCCGTTGCCTGTTCCAGATAGGAAAATATCTTTTCCAGTCGAGATTCCGACGGCAAAATCTCACCATGCCCGACGACTCGCGAACGAGTGCAGTAGCGACAATAGGTGGAGCAGAAGTCGAGTGCTAGCAACAGCACGCGGTCCGGATAACGATGCACCAGACCGGGCACAGGACTATGTCCGTCTTCGCCCAGTGGATCGTCTGCTTCGCCTTCGGTCCGCACGAATTCGGATTCCGTTGGCAGCACCGTTTTGCGGATTGGGTCCAGCGGCTCAGTGCGATGCACCAAGCTCATATAGTACGGCGTCACACCGACGGGCAGCATGGTTCCGCCATCCTGCATCGCGCCGCGTTCAGCGTCAGAAAGCTCCAACATCTGCTCGAACTGTGCCAGCGTTTTGACACGGTTACGAGACTGCCAGCGCCAGTCGTCCCACTGTTCTTCGGTCGCGTCTGGATAGAATTCCCGCCGAAATGCGGCTGTTTGCTCACCTTCGCAGCGGGGATGAGTGTCAGGCACGTTGCTCTGAACACTCGGCGATATCTCAGGAGTTGCACTTCCAGAATTGCAGGTCTGGGGTTCCTCAGAACTTTCCGACCGCTGTTGGTTTAACGCCGTCAAGATCGTCAGTTTGGAGGCCGGACCACGAATCCGACCGGCCACAATTGAAGTTTGAGATCGCCTACTGGGAGGCTCATCATCCTCCTGAACCAGAACTACAGAGTGTGTTCCATCACTGGAACAGGTGCTGATTGACTCAGCGTCGATTTGATCCATTGAGTGTCTACTAAGGCAGATACGAGCAGATCGAACACAACCCGCGTCGAACGATTCGAGGCAAAAATGGCGAGTTCGTTAAGGGCCGAAACGTCGTGCATGTTGAACCCAAACCCGAGGGACCACTTCGATGTCGATCATCGACCCTCTCCTCCTACAGCCTGCCTGAACGCCTCGATGCACACGGAGCGTTCATGCGCGGTTTTGTATCAATTCTTTGAACCATAGCAATACCGTTTTGCACTTCACTCCAATAATCTTTAGAACAATCGCAATCTTGAAACGTACAGTTTGCCAGGCAGTGTATTTGGTCGCGGGTCGGTGCCCATCAGGATGAGGCGTGGATTCCATCCTCCCCCAAGCGCAGCGCGAGGGGGAGGTCGAACCAGCGGAGCGATGTCCGGGAGGGAGCCAGACCTAGGCTGTAGTAAAGTTGGCGTTGACAGGTTGATTAGTGTCATGTGAAGATTCGGATTTTGGGAGTAATCTATTCTATTGCGCGAGATGTGACAGGGAGGTCGGAGATGGAAACGGGATCGGGCGAAAAAGCTTATCGG
>JBDNHJ010000251.1:0-8226 GCA_041688835.1 Fuerstiella sp.
CTGATGAGCTTTGCTGAAGCGTTCGATATCCGCCCAAGCCTTCGCCCCGCAGATTGTGCCGCAAAGCACGAGTCCCACCCTATCAATCAGCAAATGATTGTTGCCGAGATCCTCGCGAGGATCTTCCAGATCGAAGAAGTGTGTCAGAAATTCAAAGTATCCATTCGTTTGCATCACTGCGATTCCCTTCTGATTCACAAAAAACGGCAAAACGATTTTGTCACTTGAACGGCAGACGATTCACGAAAAAATCAAACCGTGAGGAACACAATCGACGTGCGATTGCCCTAGGTCTGCGACCACGGGTGAAACGATGGACGGCTCATGCCTGCCAGCACGCGGTATATCGCCGCCAGATTTGCGACATCTGGTCGTTCGGCAAACGAAAATTCGAAACATTCAGGCGGTGGTCGCGTTTCGCGGCCGATGGAGCATGGTTTTTGGCAGGCGTTTGCCAGCTGCTGCGGGTCGAAACCGGGTGCCACGGCAGAAATTCCGTGGCTGCCACAATGCCAATCGGGCAAGATCGGTTGGTTTTGTGGACGCGGATCATTGGCATTCTGGCATCCGAGTTTGCGATCGGCTTTCTGAGTTGTCGCTCGCCCACTACACTTCGATAATGACCGTCGCCACGGAAAGCCGATGTGCTGGCAACAGTCGATCCTGTCTCTACTATCTTCCTAGCTGAAAGTCCGAACATTGACGTCTGATGGCGAAACAAATTCGCTGTGCCTTGCTGAACTGGCACGAACCAGCGGAAAGTGGCTGCGAGCGGAGGGCCCTGAATCTGATATCGTAATTTCCACACGCATTCGACTGGCGCGGAACATCATCGGTTATCCGTTTATGTCGCGCGCTGACGATGACGTCAAGCAGCAGCTTGTGGATGCCATGCGGAAGACAATTTCCGCCACCGACATCGGCCGCGATTTTCAGTTCGTCGACATCCCAACGCTTGACGATATCGATTGCAACCTGCTGGTGGAACGACAATTGATTAGTCGCGAAATCGCGCAGTCCACCGGACCGCGCGGCGCGGTTGTCAGTAAAAACGAACAGTTCAGTATTATGCTGAACGAAGAAGATCATGTCCGGCTGCAGATACTGAACAGCGGGTTTTCGCTGGACGACTGCTGGCAGGCCATCAGTGCGCTCGACACTGAGCTGGAAAGTCGAATCAGTTTTGCCTTCGACGAAACACTGGGCTATCTGACCGCCTGCCCGACAAATGTGGGCACGGGAATCCGGGTCAGTGTGATGCTGCATCTGCCCGCGCTGCGGATCACTCGCGAAATCCAGAAAGTGCATCAGGCAGCTCAGAAAATCAACCTCGCGGTTCGCGGACTCTACGGCGAAGGCAGTCAGGCGATGGGAGATTTCTATCAGATCTCAAATCAAATGACGCTCGGCTGCAGCGAAGAACAATTGCTGGAAAACCTGTCCGAAGTTGTGCCCAATATTCTGGGTTACGAACGTCGCGTCCGCGAACTACTGTGTCGTGACAATAAGTCTCAACTGGACGACCAGATTTCCAGAGCCATGGGAATTCTGACCAGCGCACGTTCGATCAGTTCCGAAGAAACCATGCATCTATTGTCCAGTCTGCGGCTGGGAGTCAACCTCGGACTGGTCGACGGCGTCGACATTGCCACGGTCAACGAACTGTTTATTCACACCCAGCCGTCTCACCTGCAAAAACTCAACGGCGGACCGTTGAAGACTTCAGACCGCAACGAAGCTCGCGCCAAATATTTACGGGAACGGCTGAAGGCTTGATCGCTTGCAGATCCGCTATGATCAAGTGCGGCCGCCCTGCTGTTTGACAGCGGCGGTGGTCCGGTTGGGAGATTTGATTCTACGGCGGCATTTCGGTTCAGGTGTCCGGCTTCAGCCCCCGGCACATGCGTTCGTGCGAGAAACATCCGAAATGCTGCGTGAATTATCTCCCAACCGGTGAACGTCGATTCCATCGTGAGCGGATTCGACAGTGTGCTTCAAACTGTGGACGGTGCTAAGCCCGGAACTAAGCCACTAGGTTGGGGATGCGAACGCGTTGGAAGCGGCGTCCGACAACGTCGTACAGCAGAATTTCGTTGCTGGCTTGGTCCCACACGGCGCTGAGTTTGACGCTGCGAGGGCCGTGCAGAATGTACTGGTAGCCGCAACGATTGCCGCTGCGTTTGAGTTCCAGTTCGGTCATTGGAAAATGATGTTCCAGCAGGTTCTCCTTGCGGCACAAGGCGACGTGAATATAGTCGCGAAGGTCATCCAATGTTTTAATATCAGCGGGAGCGGTCGGTGTGATGCCGCTGGCGGTTGTCTGTGACATAGAGCAATGCAAACCTTATGAGTTGGGGGACGGTGGGTTGCGGGGAACTTTTTGATGCTGTTGACCAGTGAGGCGTGGTCGAGTGTTCCGGTCTGGTAAAATCTATCGGGCCACTCACTCAACAAACTTCTCGATTGTTTGTCGGCCAGGTAAATCCGCTATCAGTAAGTCGAGTGACAAGAGTCGTCTAACTAGAACTGTCGGGCAACAGAATTGACAATTTGCACAGAAACTACGCGCCCGGAGCTCAAGCGTCAGTCTGAAATGTCACCCACGATTGTCTTCCAGAGTGGGCCAGCGGCGCACCGGCAGAGTGCGTTGGCCTTTAAGAGGTTTGGGTCAAGCGCAACGGATGGAGTGGCCAAGAATCTGCCAGAGTGGAAGAAATTTTGCCAAAACCGTGGTCAGGCAAGTTCCATGGATTCGTAAATCAATCGCCGCAGCGGCCCCCAGACCAGTTCTTTGTGCCAAGCCGCTTCAATCTCACAGGCGAAGTCGATTTTTCGTTTTGCCAACACCACGTGACCGGCGGCCCACGCTTCGCAGGCATCGAAAGCAGCTTGCGTGGCAGCAGCGGCATCTCGTTCGACCTGACGTAGCCACGTGGCTGCGGCCTGCCACTGCTGCGACTCCACGCCGCTGGTCGCCTTTGCTAGGCGCTCCGTTTGAAGTGCGGTGAGACCCCGCAAATCTAGCTGTGCGACCCCGAATTCAGTGAACCAGTCACAGGTTATCCAGCGTTTTTTCGCCGTGTCAAACGCGGCTTCGATCGCTTGCAGTGACGTGACTGAGTTCATCGCGCGACGCTCCTCAGCATCATTGTTGAGTTCGATGGTGAACAATGGTGTCCATTCCAATCCAATCCCGTGTACCGGATACCGTTCACGTGCCATAGAAGCTTAAAGCATTTCGCGTGCCGAATCCCACCGAACTCAATGCCTCAATCTGGTTCCGAATCCTGTTCTAAATCTAAATCTTAATCCTACTCTTAATCTTAATCGATTTGTCTTCCGGTTTAGATTCCGACAACGCGAATCAGATGATGATTAAGAGTAAGATTAGGATTCAGAAAGAAGCACATGCCCGCTACGTCTCGCTATTTCAAATGGATCAACATCCTGCTGCCGGTCGCCTTGCTGGGAGTTGTCGGATTGTCGTTGCTGGGTGTGTCGACCGCGCGCAGGGCTGCGATCACCAGCGATCAGATTGCTCATAATTTCGTCATTCGTGAGGATGTACGGGCCGCTCTGTCGGCGCTGAAAGACGCAGAGACCGGAGAACGAGGATTTCTGATCACCGGCCTTGACGAGTACTTGGTTCCCTATCATGCAGGTCTGACGAAGGTCGAGCACTATCTTGTGCAGCTGCGGAGTCATTGCGACGCCGGCATTATTGATACCGGCCGACTGGCAACGCTGGAAAATCTGATTGCGGAAAAATGCACCGAATTGGAAGAAACAATTGCCGCTCGTCGCGAAGGGCCGGATGCGGAAGCGTTTGTGCGAGCCAAAGATATTGTTGCCACGGATCGCGGCCGGCAACTGATGGATTCGATCCGCGACGTGTCGGAAATCATCATCGCTAAACGCGACGAAGAACTCGAACTACTGCAGGTTCAGGCGGCCGCTCACGAAACACGCCACGACATCACCATCAGCATGGCACTGCTGCTAACGCTGGGAACATTCGTTGCCGCAACCATGTTGACCAATTTAGAACGCACGGGCCGCCGCAGAACAGAAGCCAAGCTGGATGTCGAACAGGCGCGCATGCTGGCGATTGTGGATGCGTCCATGGATGCCGTCGTCGCGGTCGATCATCATGCGAACATCATTGTGCTGAATCCCACGGCCGAAAGCTTGTTCCAAACGACGGAAGAGGCTCTGACCGGAAAGCCATTCACAGACCTGATCGCGCCACGATTCCACAACGACTTTGCCATGGCGATGAAGTTGTCGACTGATTCGGAAGGCGTGCGAATGCAGGTCCGAAACGGAAACATTATCCACGGTTTGAATTCGCGGGGTGACGAATTTCCTGCGGTCGCCGTCGTTTCGCGAGCTCTCGTCGACAACCAGCCGCTGTTTACCGTGATGCTGAAAGATGTGACCGAACGCGAAACAGGCCGCATCCGGATGCGAGAACAGGCGGCCATCCTATCACGCATTCGCGATTCCATTCATATCCGCGATCTCGACGACCGAATTCAACTGTGGAACGACGGAGCCGAACAGCTGTATGGCTGGACCGAGGACGAAGCACTCGGGCGACTGGGCAGCGAATTGATCCCCGGATCATCCACAATGTCAGAAGCGGAAATTTTGCAGTGGGTGCTGGCAGATGGCGTGTGGGTCGGCGAACGGAATGTGCGTGCCAGAGACGGTACGGAGCTGATTGTTGAGTCTCGTCGTTCGTTGATTGTTGACGAACACGGCGAACCTTCGTCGCAGTTAATCATTTCCATCGATGTCACCGATGACAAGCGTCGCGAACAGGCGAAGCGACGTTCGCAGCGACTCGAAAGCATCGGCACGCTGGCCAGTGGGATTGCTCACGACCTGAACAACGTGCTGACTCCGATCACCATGGGAGCCAAACTGCTGCGCCGCAACAACAGCGATCAGCAGCGTTCGGGATTGATCGATACGATCACCGCCAGCGCTGATCGAGGAGCGAGTATGATTCGGCAATTGCTGTCGTTTGCCGGTGGCACTTCGGGGCCGCGCGAAAACGTCGACATGCAAGAATTGATCGTGGAAACCTGCAGTATTCTGAACCACACGCTGGCGCAGACGATCACAGTTCAATCTTTTGTCGATAAATCGCTGTGGCAGATTTTAGGCGACAGCACGGAACTGTCGCAGGTGCTGATGAATCTGGCCATCAACGCGCGCGACGCCATGCCCGATGGCGGATCGATCACCTTCGAAGCAGAAAACATCACCATTGATGACGACGTCGCCCGCACAGAACTGTCTCCCGGTCGCTATGTTCGCGTGTCCGTCGCCGACACCGGAACAGGAATGACCAACGAAACGCTAGAACGCATCTTCGACCCGTTCTACACCACCAAAGGTCAGGGCAAAGGTACGGGACTGGGCCTAGCCACTTGCTTGGGCATCGTCAAAACTCACGAAGGCACCATGACCGTGGACAGTGAAGTCGGTCGCGGAACCACGTTTGCGTTCTACCTGCCGTCGCTGCCCGACCGCACGGAAGAACCGGTTGACGAACTGACGGAAAGACTGCCCGCAGACCACGGCGAACACATCCTGATTGTTGACGACGAACTCGCCATCCTGCAGATGCTGCAGGCAACGCTGGAATCCTACGGCTACAAAGTCATCACAGCAGAAGGTGGAGCGGCCGCGATCACATTATTCGAACAACGGAATGCTGAAATCGATCTGGTGATTGTCGACATGATGATGCCCGACGTCGATGGCACGCAGGTGATGCAAAAATTTCGCGAGATTCGCACCGACCTGAAAATCATCGCGAGCAGCGGTCTAAAAAAACCGGCCTACGGTGAACAAGGAATCGAAGGCAGCAACGCATTTTTGTCAAAGCCGTATTCCGATGAACAGTTGCTGCAGATTGTTCGGCGCGTGTTGTCTTCCTCAGCCTCTTAATCTTAATCTTAATCGGTTTGCGTTGACGGAATCAGATTAAGATTAGGATTAAGAAATCGCATTTACCGCCGGACTCTCGCCCCATGCCACGCTTACTGATCGTTGACGACGAACCTTTGATCCTCGACAGTTTCCGCTATGCCTTTCCGGCACCGGATTACGACGTCGTCACGGCGTCCTGCGCGTCGGAAGCGATGGAACATTTTCGAGCTCAAACGCCGGATGTCGTGGTGTCCGATATCCGGCTGCCGGATTTGTCCGGCTTGGATTTGTTCCACCAGTTTCATCTGGCCAATGGTCGTGTTCCTGTGATTCTGATGACTGGCCACGGAACGGCGGGCACCGCGATCGATGCCATGCGCGCCGGTGCGTTCGAATACATTCTGAAACCGCTCGACCCGGACACTCTGATTCCGCTGGTGGAATCCGCCGTCGAAACCAGTCGCCTGATGCGGATTCCGGCGACGCTGCCGTCCGACCAATCCGACGACACCAGCGGCGATTTGCTGATCGGCAAATGTCCCGCCATGCAGGAAGTTTACCGAGCCATCGGGCGAGTCGCTCCGCAGAATGTGACAGTGCTCGTTCGTGGCGAAAGCGGTACGGGGAAGGAAGTGATTGCCCGAGCGATCTATAACTACAGCCAGCGGTCGGACAAGAACTTTCTGGCCATCAACTGTGCGGCCATTCCTGAAAACCTGTTGGAAAGCGAACTGTTCGGCCACGAAAAAGGATCGTTCACCGGAGCCGATCGTAAGCGGGTGGGTAAGTTCGAACAGTGTTCGGGCGGCACTCTGTTTATGGACGAAATCGGCGATATGACGCCGTTGATGCAGACGAAGGTTCTGCGCGTTCTGCAGGATCAACAGTTCGAACGCGTTGGCGGCAATGAAACATTGAAAACCGACGTGCGTCTGATCACTGCGACGAATCGTGATCTGGAAGACATGATCAAGACCAGCGATTTTCGCGGCGACCTGTTTTATCGACTTAATGTCTACGGAATTCACCTGCCACCGCTGCGTGAACGAGGCGACGACATCCGCCTGCTGGCTGAACACTTCAGTAAGCTCATCGCGAAGGAACTTGGCAAAGAACTGAACGGACTTGCGCCGGAAACCAACGCAGTGTTGAAGGCGTATTCTTGGCCTGGTAATGTGCGAGAATTGCAAAGCGTCATCAAATACACATTGCTGGAAGCCACCGGCCCGGTGCTGGTGCCCGCGTTTCTGCCGCCAGCCATTCGAGACGCCCGAACGCACGCTCCCATGGAAGCCCGACGCGCAAGCGAGGCCCCCGAAAATTCCACATCCGACCAATCCACCTCCGAAGATCCTTCGCTTGCGCGTCAGGCTTCAATGGTTGGTGACTCTGAAGCTGCCGATCACGACATCACCAACTGGGTGGCCTTCATCGCCGAGCGTCTGCAATCCGGCAGCGAATCTATCTACGACGACGCCATGGCGTTAGTCGAACGTCAGATTATTCCTCGAATCCTGCAACAGGCCAACGGCAACCAACAGGAAGCCGCCCGTCTGCTCGGAGTTTCCCGCACCACGCTCCGCACCAAATGCCGCCACCACGGTATCACCGTCGACAAAGTGGTAGACGGCGGAGAATAAATCGCTCGAACAGTTCGCGCCCACGGGCCAAACGGCTCGTTGTGTCGAGGAACTCGTCAACGAGTGCGTGACTCAAGGCTGCGGACGCGGGGCGATCAGGCGTCGTAGAATGGGTGCGGTCATGAGTGTCGTGGCAATCGCCATGAGCACCATCATGCAGAAGATCGTATCCGGAATCACGCCAAGGTCACGGCCGATGTTGACGGCGATCAGTCCCATCAAAGCGCGAGTGTTCATCATCACCGCCACGCTGGCGCTGTCTCGCCAAGTCATGCCGCCGAGTCGAGCCGCCAGGCCGCAGCCGAACACTTTTCCGCTGACGGCGGTTAAAGTGACCAACGCACAGACTGCCCAAAGGTAAGCGGAGTCCAGCGAACCGATGTTGGTACGAAGTCCTGTGTAGGTAAAAAACACCGGCAGAAAGAAGGCCGTCACGAATTGTTCGATGCGACTTCGCAGTGCCTGCTTGAGTTCCGTCTGATCACACAGCGCGGCGCCCAGTACGAACGGGCCGAAGATCGAAAAAATGCCGATCAGATTCGTCGCTGCAGCCGAAGCGAGGATCACGAGCAAGATAATTGAAAACGGAACAAGCGTCAGTTCCGGCGATCCGTTGCCGAAAAATCGGCGACTCCAGCGGATC
>JBDNHJ010000252.1:0-12659 GCA_041688835.1 Fuerstiella sp.
AGCCACTGGTACGGATGATTGCCAAACATCTGGGCATCAGCAGCGATCAACTTGGCCAAGTCGGGAAATTTGGCATCCTCAAAAACATGGCCAGTCGACGCGCATTTCTTTCGGACCTTTCCCATCAAGTCCGCTTCGTTTACGTGGCGGCAACTCTGCCCCGTTCGACGTCTCTTGGGGATAATCGAAAAAACGGACGGAACTTAAGGTTTCTGGCAGCAGCCAGCAGCCAACGGATGCTGGCGGATCATGCATTTGGCTGATCATCCGCTTTCATCTTGCTTCGTAGAGTGTTGGCGATGTTCCAGAGCTTTGATTGCAGCTGCTTTTTTGTGTCGTCGGACATAAACTGGCCAGAGTGCGTGTCGGATGAAGGAATTGACACTCGCCCCGGACCGCGTGGGTAACGTCCGGAGCTATACTGCACGCGGGGCACGATGAGACTTTCTTGCTGTTTCACTCGTAGTCACAAACTAGGTTTTCCGGCCTAGTCTGCGACCACGGGTGAAACGATAGAACGCCCATACGTCCCCGCACGCGGAGCTAGCGTTCAAACGGCGAGTCACGGAGACCAAGTGCATATGACGATCGAGAAACCAACGGCCGCCACGGAGCTGGAATCTGAGACGGAAGCCGGCGGTCGCCCGATGTCCGCAGAGCCGCCCGTGGCCGTTCGTTCGGGTCTCCGAAAGTTTGCACTGCTGACCCTCGCTGCGTCGTTTTTTGTTGTCAGTGTGCTGGGAGTTTTACTGCCAGCACTGCCGGCGACTCCATTTTTACTGCTGACCAGCTATTTTTTGGTGCGCTCGTCTCCGGCACTGAACGCTCGCTTGCTGCAGTCGCGGATGTTCGGACCGATTCTGGTCGACTGGCAGATTAACGGCGGCGTTCGAGATCACGTGCGATGGAAGGCCATTGCCGTAGTGGTCGTGACGGTCGCCGTGACACTTGCCGTGACCGGTTATTCGAAGTCAGTCGCCGCAGTGGTGATCACTCTGTCCGGCATCGGAATTTTGGTGATCCTAAAACTGCCAGCCGCAGAAGATCGGCAGCACGACGACGACCGAGAATAGTTCACGGCACTTGTCCGCACAAATTAGTCTTCTTGCATGAATCGAATCGTCAACGGATACGACCACAGTTGGTCTTCGTTGCATTTGATCGCCGCCATCACGGGGAAGACGATGGTCAAAATCGCCACCACAATCAGCATCGGAATCCCGATCAGGACCATCACCAGAAGGCCGCTGATCGCCAGATAGATAAAGCTGCTAATCATCCAATTGATCATTCGCGCGCCATGACGTCTTGCCAAGTCAGAATCTTCTTTGCTCAACACCCACATAATGATGGGCACCGCAATTCCGAGGCCTGCCGCAAAGATCAGCAGTTGCGACAAATGCATCAACGTACACCAAGTCCGTTCGGGCATCCCATAAATCCGACCGGGCTCAGAATTGAAAATTCTGCTCGCAGGATCACCGGCCAGAATTTTTTCTTTGGCCTGCTGAAATTCGGATTCAGACAGCACTCCGGTTTGGCGGAGTTGTTCGATACGTTCAATTTCGCCTGCGATATCCATACGGTTCTGTCCTTGAAAGGTGAGCCACAGTCACACCGGACAATTCGCCGCCAAGGATCATTTATCGCGTCAAAATGCTCATAATTCGCAGTTGTGACCACCGTCAATCAACGAAACGGCTGCTGCTATTTCAGGCGACCCGACTCAACGACACTATTCGGTGAAGCTGGTGTCCGATTCCTTCAGGTTCAGTTCTTGAATCCAAGCGTTGCGATAGCGGACGTCGTGGCCTTCGCATTGCAGCTTCAGCCCTTGAGCTGTATCGGTGATGCCTTTGCCACCGTCGTTTCCGCCATCGACGCCCGAATTCGGTCCGCCCCAGACCTGCTTGATTTCCACATGGTCGTGTACCTTTTGGCCATTGAAGTACATCGAAACGCGAGCCTTCTCAGTCAGCTTGCCGTCCGCAAACCGCGCCGCGCGGAACGTGATGTCGTAGGCGTTCCATTTGCCGACACCGTTGTACGCGTGATACGGAGATTCTGTTTCGTTGATCACAGCCGCCATGCCGTGCTTGGTTTTGTCACCGTCCAGCACTTGAATTTCGTAGCGGTTCTGTAGATATACGCCGCTGTTGCCACCGGGCTTGGAAATCAAAAACTCAATATGCAAACGGAAATCGCCGTACGCTTTTTTTGTCACGATATCCGCCGTTCCGTACTTGCCTCCGGCGGCCGCAGGGTCGTCGGTCATCACAACCGTTCCGCTATCCGTTGGATCGTCGACAATCTTCCATTTGATCGGCAATGCCGACGCAAACCGAGGCCCTTCCCAATAGGTCCACTTTTCGTCCAGCATTGTTCGCGAACCATCGATGATGACTTCGGCTTCGGCAAGCGGGGCCGCCCCCACACCGACCTCGGCTGTCGCAGGTTGCTGCAGGAAACTGAGACTAAAAATGCAGACGGCAAACGTAATTCGTGACATGGCGAAGTTTCGTGCTTGGGCAGGAATGGCGGGCAGTTGGACGACGAACGTTTAGAAACCATACCCGCTGAACGCCTGCGCGACAATGATCGAGGACGATTTGCTACGCCGGGGCGTTGTCTTTGACGGCACTGACAACGTCCGCGTGAAATTGTCCGTTGGTGACCACCATGCCTTCGTTTTTTGCAAGCGTGGCCCCGTGATGAAATTCGGGCGGTTGGCCATGAATGTCGGTGACCGTTCCGCCGGCTTCCTGCACCACCAGAATTCCGCCGGCGTGGTCCCAGATCTTTTCTTGATAGCCTTTGCGAGTTGGCAGTCGCAGATAGATGTCTGCGTCTCCCATGGCAACGGCCAGATACTTGCACTGGCTGTCGATCCGAAATGGTTCGCGAGTGATCTTCAATTGGCTGGCGATCTGCCCCGACCAATCATGCGAACTGTGTCCCGATTCCACGGATTCACAGAATCTGGCATCAGCACTATTGGCTGTCGACGTCACCGAAATTTTTGCCGCAGCGGATTCTGGAGCATCCAACGCCTGCACAAAACTGCCCTGTCCTTTGACAGCCCATGCCAGTAATCCTCGCGGGCCATCCGGAACCGCAGCGTCCACGGGCATGTTCGGGCAGCCAAGAATGCCAACCTGAACTTCTCCATCAATCACCAGTGCCAACGCAATGGCGTATTGTTCGTTCCGCAGAAAGCCTTTGGTGCCGTCGATTGGGTCGAGTGTCCAGAAGCGGGGACGATGCTGCTGAAGTCCGCCGCGATCGATCCAGCCACAGACTTCAGCGCCCGATGCGGCCACATCCACAGCCCCACATTCCTGCACGATCCGATTCAAAAAATCCGCGCCGGCGGCCGTGCGAAGTTCTTCTGCACCTTCTTCTCCGATGACCGGATCGTTCGGAAAAGCATGCTGCAATGTGCGGCAGATCAATGCTTGGCTGGCGAAGTCCGCCACTGTCACAGGACTGTTGTCCTTTTTGTCCAGTGACGCAGTGGTGATCGATGCCTGAACAGCACGACAGACTTTCGCAGCCTGCCGGACAGCTTGCAGTCCGGTCTGAAGTTCGTTCGCAAAAGATGTCATCGTCGACTTTCGTAGATAAGCACTCGTTCAAGAAATCACAACAACCCGACACTCACCAAAAACGACACGATGATCGCCAGAATCACCAGCCGCACCCAAAACCGGGCTGTCGGTGCTGAGCCACCATCGCGGTCGTAAACGGGTGAATTGCCGCGCTGTTCGTAGATGGCGTCTTCGTATTCATCATCGGTGCCATCGCCGAAATCGTCTTCGTTCCAGCCGGATTCGTCGCTGGCCCCGCACGCTCGACACACCGTGGCACCAGCCAGCACATCTTCGCCGCAATGCGGACATTCGAAGTAGACGTTATGTGTTGGCGAAGGCATGCGGAGAAGTCTTCTAAATTTCAGTGCAGTTCACAGGTGAGGATCGCGAGTTGCAATCTCGAACACGTTCGCGTTGCTCGATCCAACACAAACCTACCCATTCATCCCAATCAGTCCCGTTGCCTCAGCCCAGCTCTACGCCGGAGAACCGTCGGCCGAAACCCGCGTGCCGATGGTCTCGCCCGAAACGACGCGCCCAATGTTTCCGACCTTCTTATAGTTGAACACCACGATCGGCAGCTTCTGTTCCATGCAGTGATGAAACGCTTGAGCGTCCATGACTTGCAGGTTTTGCTTGATGACTTCCGTGTACGAAATGTCGGTGTAGCGAATGGCGTGCGGGTTCTTCATGGGGTCGTCAGAATAGATGCCGTCGACTTTCGTTCCCTTCAGAACCACGTCAGCATCGATTTCTCGAGCTCGCAAAGCCGCCGCCGTATCTGTGGTGACAAACGGACTGCCGGTGCCAGCCGCCAAAATCACAACGCGGCCTTTTTCTAGATGACGAATGCAACGCCGACGGATGAAGGTTTCTGCCACGCCTTCCATGCGGATCGCCGTCTGCACGCGAGTCGCCACGCCCGCGTTTTCCAATGCGTCCTGTAGAGCCAAGGCGTTGATCACCGTGCCCAACATTCCCATGTAATGTGCGGTGGATGGAATGATCGAACTGCTGGCTTCCGAAAACTGCTTGCCTCGCAGAATGTTGCCGCCCCCGCACACGATCGCCAACTGCACGCCGGCTTCAACGACTTCTTTGACCTGAGCGGAAATACTGGCCAGCTCGGCCATCGCAATTCCCGTCTCGCCTTCGCGGCAAAAACTTTCACCGCTGAGCTTCAGCAGCACTCTTTTGTACACGGGCGTAATTGTGTTGTTAGCCATAACGTCGATTTCGTATGAGTGTTGATTGTGAGTCTAGGGATGAGCGTCAAATGCTTCAAAGGCGTCTACGATAATGTAACCGGGCGACATAAAAACAGGCCGATCCAAGTGGATCGGCCTGTAATTTTGAGTCCCCGATGCAGCCCGTGCTGACGGTTTACGCCACGCCAACCTGCCAGCGGATAAATCCGGTGGCGTCGAAGCCGGCATCAGACAGTGCTTTGCCCACGGTGATTTTGTCGTCCTTGGCGAACGGCTGATACAGCAGCACACCTTTTTCGTTGTACCAGCGCGACAGCTGGCCATCGACAATCTTGTCGATGATGTTCTCTGGCTTTCCGGCGGCCTTGGCTTCTTCTGTGAGCCGTACTTTTTCGGCTTCCACATCCGCGGCTGCAATTTCACTCGCCGTACAACACGATGGATTCATCGCTGCCACATGCATCGCGACATCACGCAGAACGGCCGCGTCTTTGCCCGCACCGGCTGCCTGAAACACGACGGCTGTTTTGTAGTCATGATGCACATAGCCGCCGACTGGACCTGTGACGCGAATCAAACGGTTCACAACAATCTTCTCACGAATCTTATTGACGAAGTCTTCGTACATGGATTGCAGTGTGTCTGAACCACCGATTGCTGTCTGCGTCATCAGAGCTTCCGGGCTGTCAGCACCGGCACCGTTCAGCAGCGTGTTGACCATGGCTGTTCCGAGAGTTTCCAAGGACTCGCCAGTCGCAACCGGAGCCGACTCACACTGAATCTCAACCATCGCGGCTTCGGAACCGTCGGCAGACACAGCGTAGAAGATACGACCTTCTTCTGTGGCATTGTCCGCTCGTTTGTCCTGAATCTTCTTGAACTGCTCTTTCAGAATTGCGACGGCTTTTTCCGCGTCGCCATCCGCAGCCACAAGTGCCTTTTTGCACTCCATCATTGGCAAGTCAGTACGTTCTCGTAAAGCTTTGACAGCAGCAGCTGTGATGTCTGCCATGTTCTGAATCTCCCGTTGTAAGAAAAGGATCAGCAACTGCTGATCGGCGGACGAGTCGCACAGATTTCGACTCCGGCCCCAGTGAATGAATAGACAAGTGATGCGAAACCAAGTTCGCCGGGAATCATCCGCTAACTCCCGGCGATGGCTTTGCGTTGGCTTCGGCTTTGACTTCGGCTTTGACTTTGACTTCGGCTTTGACTTCTAGCCGATGTTTGGCACAGCTTTAGGTTCGTTGCCAGTGTCCACGGCCTGTTTTTTCGGTTCGTTGGGTCGCAGCGATTTGCCCTGTCGAATTGCGTCGCACAGGTGCTGAGTAATCAAACGAATCGATCGCAGGCTGTCATCGTTGCCCGGAATCGGCAGGTCCACCAGATCCGGATCGGAATCGGTGTCGATCAGAGCAACAACCTTGATTCCCAGCAGGTGAGCTTCGTGAACGGCGTTGCGTTCTTTGCTGGGGTCGATCACAACCAGACATTCTGGCAGGCGGTTCATGTCCCGAATACCGTTTAGGTTGCGATAGATCTTGCGATATTCACGCAGCAGTGTGGACTGCATTTTTTTGCTGTACGTCGACAAAACGCCGGACTCTCGCATTTCTTCGAGCTCTTCCAGTCGCTTTAGGCGGCTGCGAACTGTCCGAAAGTTGGTCAGCGTTCCACCCAACCAGCGTTCTGTACAGAACGGCATGTTGACTTCGCCGGCCATTTCTTCCAAAGAAGCGGCGGCTTGTCGTTTTGTTCCGACAAACAGGATCAGGCTGCCTTGAGCGGCCACTCGCATCAGGTACTTCTTTGCACGGACGAGGCCGCGGATGGTTTCCTTGATGTCGATAATATGAATTTGGTTACGGCGGCCGTAAATATACGGACGCATCTTCGGATTCCAACTACGCGAACGGTGCCCATAATGGACGCCCGCATCCAGAATCTCTTTCACGACAATCTCAGCCATCGCTGATCTCCTGTTTTCTACGACGACTGAGTGAACGGCAGTCGACGTTGCAAACGCCCGATTTGTAGGGTTTGCACAGAACAATTGTGTGAATGTCAGGACTAAATCAGTCACCAACAAACATCACTCTGCCAAATTGCAGGGGAGGCAGATCGATCCCCGGAACCCAACGCTGGGTTCATACTCAGTTTGAGCGTCCGGAGAGTATCGGCAGATCCGCAACACGTCAAACGCCGTTCTCTGTTATCTGCCAACGATTTACGTGATTCTCGACTGCCGGATTGGGGCCAAGATCAGGAATGCCCTGTTGATGGCTGCTGACGGTCAATTTCCCCAATTTTCGGCAGTCGTCTCCTTCAGCGATGCACGGCAACGACTCAAGCTTAGAACGGTGGCCTTTTTAGCCCCCCGTTCGCTTGCGGCATGTCGATTTGCATCTTTTCTGCTTTTTCGCGTGCGAGTGATCACCCGAATGCGTGAACGCCCGGGACTGCGACGGACCAGTCGATCCCTCGCTGACGCATTCGGGTGACATAGGACTTGTCCCGAAATCACGTCCGTTTGTAGCGGCAGGGCGCGAGCCGTCCGGTGCCACGAAACCGGAGGGCTTGCGCCCTGCCGTTCCCCATTGAAGTGCCAACTTGTTTCGGGACACGTCTTAACCGGCGGCCTACTTCCTTTAACCGTGGATATCACACACAGATGAACACAGATGGGTGTGCTCATTCGTAAAGACAAGTTTGCGGATTGGCAAAAGGTAGCTCGGTGGTCTCCACCGTGATTTCTCGGCGGAGACCACCGAGCTACAGATCCAACAGTGCATGAAAAAAGCCTGGCATTCCAAGGGAATGACAGGCTCTTGAATCTTGGGTGGCTGATCGGCGATCGACTTAGTCTGAAAATTCAGGTCGACGTCCGTTGAGCTGTTCTTTGAGGCGTCCGACGATGCTGGAGTGCATCTGGCTGACTCGAGACTCAGACAGTCCCAAGGTCGAACCGATTTCCTTCATCGTCAGTTCTTCGTAGTAGTACAGGATGATGATCAGACGCTCGTTGCGATTCAAACCCTTGGTGACGACTTTCATCACGTCCAGTTTTTGAATTCCGCCGGTGGGGTCTTCCCCTTTGGCGTCTTCCAAGACATCCACTTCACGAACATCTTTGTAGCTGTCCGTTTCGTACCACTTTTTGTTCAGGCTGACCAAGCCGATGGCAGACGCTTCGGCTTTGTGCTTTTCGAATTCCGGAACAGAAATGCCCATTTCGTTTGCCAGTTCGGCGTCTGTGGGCGGCTTGCCGGTTTTGGCGACGACTGCCTTGCGCGCCGCCTCCATCTTGCTGGCTTTGCTGCGAACCAACCGGGGAACCCAGTCCATTGTTCGCAGTTCGTCCAGCATCGCACCTCGAATTCGAGGCACACAGTACGTTTCAAATTTTACTCCACGTTCCAGATCAAACGCTTCTATCGCATCCATGAGTCCAAAGACACCTGCGGAGATCAAGTCGTTGAGGTCGACGCCTTCCGGCAACTTCGACCAGACTCGTTCCGCGTTATAACGGACAAGCGGTAGATAACGTTCCATCAGGCGATTTCGTAGGCTTTGGTCGCTTTGATCCTTTTTGAAATCAAGCCACGTGCCTAGGATATCTTCACTGATCTTGGTTGACATTCAATCCTCCATGACGAACAGCATCTGCCAAAACGAACACCTTGCTGTATCGCAAGATATCGGTTTCAGCAGCCTCCCAGATCCAACAGAACCGCTACAGACGCACCAAGTTTTGAAGATTTCCCGTTTTCAATCTTTGTCCCGCGATAAAGATTGAAGAAATCACTAGGCTGGTGAGTCGTTGGTTCTGCGCCCTGTTTAGTCTGCGTTCGGAATGCACCTTAATAATTTGTTCGATGAATTTGGGAACTCGCAACAACGTCTCGAAGAACAGCCCGCTTCTCGAAGACTCGCGTTGTTGATTGCCACTCGTCGAATACACATCCATGCATACTCAACGGTCGTTCTGTGATCAGCGATCGACGTTGATCTCTGCTTCTGGAACATGTGATTGTGGTTGTCGATGAGTTTGTTTCCAGCGGCTGTCGAAACCGTTCGAAGCAGTTCAAAACGAACTCAATCTGTCTCTCACGACCGGGTGATAATCGACGCCAAATGTGACAGCAAGGTGTATGGAACCCCCATTTTTGGGCTTTTGCGCAGAATGTGAACTGTTCGGCAAATTCAACCGGACGCCTGTGATGCGCCCGGCAGAAATTATCGGCCCTGCGATTTTCGGCCCGCCGGTGGTCCGCTCAAGGTGCAGTTTGTGCAGGAACGCTCCGAATTCGGAGCCGAACGTTCGTCACCTGAGCGGGTGGCAGATGCTGGCGCAGGCTGCTTGTGTGGCGTAGCCATCGGAAACCGTTCTGGAACGTCGAAGCCACGGCCAACGTTGTTTGTGAGAAGAACCCGTCAGAGCGGTTTCTGATCGCAAAAGCGACACCGCTAGCCTGACGGCAAGCTGATTCCACCTGAACAGCAACAGCCGCTGATTGCGAATCCGCTTGATCCCGATATCATTCGGTGTTTCCGTCCACAAGATTGCCGGTTGCGGCAGCCAATTCAGTGAGAAAAGTGATGTCTGAGTTTCGAACAGAACGTGATTCCATGGGGGACGTCCAGGTTCCTGCGGACGCCTATTTTGGGGCGCAAACCCAACGTGCGGTCGAGAACTTCCCGATTTCCGGCTGGGAACTGCCGCCAGATCTGATTCACGCCATGGGCCGCGTCAAATATGCGTGCGGCGTGGCAAATCGGGATTTGGGTAAGTTAACCGGGACGGGTAAGAATCCGCTGTCTGACGAACAGGTCGTCGCGATGCTGGAATCCTGCCAAGAAGTTGGCGATGGTCAGTTTGATGATCAATTTCCGATCGACGTCTTTCAGACCGGGTCGGGCACATCTAGCAACATGAACGTCAACGAAGTCATCGCCAACCGAGCCATCGAAATTCTGGGTGGTGATCGCTTTGCGGCCGTTAAGCCCGTGCATCCCAACGATCACGTCAACATGGGGCAAAGCACCAATGATACGTTTCCCACGGCAATCCACGTGGCTGTCGGAACGGCGATCCACAACGACCTGATTTCCGGACTGCAATGTTTTGCCGACGAATTGCAGAGCAAAGCGGACGCTTGGGACAAGATCATCAAGATCGGCCGCACACACTTGGCAGATGCAACTCCCCTGCGCCTGGGACAGGAATTCGGCGCGTTCGCTCGCCAATTGACGCTGTCCGTTGGGCGAGCGAAAAAGGCGATCGAAGCCGTGCTGGAATTGCCGGTCGGTGGAACGGCCGTCGGTTCTGGGATTAATACTCACCCCGAATTCGGTGCGCGCGTGGCCGCAGTGCTGGCAGAAGTCACAGAAGTTCCGTTTATCGAAGCCGTCAATCACTTCGAAGGCAACGCTCAACGCGATGGCTTGGTGGAATGCCACGGGCAGTTGCGAGCGATCGCGTCGACGCTGTTTAACGTCGCCAACAATATTCGCTGGTTGGGTTCCGGCCCACGGTGCGGCTTTTATGAAGTCCAGATTCCCGATCTGCAACCGGGATCATCCATCATGCCGGGCAAGGTGAATCCCGTGATGTGTGAATCCATGATGCAGGTGTGTGCGCGAGTCATGGGCAACGACCAAACGATTGCCATGAGCGGTGCGACGGGCGGTCAGTTTCAGCTGAACATTATGATGCCCGTGATGGGCCAGACCACTTTGGAAAGCATCAAGCTACTGAGCAACAGTTGCAGTGCGTTTGTGGAATATTGTTTGGTGAATATGGAAGCCAACGCAGAAGCGTGTGAAGCAGCGGTCGAAAAAAGCCTGTCGATGGTCACCAGCTTGAACCCGCATATCGGTTACGAAAAAGCCTCCGTTCTAGCGAAGGAAGCGTTTAAGTCTGGCAAAACGATTCGGGAACTGTGTACGGAACAAAACATTCTGCCACCGGACGTACTAAAGGAAGCACTCGATCCGTTCAGCATGACTGAACCACAGGCGTAAAGGCAGACGGCAATTCCGTCGCGGATCGTTTAACCCGACTCACCGAGGAGGCCGCCAACACAAAGTGCTGGCGGCACACAGCCTCTTCTGCGAGTCGGATCAAACAAACACTCAGCCACTGGTAACCATTCAGGAAGCAAATCAGCATGGTTGACGATCCGTTCACAAGCCCGACGACGACTGCGCCGGAAATCACTTCGACCAGTTCGCTGTGGACGTGGTTGATCGCCCTAGCGCTGGGAATGTTGATTGTCGGCCTTGGATTGGTTCTGCTGCTGTTGCCGCTGTGGAATCGTGGTCGCTACTCGCAGAGCATAAATAATCTGAAGATGATCGGTTTGGCGTTACACAATTACCACGACGATTTCGGTTCGTTTCCGCCCGCTTATACAGTCGACGAAGCCGGTCAGCCGCTGCACAGTCGGCGGACGTTACTGCTGCCATACTTGGACGAACAAGCTGTCTACGACACGATCGATCTGTCGAAGCCGTGGGATGATCCGGCGAATGCGCGGGCGTTTGAAACGGAAGTTCGAGTCTATCAGAATCAGGCTGCGGGGAATCACACCAATTTCTTGGGTGTGAGCGGGCCGAATTCTGTGTTTTCCGAAACCGATACCGTCACGCGCGGCGAAATCACAGACGGCACGTCAAACACACTGCTGTTGGTTGAAGTGCCGCTGGATCGAACGGTTTCGTGGATGACGCCGCTGGATGCCGACGATGTTGTCGTATGGGGCACAGATCCCGCTTCGGACTTTTCGATCTCCGGCGGATTTCATGGCCTGCTGGCTGACGGATCTCAGCGACGAATTCCACTCAGCATCGAAAAGCCCACACTGCAATCGCTGCTGACGATTTCGGGCGGTGATCCGATTGGAGATTTTTGACACGGAATTTGGTCTGCGCCAGTCTTGTTCGGTGCGGGAATCCAAGACTCAGGCCGGAGGCCGACACATCCACTGCCGGTGGCGTCAGCCACCGGAAAGAATGCAAAACTCCAGCCCGGAGGGCGACACAAACCCGTTGGCCACGGCAGACTTGTATCGGCCTCCGGCCTTTTGGGCTTGTTTTCTGGTTCCGGTGGCTCACGCCACCGGCAAGGGAGATGTCGCCCGCCGGGCTAAAACAAGGAATAAAAATTCTCCAAAATCAATCCGTCATGGACCGTTTTTTCCCACTGTGCTTTATTTGTGTGTGTTCCTTGGAATGCCGTCCCGGTAGGGACGGCGGACTTTTGCCGTCGGCGGTAGCCGACGGATGTCATCCACCAACGAAGCAAGTCCCGGAGTGACGACAGAAGGTCAGTCACAGGCAATGTCTGTCGTCCCTGCGGGACTAAGGACTTGTCCCGAAATAACGTCCGTTTGTAGCGGCACGGCGCGAGCCGTCCGGTGTCACGAAACCGGAGGGCTCGCGCCCTGCCGCTCCCCATTGAAGTGCCAACTTGTTTCGGGACACGTCCTAAATCGCAGTCACGTTCGATCGCGGAGCAGTCTTGGGCGTTGACGAGAGACCATCAACGGTGTTGCACTGCGCGGCTGAAATACGCGACAGGCAGTTCCAGCCCCGCCGGAACGGATCGCGGAACTGAGATACTGGGGACGCACCCGATTTAGCTTACGGCGAGAAGCTGAAGCCATTTATGGCCGCTGCTGTGAATTGCACGCTGTAGCCTGAATCGGCGGGTGGCATGTAGCGTCCGTGTTTCATGGTCACCGGTGTGGTCAAGTGTTCGTGAAGATGATCCGAATACTCGGCAACGCGGCCTTCCATTTCGCCCGACACGCAAACATAGTCGATCATGCTGAGGTGTTGCACGTACTCGCACAGCCCC
>JBDNHJ010000253.1:0-19511 GCA_041688835.1 Fuerstiella sp.
AAGGAAGCCCCGGGGTTTCGCTCGTACCTCGCTCCAACCCCGGCCACCCTTCCCGGGATCGCGTGGCTATCAGGCGAAACAGTCGATCGCAGAAAACGCGGGCTGGCCCTCGGCATCCAACAGGCGTTGGCTGTTGTGCGCGCAGCGCCAGATCGGAATGTTGGATAGCCAATGAGTCAGTTGATTCAGGTTCGATGTTGCGGAAACGTCGGCGGCCACGCAATCGTTCAGCACCACGCCCGCCACCTGCAAACCGCGATGGCGTGCGGCTTCAACAGTCAATAGCGTGTGATTGATGACGCCCAATTTATTCGCGGCGACGATCAGCACCGGGCCGTTGATTCGAACCGCGAAGTCGGCGACGCTGGATTGATCGGACAACGGACACAGCAGCCCGCCGGCTCCTTCGACCACTGTATGAGTCACGAATGGACGCCAGCGTTGCAGCCCGGAATCCAGCAACGCATCGTCGACCGTGCGGTTTTCTAGGGCCGCTGCGACATTCGGAGCCACCGCGGCGTCGAAGCGTTGGGGACAGATCTGATTCCGGCTGCCTGTCCAACCAGCTGCCGCCGCCAACCGCTCGAGGTCCGACCACACACGCCGCCCGTTTGCGTCAGTCATGACACCGCTACAGACCGGCTTGTAGGCCCCCACTGAAATTCCTTGCTGCAGCAGCTGCTGCAACAGCGCGCAGGAAATCCACGATTTGCCGACGTCGGTATCCGTGCCCGTGACAAGTAACGTTTTCATGACAGGATGGTTCGCTGGCAGACGGTGATCTGTGGATGAACGTCTGGCCGCCATGTTGATTTGCGGTTACGTAACGGTAGTGAATTCGCCGAAAGTTCAGTAAGCTGCTGAGTAAGCATCCGTAGCTCGGTGGTCTCCACCGAGACTCAAAAACATCACGGTGGAGACCACCGTGCTACAGAGATGATCGATAATAATTTCATGGCGACGATGACTCAGCATACTGCATTCGCTTGGCATGTTGGCGAACAAATTCTGCAACGCTCAAAAATTCCATTGTTGATGGGAATTCTGAATGTCACTCCCGACAGTTTTTCCGACGGTGGCCAGTACACGGCCGTGGAAGCAGCCGTGCAGCATGCGCTGCAACTGGTCGAAGCCGGTGCTGACATCATCGATGTCGGCGGCGAATCGACACGCCCAAGAGCCGCTCCGGTGACTCTGGAAGAAGAACTGCGGCGGACAATTCCCGTCATCGAAGCCATTACGGCGATGACCAGTGTGCCCGTGTCGATCGACACCACCAAAGCCGAAGTCGCCAGCCAAGCATTGGCCGCCGGCGCGTTGATCGTGAATGATATTTCTGGCCTGACCTTCGATCCGCAGATGGCATCGGTCTGTTCCAGCAGCGGAGCCGCCGTGTGTGCCATGCACATGGTGGGCAATCCACAAACCATGCAGGACGATCCACACTACGATGATGTGGTGGCCGAAGTCACTGTGTTTTTGCAGACTCAACTAAGCATGGCGACAGCAGCCGGAATTCCGCCCGAACGTGTTTGCCTAGATCCGGGCATCGGTTTCGGAAAAACGGCCGAACACAATTTACTGTTGATGCAAGCTGTCGGTAGAATGCGAGATACACTGCGTCGCCCGTTGCTGATTGGGCATTCGCGCAAGCGGTTCCTGTCGAAGCTACTAGGCCGACCGTTGGAAGAACGTTTGTCGGGCACCACGGGAGTCTCCATCGCACTGGCAGAAAACGGCGCGGATGTGCTGCGTATTCATGACGTGCAAGCCACGCGCGATGCGTTGGTCGCGTGGCACGCGGTCCGACAGCGTTAAACGAAGCACAGGCGTCTATGAGATCAAAGCGAGATCAAAGCGGTCGTGGCGATTGTGGCGATGCGCCCAACCGCTCATTGGTCCCTCGACCAAGTTGCTCCAGCAGCCCGACCACGTCGTTGAAAGGCAAGTCCAGTGGCTGAACTTTATCCTGAGGCACCGTTCCGACGATCCCGATCCATGGATCAGGGGCTCCGGGAAAGAACACCACCACTGTGCCGTCGTCCAGTCGATCGGATTCGAAGGCGATCCGCTGACAATCGGCTGTCGCAACCAAAATCGGCTTCAGCGACGGCACATTCCATGTGCCACCGATGTTGCCGGCGAGGATATCTTTGTAGATCGCATACTTTGGAAAAAATGTCGTCAGGTATTTTTCGACAAAGGCCGCCACGCGCTGTCCGATGGCGCGGTGCGCCATTAGCCCGGCGACAAAACAGGCCAGCAACAGCAAACAAACGGCAACACCGAACAGAAGCGCGATGCCCGCCGCTGTATCAACGGGAATCCGTTCTTTGAGCGGTTCGTACAACACCACCACAAAACTGTAGACGTAGCCTAGCAGTCCGAGCACCACGGCCAGTGGCAGAATAAACAACACTCCCCCGAGCGCCGTGGCTCGGACGAAGCCGATTGATCGTTCGATGTGGGCTTTCACAGAAATTCTTCCAACGCCGCGCCGGCAATGATCACAGGAATAGGCAACTCACGGAACACAGCCGCAGACTAACCGTAGCCGAAAAACAAGATCCATGGTTGCACTCGCCCGCGATCCATAATTCCGGCAGGCGTGACAAAGCGTAACGCAAATCGTAAGCTTGAAACTCATGGTATGTTACAGTCATTGATTCTTGATTAACCGAACTCCAATCATATGAAAGTTCAATCACAAGCCGCCATGATTTATCAATCTCTTCCAACCTTGCTGTGTGTCTGTGCTGCCTGCTTGGTCTCGCCCGCCGAGTCGTCCGCCGATGAAGCGTATTCTGAGCAGCCGGGCACTGCGGGCACTGGGAACTTTGTGATTGGGCCGGAGTACCAAATCGACCCCGATCTGACAGATCGAGGCAACCCGAAGGGGAAGTACTTTGAATTTGCGATGCCGCTGGCCGATAGCAAAATCTATCGTGGAGATGATTCGACACTCGATCCTGAGAAGCCCGTTCGCAAGGAACGTCGGATCTTTGTTTATATTCCGGCGGCCTACAAAGACGGCACCAAAGCTCCGATCTTGGTGTCTCATGATGGCCCGAGTCGTCTGAATCTGATTCGCAACGCGCTTGACAATCTGACGATTTCGACAGACCCCAATCGCAAGCTGCCGGCGTTCATCGCAATCGCCGTTCAGAACGGCGGCAACGACAGTTATGGCAGCCAACGGGGGCTCGAATACGACACGATGTCTGGCCGCCTGGCGCGATTCATTAACGACGAAGTTTTGCCGGCCGTCTTAAACAATCCTGAAATCAAAGCTGCCTATCCGCAGATCGCCTTCACGCAAAACCCGTGGGGCAAAGCCGCGATGGGTTGCAGTTCTGGAGGCGCGGCGGCGTTGAGCATGGGCTGGTTTCGCCCCGATTTGTTTCGACGCTTGATTACGTATTCCGGAACATTCGTGGATCAACAGGACGACGACGCAGCCGAAGAAAAAACGTATCCTCTGGGAGCTTGGGAATATCATTCCAGCATGCAGCTGATTGAAAACGCAGACAAAAAACCGCTGCGGATTTTCACGCACGTTTCCGAATTCGATAACCGTGCCAAAGATCCGGAAAACACGTATCACAACTGGGTGATGGCCAACGAACGCACGGCGGCAGCATTAAAAGCGAAAGGGTACGACTACCGCTATGTGTTCAGCAAAGCCACACGGCACTGCGATGGTAAAGTATTCGAACAAACTCTAGCCGACACACTGGTCTGGATGTGGCGTGGGTATCAAGCAGACTAGACGCCAACCCGCGTGTCTGAACTTGCGTTTCCACGTTCGTAAAACTCGTGAGCGGCACGGAAGGTCTGACTGTGCTTACTGGCGCACGTGGCCTTGAGCGTTCTCAATCTGAACCCGGAACCATGTCGAGCTGCGGTCGTACAGGTGCGAAGCCAGCGACTCGTGCAACGTTCCCAGTGGAGCGTAAGCTCGTTCGCCAATCGGTAGATTCAGCCCCGTGGCGTTCAACCGCACGATCGCTTCGAAACGTTGTTCTGTCAGCTGAACTTCTTCGTCCTTATTTTCGTCCCCGGCCACGACTGCCAAAGCACCGCCTTCGGTGGCGGCGAGGCTTAGATCGATCAGATGTCGCGAAGCACGCGGGATCACGCGTTCGATGATTCCGGAAACAACCGGTCGCGTGCCAATGCGAACGTTCACGTGTTCGTTCACCTGTCGTTCTGCCAGTGAGAAGTCATTCTGCGAAACCGAAATTCGCAGTTCGCGACTTTGTCCATCGTCCACCACCAACAAGCTGTCGCCTTCATGCACATATGATTGTTGGCGACTTGCCAAATCAGGCGCCACGACTTGACCGGTCACGGGTGCGTAAATTTTTAAGGCGTTGTATTGATCCAAGGTTTGCACCAATCGCTGCCGCAGCGACTTCAGGTTACTGTTAGCCACAGAGGCATCGCCAGCGTCGTGCTCTTTCATCGCGATCTGCTGGCGAATTTGTTCCTGCTGAATCTGAATTTCTAGGTCTCGATGTTTGTTGGTGATGTCTGCATTCCGCAAAGTCATCAACAGCTCGCCAGCGTGTACGGGCTGCCCGTCGACCACATGCAAGGTTTCAATAAACCCGTTAACCTGAGTATGAACGCGACAGCCTTCCGGCAAACTGACCACTCCGGGCGCAGTCGTGGAAAATGGCACCGGCAAACCAAACAAACATCCCGCCAGCGTGGCACAGAACAGTAGCGCGATCAGACTGCCGCGAATCAGCCGCAGTGGCGCTGCTTGAGCGATACGATGCACTTGCTGCAGCATGTTCCCCACTGGCAGTCCGAACCACGCCACAATTCCTGCGATTGCGAGTGCCACTCCAGCTCCGTGAAACATCACGGATGCTGCGATCAACATCGTGGCACAGATCAGCAATCGCCAGCAGACGGCCGCAAGTCCGTAACATCTGAGCACGGCGACTTGCTGTCCAGAAATCGTAGGAGTCGTCGTCTTTTGGCCGACCAGAATACTCTGCAGCAGTTGCCGCAGTGCTTCGGACGCGCGCGTGTAAAGATTGGGGAGACCCAACAGATCCGACAGAATGTAGTAGCCATCGAACCGCATCAATGGGTTCGCGTTGAACAACAAAGTCGACACGCTGGCCATCACGATCACGTTGTACAGCAAGTGTGTCCCTACGTCGGAATCGACGACGCCGAAACTCAAGACCGCGATCGAAGCCAACAGCAGTTCCACGTACATGCCAGCTGCGGCCACATGAATGCGTTGCCAACGCGAAGAAAAACGCCAGCAGCTGGACACGTCAACGTAGGCCAGCGGAGCAAAGAAGGCCAGGATGACGCCGGTTTCGCGAACGCTGCCGCCGTACCGCTGACAAACAATGCCGTGCGCTGCTTCGTGAGTCACCTTTAACAGAATCCACGCCACCAGCAGCCACAGCCAGTTGGACGGCGAAAACACAGAACCGGATGCCAGCTGAAACTGGTCCCAGTGCATCATCAGCTGCGCCAGGGCAGCCATCATCAGGCAGACGCTGAAGACTGTTGCTGTCGGCGAAAAGACCCAGCCAACAATCGGACGCAGTGTTTGCAGCACAGCGTCTGGTCGACCAAAGGGAATGCGAATCCAAAACGGATTCATCTTTTGTAGAAAGCCGGCCGCCTTTTTTTGTTCCGACGTGCCGTCTGGAGCTTGCGGTCCGCCGTCTGCGAACACCGCCAGTTTCGATTCCAGCATCCACTGATAAAGCGACAACGCTTGTTCCTGACTGAAAGCCGTTGCGCCCTGCGTTCTGGCGGTCAGTGCCAAGGCTTCCGAAAAAGTTGTCTGCCCATCCAGCAACGACAAAAAGACGTACTCAACATAGCCGATTCGAAAGTACTGCGACTTCGATGGCAATTCGATGTGATAAAACACGTCATTGCCATGTAGCTGCGGGCAGAACGTGACGTCGTCGCGCAGCCGAATTTTGGTGCGTGCGAGATCAACCGTCGATGCATCCAAAGCGTTGCGCATGACTACCACCCCAGCCAACCGGTGACATACGCGACAGGCTTATGGAACAGGTTCCAGCCCAAAAAATGCTGTCCCGTGGACACCTTGGCATCGCCCCGCATTCCGGGTCGCAAACGCCGATCTGTGTTGTCCAATTCCGCCTCAGCCACAAACACATTTTCGTGATTTCGCAGTTCCGCGCGAGGATGAATCCTGAGGATGGTGGCGTCCACTGTTTCCGACGGCAGAGCGTCTAAGCGCAGACGCAGCGACATGTCCGGCTGAACGTGCCACACGTCTGCTTCCGGGATCGAAACTTCGATCACCATGCAGTCTAAGGGTGCGACTTCGAACAGCGACTGCCCGGTTTCCAGTGGAACGCCTTCTGTGTCTTTGAGGTCTCCCGCTACGATCACGCCCGCAATCGGACTGCGGATTTCCAGATTCTGCGTTCGCTGTTCCAGCAATGCGGCTTGGTTTTGCAGTCGATCGATTTCGTGTCGGGCAATGGCCGCTTCGCCGAATTCCTGAGTCGACAAATGCGCGTTGTGTTCTTTGGTGGCTTTGGCCAAGTCCGCCCGAATGCCCGCCAGTTCCCAGCGTAGTTCTCGACCATCGAGCAACGCCAGCAACTGGTTGACTTCCACCACATCACCGGGTTCCACCAGACATTCGTCCAGAGGTGCAGCAAACGGAGCGGCGATGAAGCGGCGCGATACGGGCTGCAATTCGGAATCACAGGTGACTCGATAGTCCACCGGGATAAACATCACAGCCGCCGCAATGCCAACACAAGCCAACAGCATCTTGAACTTGGCCGTGCGAAAGGCGCGGCGAATGCCAGACTTCAGTTTTCCGAAATATCCCTGAGTGCCATGCGTGGTCGCAGCCAGCGACGTTGCGATACCGCGTTCTGCTGCAAACAAAAAACCGACCGCGCGTTCTGCAGACGGTCGGTCATCAAAGGTCGCAACAATGGCCCCCACAACTACGCCGTCTGCACTGCGTAGCGGAGTGGAAACGACGGCCGAACGACGTGTGTTTTCTGCGAAATGCTGATGTGATAACAACGAATGCCGGTTGGCAGAATCCTGCGCGGGCCAGATCGACGCGGTCGAACGAGCGATCGATTCTTGCAGCACGGCTTCTTTTAGTCGGCAGGAATCGCTGAACGCATCGACATCCGGCACGCCAGAAGTGGCTGCCAACCGACACTTCAACAGTCGGTCTTGGCATAACCCCAGCGAAACTTCGGCGGCACCAAAGTAGCGTTGCAATTCGTTTGTCAGACACTTTGCTGCCGCATCAATCGACGAAGCCGCAGCCAGCTTTCCCAGCAGTTCGACCAACGCGGCGACATGCAGTGAGTTGCGAACGGCGAGTTCTTGTTGCGACACAGCGAACCATTCCGACAGCCGCGCCGCTGCGAATTCCATCGCAGTCACCTGCTGACTGGCGGCTGCGATGGACGTCGCACCGAAGCGACCGACCAGATGATTTCCATTTAGGCCTCGCACATTAACCGCAACGTAAGCACATTGTTCGTCACCATCGAACAATGTTTCAACGCTGGTAGCGGGCGGTATTTTGGCAATGATGGCCTGAAATATTTCCATGTCCGCAGCGGAGACTTCGGCGGTCGCAGTTGTGAGTGATTCGAATCGATCTTCCTGACCAATTCGCTGTCCACCTTGAGTGTGCCAGCCGACGAATTCAATGTTGGCGAACTGCTGCAGGGCGGATGCGGCGGCGGCTTGAGTATCCTTCCACAGTGCAGTGTCCTGCAGATAGGCGTTCAGCTGGCGAGTAAATTCCTGTGCCACTGCGGGCGCAGCAGAAGCTTTGGATGCTGGTTTGCGTTGTTTCGAGGTCGACGGCAACGCTGCCAGAATATCTTCAATACGTGCAGCGCGTGATGATCCGGTGCGCCGTTCGAGTTGCTTGAAACGCTCGCCAGTCGCCGCGATTGTGTTCAATGTGTCCAGAGGTTCAACTGCGTCGAGCCCTGAAGGTTGTCCAATCGGTTTCATGACTTTTCATTCTTCGCCAACTGCTTGCCCGGTTGAATGGTGGGCCGTGCGCCGTTCAGCAACAGAACCGATTTTTCACCACCGTGCCAAACACGATTCGGATTCGGCAAACGAATTTTGACCCGAAACGTGCCGCTAGAAGCATCAGCCGTTGGCGAAACATATTCGACGATTCCCGCAGCGGCGGAATGCTGACCAATGGTCATGTTTACCGACTGTCCACGCTTCACGTCTTCTCGACGTTCGTTCGGGACAGAAAACACAACCAACAGTGGATCAAGTTGCACAATGCGAGCGACAACCGGGTCTGACGGAGATACGAATTCCCCGTGATCCTTGCGGACGTCCACGACGACTCCATCGATCGTCGAACGAATCTGTCGTTGTCGAAGTTGAGCTTCGATACGTGCGTATTCGAGGCGGCGAACTTCTAAGTCTTCTCGCACGGATTGGATTCTGGCTTCTGACAAACGGACCTCGCCGCGAACGCGGTCGAGTTCTTGTTGGCTGGCGTGATTTCTGCCGAACAGTTCCGTCAGCTTCTTCAGTTCGACCTTCTTCAGTTCGAACTGTGTCGTGGCCGATTGCATTTCGCCAGCGGCCGTCATCCCGGCTCGCGCGACTTCCAAAGACGCTTGCAACACTGCGTCGTCCAGATTCGCGATCACTTGACCCACGCGAACTACGTCTCCGTCTTTGACGTCAACGCGAGATAGCGTTCCCATTTCTGCGGCGGCCATGTTGATGTCGGCATAGGGTTCAGTAAACCCTTCAATCAGATTCGCAGTCGCGGATTCAGACTGACTTTCGGACATAGGCAGGCGATCCGAAAATCGTTCTGATGGCCGGATCTCAGGATCATTCGCCATCACAAAAACAGGAACGCTGCACGCCAAAGCGGCGGCAATAACAATTCGCCGGGGGGCGAACTTATTGAACATGAACATGGTGGACTTCCGAAATTCTCCGTCGTATCTGCGGCCGTAGATTTTGAGCGCAGCCGTTGACAATGATGCCTTTAGGAATCTACCCCACAGATTTCGTTCGACCGGAATTTTTGGACCAGGGGCACGCTCGCAGATCGGTTCGCCGACGTGTTTCGCCGGTTTTGACGACTAACGCAGACGCAGCACCGCCGGCACCTGAAAATCCCCATGCCGGCTTTGCTGATTGCGCCAGCTAAGACGCCTAGATGCTTCGCGCCAATAAGTGCTGCCAGCCGACCGGAATCCACGCCCACGGCGGATTCTGCCGGTCTGTCGTGATTTCGGAGCCGACGAACGCCGATATCCCAAGCACCTTCCAAAGATTGCGCCAACGGACTGGCGGAGCTCCAACCCTAGAATGCAGGTAGTCCATGGCTCAAACGACAAGCAAGTCACGATCTGGCTCACGAGTTCAAACTCCTCTTGAGACCTACCTTCGTGAGATTAACGAAACGGCTTTGCTAACAGCTGACGAAGAAAAGTCACTGTCGCGAGCCATCACAGCGGGTGACGCGGCTGCTCGAGATCGCATGGTTCGGGCCAACCTGCGACTCGTGGTCAACATCGCTCGCGGTTATTCCGGAAAAGGCCTGCCGCTGCAGGACCTGATCGAAGAAGGAAACCTCGGACTGCTGCGAGCGGTTGAAGGCTTCGATCCCGACATGAACACTCGCTTCAGCACGTATGCTAGCTATTGGATCAAGCAATCCATTAAACGTGCTTTGGTCAACACGGCAAAGACAATTCGCGTGCCAGCCTACATGGTCGAACTGCTGTCCAAGTGGCGACGAGCGGCGGCCAAACTAGCAGAAGAATTGAAGCGAACTCCAACGCCGGAAGATATCGCTCGCGAACTTGAGATCCCGAAAAAGAAACTGCGGATCGTGAAGAAAGCGATCGCCCTGTACAATGCTGCACCGCAGTCAGAACAGGACGAAGCCGGCATGACATTGGGAGAAATTATCCCCGATGATCGTGCTGTCGGGCCGGCCGACGAACTCATCAACAGCGACAACCTGAAACAGGTGTTTCGACTGCTGGACGAAATGGACACGCGCGAATCAACGATCCTACGAATGCGTTTTGGACTCGACGACAGCGAACCGCAGACGCTGAAAGAAATCGGCGAATCTCTGGGACTCACACGAGAACGCGTGCGGCAAATCGAAGGCGAAGCCCTGCGAAAACTGCACCGCAGCCTTGAAGGCGAAATGGCCTGAGGCGACTCAATGCCGTCGGGAAAATTTATAGAACGGTGGTCCCCACCGTGAATCAACGTAAATCACGGTGGGGACCACCGTGCTACAATAACGCTACCATGTCGTGGTGCGGCGGGCCTTACTGATGTTCCAACGCAACTTTCCGGGTGCCAAAATGACTTTCGTTTCTTCCGTCCCACAGCCGCTGTCTGCGGGAGATGTCGCCGTTGTTACTGGAGCCGCCAAACGGCTAGGACGTCAGATCACGCTGGCTTTGGCGCAGCGGCTGTCGTTGGACGTGCTGGTCCATTACGGTCGCTCGGAAGACGCGGCGCAGCAATTGGTGACGGAACTCACATCACTGGGGCGCAACAGTGCGAAAGTGTCGGCAGATCTGCGCGATCCGGCGTCAGCGGCGGAATCCGTGTTTCAGGCAGCTGCGGAACTCGGGCCGGTTCGAGTTCTGATCAACTGCGCCGCTGCGTTCGAAGAATGTGCCTTGGATCAGATTGATGTCGACCACTGGCACCAACATTTTGTGGTCAACGCCTTGGCACCGCTGATGCTGACTCAGCAGTTTGTCAAGCAGCTTCCCGCCGGACAAACGGGCCACATCATCAACATCGTGGACTGGCGTGCGACTCGCCCACCGGCAACGCACGCAGTCTACACTGCGTCCAAGGCAGCCCTAAGCTGCTTGACCAAGACTCTGGCGCAACAGCTCGCCCCCGCAGTTCAGGTCAACGCGATCGCTCCGGGAGCCATGCTGCCGCCGCCGGGCGAAGATGCTTGGCACGCAGAACGCGCGGCCGAAGCGATCCCGTTAAAACGGTCGGGAACTCCGTCGGACATCTGCGACGCTGTTGTGTATCTGTTGCAGTCCAGCTTTGTGACCGGCGAAATTCTGCACGTTTCCGGTGGCGAACAGCTGTAGGCTCAGTCAATCAGTCAATCAGTCAGTTGGCTGTCACGCGTCGTTTGACCATTTCGGGCACGGCTTCGTCATCGAACGTCGAAAAACCGGTAACGAATTCCAATTGGCTCAGCGTACGTTCCGTGTCTTGAATGCTGCCCGCCACAATGTCAACTTGTCCGGATAGTAAGCCCGAATCTCCCTTGCTGATGCCGGTTTCTGCCAGCGAGCGAATCTTGTTTTCCAGACGTCTTTCTTCGGCCTTCACGAGCTCAAAACTGTCTCGCGCCTGTTCGAAGTTCTGTTTGCGTTCCAGACAAGTTTTCAGGCTGTCTTTCAGAGTCGCCACAATTCGTTCGCGCTGTTGATTGTCGGATCGAGACTCTTCGCGTTCCAGCCGCGTCTGGATCTGTTTAATTTCGCGTTCGATGTCGACGATCGTGGTGGTTTCGAAAAATCGATTCAGTGAATGTTCTGTGTGCAACAGTTTTAGATACAACCATAGCAGCCGATCCAGACCTTCTAGCCGAGATTCCACGACAAACGCATCAATCTCAGTTCCCTGAGCGGCTTGAAAGTTTTTCGTAATGGTTCGCATTTCTTGGCATTGTTCCATCAACTGCTCATAGCGCCGTTGAGCGCCTCGGGGCAGTGAGCTCAACATCATTCGCGCGCGAGTTTTTGCGGCGGCGGCCTCTTCCGCCTTCCGTTTGCCGTGTTCTTGCATATCGATATGCAATTGGAACTTGGGATGTGTGCCCACGAAGCCCAGCCACGCAAATTCGGCGGCAGCCAGCAGCGGCAGACCGACCGCCCATTGCCCAGAAATGGCCGTAAACGCAAGGCCGCCCGCCAGCCCCAACAGGTTCCAGTGGTTTGAGAAGGCAGATTTGATGTATTTCCAAAGCTTCACGGGATCATCGTCGTTCGTTGAAGGAGCAACTGCTAGGCAGTCGCAGCGTGGTTGCCGGATTCCAGTTCCTCAAGGATATCACGTATCTCAAACACCGTCTGCTGAAATTGCTCTTCTCTCTGCATTTCCAGCGCCGGACGATCGGGCGGCTCAACATCAAGCTGATGCAAAATCGTGCCCGGCGAACGGCTCAGAATGAACACTCGATCACCCAGATACACCGATTCTTCGATGGAATGTGTGACGAAAAACACGGTTGCCTGCACTTCGTTCCACAAACCCACCAATAGATCCTGCATCTGCATTCGCGTGTGAGGATCAAGCGCCCCAAACGGTTCGTCCATCAGGATGATGCGAGGCCTCAGGATCAGAGTTCTCGCAATCGCCACCCGCTGCCGCATGCCTCCCGATAGTTCGTGCGGATACTTGCCGGCGTCTGAATCCACATCCAGCCCGACTTTGCTAATCCATTCTCTGGCCAGCGACTGCCGTTCGGCCTTCGATACGCCTCGACATTCCAAGCCAAAGGCCACGTTATCTAGCACGCTACGATTGTCGAAACTGGTGTAATCCTGAAACACCATGCCGCGATCGGGGCCGGGCCCCAGCACCGCTTTTCCATCGACAAGCACTTCGCCAGTCGTGCAAGGATGCTGCGGTTCGAGCCCCGCAAGCATTCTGAGAATGGTGCTTTTTCCACAACCGCTGGGCCCCAAAATCGCAATGAATTCGCCCATATCGTGCAGGTCAGGAATCTGAAACGACACGTCGGTCACAGCCGTGAAGGCGTCGGGCAGCCCTGCGTGGTACGTCTTGCTAACGTTGCGGAATTCTACAACGTTGTGCAGCGTCGCTGATTCACTGGTCATCATGAATTCTTCCTTCCACCTGTGTTGCCATGTCAGGCAACACAACGCCCGTCGTCTTGAGTCGGATCAGATAATTTCGCGAACGCTGGCCACATCACGGCCACATCACGGGCGAAACACGGCCAGTGTCGACCTGATTCGCCGTCGGCAAGCGGAATTCGATGAAATCCACCGTCCCCTTGCTGCGACAGCATCTTAGCATTCGCCGCCGCGTTCTACACGTCGACGTCCCGGCTTTCGGAAAAGCGGCCCCCCGAACGCCGCAGGGTAAAACGTGTCCGCCCTGCGCGATAAGCTGCCGCGGGAATTCCCCGATTTTGAACGGACATTGATCGCAGGCTATGACAGACATCATCGAAGGCAGCATTTACGACTACCCGAAATACTACGATTTGCTGTTTGGGTCCGATTGGAAGGCCGAATTCGACTTTCTGCAGGCGTGCATTGCCAAACATGCCACGCGTCCAGTCAAACGTCTGTTTGAACCCGCTTGCGGAACTGGTCGGCTGCTGATTAAGCTGGCCAAATCGGGCTACGAAGTTGGCGGCAACGATCTCAACGAAAAATCCATCAACTTCTGCAACGACCGGCTGCACCGCTACGATTTTCCGAAGTCTACGGTCGTCGGCGATATGTCGGACTTTAAAGTTCGCAAGAAGTACGATGTCGGCTTCAACTTTATCAACACGTTTCGACACTTGGCCACAGAAGCCACGGCCGAAGCGCACCTGCACTGCATGGCAGCAGCCATCAACAAAGGCGGATTCTACGCCTTAGGCATCAGCCTGCTGCCCACAGATGCGGATCGAGAAGAAGAAGAAAGCTGGAGCGCCCAACGCGGCAATCTGGGAATCACATCTTATATGTGGTCCAAGGGCATTGATAAAAAGACGCGTTTGGAAGGACTCGGCATTACGCTAGACATCTACACGCCCACGCAGCATCGACGCATCGTGGATCACATGGATTACCGGACCTACACCAGCCGACAGTTTAAGTCGCTGCTAAAGAAGGTGCCGGAATTCCAGATCGAAGAAACGTACGATTTCGCTTTCGATGTCAACCAGCCAGTCACGATTGACGGTGAGACGGAAGATGTCGTCTACATCCTTCGCAAGGTGTAATTCGGTCACTCAAATTCGTGTACTCAATCAAAAATTGGAACTCGGTAGCCAAGTGCTCCGATGGCCTGACCTTTCGGCAAGTCACGATAGTTTTCGTGGCACATGATACACTTGTCCATCACCACCGGAATCGCAGTCGCCGCCAGCAGATAGCGTTTGCCCTCTTCGGTGACAACTCGATCATAAGACGCTTTGCCTTTCAGTAATTGTTTCACAGCGTCTTTTTCGAACCCCACTTTCGGCGAGTTCTCTGGTTCGTACGGGTCGCCTGTGGCGTCCAGCAAACGTACTTTGTGCCAGCCTTTGGCTTCAACCGCCGCAAACAAGGCCTTGAAGGCACTGCCGGCCGCCAGTCCTTCGTCGTCATGAACATAATGCTGAGTGATCAGCACGATGCAGGTTTTGTAGATGTCATCCAGCATCCGCACTTCTCGCCGAGCCCGTTCGACGGCGGGATCTGGTTTTGCCTCAGTTGTGGCTGCGACTTCATCGCCCAAGCCTGTTATGGTGTGACAGCAGAAAAGTAACACGGCTACGATTGCCGGGCGAAACATAGAAAAAACAGTGTTCATGGTGTGACGAGCCTTATCTGAAGCAGGGTGAAATGGCTTAAACAGGATACACGCATCCTGTTTTAAGCATACCGAATGCAAAACAAGACGTCAACATCCGGTTTCGTTTTTCACAAGGTCAACGCCAACTGTGCAGCCGGAGTGTGTGGTCAGGTCTAAAACAGGTAAACAGCGGGACAGGTAGCCGATTCATGTTTTCACAAACCGTCGAATATGCGTTGCGAGCGGTCGTGCATCTGGCACAACATGCCCCAGCGCCGCAAAAGACCAGCGACATTGCCCAAGCGACGCAGGTTCCGCAGGCCTATCTGGTGAAGGTCTTGCAGGGGCTCAGCGGCAAGGACATCGTGCGACTTCAGCGAGGCGTCGGTGGTGGCGTATCGCTGGCTCGCGACACGCACCAACTGACAATCTTGGACGTGGTGAATGCGGTCGATCCATTTCAACGAATCAATTCCTGCCCGCTAGATCTCAAAAGCCACGGCACCAACCTCTGCGCCCTCCACCGCCGCATGGACAACGCCCTGCTGGCCATGGAAGACGCCTTTCGAACCACCACACTGGCCGAACTACTGGAAGACCCCAACCCCTGCATTCCGCTAAAAGGCTGACCGCCGGTCACCGAACGATGGCGATCGCGACGATTCTAATTGCCAGCCTGATGAACCAGCCACGGACGCCAGAGTTACCCAAACAGCAATCGCAGTGGAAGTCTGCCAGCATTCGGCAACCGCCTCAATTACTAAGCTTCTTTCGCGTGCTGCGCGGTCCCCAATATCCGCGCAACAAAAAAGGGCAAGGTTTGCACCTTGCCCTTCGCGATTTCCGATTTCAACTCCCTCGGCGGTTCAGCGTGCCACGCAGTCACCCGTCGCACCACGCCATCGCCCGCCGGGGCTTCCCGGCTACGACGCTTCGACGGCGGCTTGAGCTGCTGCGAGACGTGCGATTGGGATTCGGCGTGGTGAACAGCTGACGTAGTTCAGGCCGATTTCGTGGCAGAAGTAGACGGACTTGGGATCGCCGCCGTGTTCGCCGCAAATGCCGATTTTCAGGTCTTTGCGAGTGCCTCGACCATCCGCTACGGCGGTCTTCATCAGGCGGCCAATTCCGATCTGGTCGATCGTCTGGAACGGGTCGGCTGGCATGATGTCATGCTCGGTGTAGTAACCGATGAAGCCCTTGTAGTCGTCTCGGCTGATGCCCAGACCTGTTTGAGTGAGGTCGTTGGTGCCGAAGCTGAAGAACTCGGCGGTTTCCGCGATTTCACCAGCGGTCAAAGCGGCGCGAGGAATTTCGATCATGGTGCCGGTCATGTATTCCACCGACTCACCCATTTCGTCGAAGACCTTGGCCGCTGTTTCTTTGATGACAGCGGTTTGGTTATCGACTTCGGCCTTGTAGCCAGCCAGAGGGATCATGATTTCCGGCAACACTTCGATGCCTTCTTTCTTGCACGCCACAGCAGCTTCGAGGATCGCTCGCGCCTGCATGGCGGTGATTTCTGGATACACGATTCCCAGACGACAACCACGGTGACCCAGCATGGGGTTGGATTCTACCAGTTCGGCAACGCGACGCTTGACGTCTTCTTCTGTCACGCCGAAAGTCTTGGCCAGCTTGCCAGCCAGTTTGGGATCTTCGTGCATGTGGTGTTCTGACAGGAACTCATGCAGCGGTGGATCCAACAGGCGAATGGTGACGGCTTTGCCAGCCATGACTTTGAACAGGTGCGTGAAGTCGTCTCGCTGAAACTTGATCAGCTTGGCGAGTGCCTTTTCGCGATCAACTTTCGTTGTGGAGAAGATCATCTCACGCATTTCGTCCAGATGATCGAAGAACATGTGCTCCGTTCGACACAGGCCCACACCTTCGGCACCCAGTTGAATGCTGATTTCTGCGTCGTGAGATTCTGTGTTGGCGCGAACCTTCAGCGTGCGGTGTTCGTCGGCCCATGCCATCAGTTGCGCGTATCGTTGATACACTTCTGATTCTTCTGGCTTCAGGTTGCCAGTCATGACTTCCATGACTTCGGAAGGGCTGGTTTCGATCTTGCCAGCAAACACTTCGCCAGTGAAACCGTCGACGGAAATCCAGTCGCCGCCCTTGAGTACCTGACCAGCCACGGTGACCGTGCCGGCTTCGTAATTGATGTTCAGGCTGTCGCAACCGCAGACGCAGGTCTTGCCCATTTGCCGAGAAACCAGTGCCGCGTGAGACGACGCACCACCGAAGGCCGTCAGAATTCCCTTGGCCACTTTCATGCCTCGCAGGTCTTCTGGGCTGGTTTCTTTGCGAACCAAAATCAACTGAGCGTCGTTGTCGGCATTCCACATTTCTTCTGCGTCAGACGCATGAAACACGATCTGGCCGGTCGCAGCACCGGGACCGGCGTTGATGCCCTTGGCCAGCAGTCGGTTGGCAGCTTCGGCCTTGGTCTTGTCGGCCGGGTTAAAGATCGGCTGCAGCAGTTGGTTCAGGTCGTCGGCGGGAATACGTCGCTTTTGCAACGCAGTCTTGGCATCGATCAGGCCTTCGTTGACCAGGTCAACCGCGATTCGTACAGCGGCGAAACCGGTTCGCTTGGCGTTACGAGTCTGCAGCATCCAGACCTTGCCGTCTTCCACGGTGAACTCGATGTCCTGCACGTCTTTATAGTGCTGTTCCAGAGTCTTGCCGATGTTGGTCAGCTGTTCGAAAGCTTCTGGCTTGTCGATCTGCAGCGTTTCTTCGACTCGCTTAGGAGTTCGCGTGCCCGCAACCACGTCTTCGCCCTGAGCGTTAATCAGATAGTCGCCGCAGAAGCCGGGTGTTCCGTCGGAACAGTTTCGAGTCAGGCCAACGCCTGTGGCACAGGTGTCGCCGAGGTTACCGAAGACCATCGCTTGCACGTTGGTGGCCGTGCCCCATGCGTGAGGAATGCCGTACTGACGACGATAAACCTGAGCTCGGTCGTTGCCCCAGCTGTTAAATACAGCACCGATGCAGCCCCACAGCTGTTCCATCGGATCTTCGGGGAAGTCGATTCCCGCGTGCGTTTTGATGATGCCCTTGAAGTCCACCACGATCTGCTTGATCGCTGCGATGCTGAGCCCAGATTCGTGCTCAACACCTTCTTTTTCGCGAGCGGCGTCGAGGATGACTTCGAAGTGGTCGTCGTCGTTTTTGTTTTCTGGCTTCAGACCCAGAACAACGTCGCCGTACATTTGAATCAGTCGACGATAGCTGTCCCACGCAAAGTGTTCGTTGCCGGACTGCTTAATCAAAGCCTGCACGACGGCTTCGTTGATGCCGATGTTCAGGACGGTGTCCATCATGCCGGGCATGGATTCGCGAGCACCAGAACGGCAAGACAGCAGCATCGGGTTGGCAGGATCGCCGTATTTTTTGCCCATACAGGCTTCTGAGTCGGCGATGGCGGCCAGAACCTGATCCTTGAGTTCCGGTGGATAGGTGCGATCATTCGCGTAGTAATAAGTACAGACTTCGGTTGTGATCGTGAAACCGGCTGGAACGGGCAGCCCAATGCGGCTCATTTCTGCGAGGTTGGCCCCTTTGCCGCCCAGTAGAGCTTTCTGAGTTGTGTCGCCGTCTGCTTTGCCGTCACCGAACGTGTAAACGTACTTATCTGCCATTTTGAGTAAAACCTCGTGAGGTAAGTGCCGTGATGAACACGACGGAGTGTGGCGTCCACTGGAAAAATGAACGCGATAGAATGTCCAACCTATGACAATTCAGCAGGTTGGGAGGCCACAAGCGTTTGGAATTCCAGACAGCGCGCAATCAATGCAGTTGGCTGGAAACCCATGCGAGCCGGAACGGTAACAGCGGTTTGGCGAAACTTCAAGCAGTTTGCCATCTGGCCATAAACGAGAGAAAACGCTTGCCGGGGCGAGATTATTGCCCCGCTTAACAAAGAACGCTTGTCAGTGGGTGTCGGTTCGCCAAAATAACGCCCCGACAGCCATGTCGGCGTAACGTTCCTGATCTTGCGACGCATGGTTTTCGCTGCAGACAGGGCTGATTTTCCACCACGATTTCCGAGATATGGGAGTGATTTCCGATGCCAGTGCGCGGAATTCGAGGAGCGATATCCGTCGACGCCGACGATCCAGAACAGATTCGCGAAGCGACTCGGGAACTCACGGAAGAAATTCTGACCCGCAACGGCATCAGCGATTTCGACGACGTGATCTCAGCCATTTTCACCACCACCCCAGATCTGGTGTCCTGCTTTCCAGCAGAAGCGGCACGACACATCGGCATGACGACGGTGCCCTTGCTGTGTGCGGCGGAAATACCAGTCGCTGGAGCGATGCCGTTGTGTATCCGTATCCTGTTACACGTGAACAGCGACAAAAAACCAAGCGAAATCGTACACGTCTATCTACGCGAAGCCGCCAAACTTCGACCAGACATGAAGAGCGCACAATAAGCACGCCCCCCACAAATCGGTTCATTTACACGATCTGCAGGCGATAATTCTGCACCGTACTGGGTCTCGACACAAACGCTGAACGTATCAGCACGTGGGGCGAGACTTCCGGCTGACGGACGTCCATGGCCACGTCGTTCAGCATCCACTGACATAACGACCGGACCGAGCTCGACTCCCTCCCCCTCCCCCCATTGGTGGCCTGACGAACGGGTGGGAATTTGGGTAGTTGAGGTGGGATATTTTGATCTCAAAGTGGTCGCGTGCATTCGTTAGGCTTGGGGTTACGAAATCTCAATCCGCGAAGGAAGGCGACCACCATGTCATTATGCGACGGCGCCCCCAGAAAAGAAACCCACGAGGCGACTCTGAGCCGATCCGCGATGCGGCGTCGGTTGAACCGGCGAAGCCAATGTGTTGAGCGTTTGAAGTCGAAGAATGATGAGCTGCAACAACAAGTTCAGGATCTTCAGAACCGTCT
>JBDNHJ010000254.1:0-33823 GCA_041688835.1 Fuerstiella sp.
CTTCGAAGGCGATTTCGACAAAAGTGGTTTTACGAGTCTGCTTCCGGCCTTCGGTGCTCTCGTCGGGAAGCTGACTCCCGAAACGATCTACCAGGCGTTGGTCTCTGTCCCCGGCAAGAAAGTGCAGCATTGGGTCACGCAGCATCTCGGGCAAACCTTCCTCTCCAAACGCCGACTCGCGCTTCAGAATTAGCGCAACACTTCTCATGTGAAAGACAGCGGATGGCAATGCCAAATTTTCAACAGCCCAGCATGAATCTATCTCGCTGGGTGCTGGTCCCAGGATACCGCAAATCTCTGTGGAGTAGCAAACTGTTTTCCGACAACTTGAAACACGACAATCGCCGTTCGTGACTCGATCTAAGACGCCTACTTCGGCAGCAGGGTCATCGCCAGCAGTAAAGCGGCGGCGGCGTAAATGGCGGCGACGGTGTCGTCGACCATGATGCCGAAGCCACCTTCCAGTGCGTCGCATTGGCGAACCGGTGGCGGTTTCCAGATGTCAAAGATTCGGAACAGGACGAATCCGAGGCCCAGCACCATCCACAGGTTTTCTCCGGTCAGCGGCACAAAGGCATACACCAAGGAAAACGCGGCGATTTCGTCCCACACCACGCTGCCCGGATCTTTTTTGTCTCGCAGTTTGGCGGCAATTCCACAAATGGGAACGCCGACCACAAACATGACTAGCCCGATGATTAGCCGCTGCCACCAGTTGGTGTCGAGTGTTCCCAGCAGCCAGCCCAGTGGGATTCCCCATAGGCCGCCCCATGTTCCGGGCGCAAACGGAATTCGCCCCAAGCCGAAGCCTTCTGCTGTGAATAGGATGATGCGATCGGAAGTTTTCACGGTCAAGCAGTGCTCACAACGTTCATCTGGGCGGGTTTCAGCTTTCTCAGGTTAACGTAAACCAGCCAAATCGACTATTCAAAGAATTCCGTGGCCTCTATAATCTCGGCACAGGAGGACGGGCGCGAATTCGAACCTGAAGTCCGGGCAAAACTACACTTCAATGGCTAGGAACCGAGATCAAATGTCGACGGCAGAAGAGAAACTCAGCAAGTTGGAATCCCTTAAAGCAGGCAGCCACCAGCTGCGGGGCACGATTCCTGACGAACTGTTGAATGACGACGCAGAATTCTCAGCCGATGCCGCTCAGTTGCTGAAACACCACGGCAGTTACCTGCAGGACGATCGAGACGTTCGCAAACAGAAGAACGACGATGGCACCAAGAAGGCCAAGGCGTTTTCTTGCATGGTGCGAACACGGATTCCGGGTGGTCGTGTGACGGCACAGCAGTTTTTGGCGGAACTGGATCTGTGCGACAAGCTGGCCAACGGCACGGTTCGGATTACGTCTCGCCAAGGATTTCAATTGCATGGTGTGCTGAAAAGCGACCTGAAAGAAACCATCCGCGCGATCAACGATTCTAAATTGACAACCTTAGCGGCCTGCGGTGACGTTAACCGAAACGTGATGTGTTGCCCTGCTCCGTTTTACGGCAATCGGGTGCATGATCAAATGCAGGCGTTGTCTGAGGAACTGGCCGAGCACTTTAAGCCCAAGACGACGTCGTATTTCGATATCTGGATGACCGATGAAGACGGTGAGAAGACAAACGTCACCGACTTTCAACCGGTCGAAGAACCGATCTACGGCGAACGTTATTTGCCTCGCAAGTTCAAAATGGCGATCGCAGAACCATCAGACAACTGCGTCGATGTTTATACTCAAGACCTTGGTCTGCTGGCTGTTGTTGAGGACGGTCAGATCATCGGCTACAACGTCTTGGTTGGCGGTGGCATGGGACAAACCCCGTCCGCAACAAAGACGTTTCCGCGTATCGGCGACAAGCTGACGTTTGCGACACCCGATCAGGTGGTGGCGGTGTCGGAAGCTGTCGTCAAAGTTCAACGCGACTTTGGAAATCGTGAAGACCGCAAGCGCGCACGGTTGAAGTATCTGGTGCATGACATGGGTCTGCCCGCCTTCAAGGCGAAGGTCGAAGAGTACTTCGGCGGGCCGTTACCAGAGCCTCATCCATCAGACGTGACCGGTGTGGAAGATCACATTGGTTGGTTTGAGCAGGGTGATGGCAAGCTGTTTTTGGGTGTGAACATCGAAAACGGACGGATCAAGGACGAGGGCGATCTGCGGATCAAAAGTGGTTTACGAGCGGTGTTGACGAAGTTCGGCATGAATACACGTCTGACCGCATTGCAGAGTGTCATTCTGTGCGACATCGATCCGGCCGATAAAGCCGAAATCAACAGCATCTTGGCGAGTCACGGTATCAAGGCGGCGGACGAACTGTCGTTGTTGCGTCGTTATTCCATCGCCTGTCCAGCGTTTCCGACGTGTGGTCTGTCGATCACAGAATCTGAGCGAGTTTTGCCCGGGATTATTGATGAGTTGGATGTTGAGATTGCGAAGCTAGGCTTGGAATCTCAAAAGATCGCGATCCACATGACCGGCTGCCCCAACGGCTGTGCTCGCCCCTATACGCCAGACATTGGCTTGGTTGGCAAAGCTGTCGGCAAATACACGTTGTTCCTTGGCGGTAACACCGAAGGGACTCAACTGTGTTTTATCTACGAAGACAGTTTGCCGCACGACGATTTGGTGCCCACGTTGGTTCCGTTGCTGACTGTTTACAAAGCGGAACGTCAGGACGGGGAATCGTTCGGCAACTATTGTGCGCGGATCGGTAAGGACGCACTGGCTGCGAAAGTTGCGTAATATTTCAGAAAGGAGAATCGCCATGAAACGGATTTCAACGGCAACGCCAGCAGGTTTTTCCACAACCTTGGGGTGGAAGAATCGCGTTCTGCTCATCATGTCTTGCGTGATCATTTTGGGAGGGCTGGCTGTTCGCTCAAAGGCCTGTCCGTTGTGTTTGGCTCCCAGCCAGACGTGGGCCGAAATGGTGACGGAAGCGGACATTGTGCTGTTGGGCGAAATGGTTTCCAACGACGAAGGGTCGTCGCAGAAAACTCCCTTCTCACTGGTCAAGGTGCTGAAGATTCATAAAGGCGACAAGCTGATCTCAGCTGGCAAAGTCGTGCGAATCGATGAGTTTATCTTTGCGGAACCGGGCGATTTTGTGTTGTTGAAGGGCAGCCTGCAGGATGCAAGGGCGGCTGAGTTCACGGAGACTTTCGCGAGTGATGTGCCGAATTCGGATGTGCCGAATCCAGAGAGTGCCACGAAGATTCAGAAGGTTTCTGCGACTGTTGTCGAATCCGATTCTCCTAAGGTGCTGCATTGGGACTTTTACGAACAATGCACTCTGGCAGGTTTCGAATATCTGACCACTGCACCGTCTCTGGAGCAGGAACCTCAGACGCGGTTGAATTTTTTCATCCCGTTTCTGGAGCATCATGATGCTCTGGTCGCCGCCGATGCTTGGGGGGAATTTGCCAATGCGGAATACGAAGATATCAAGGCCATTTCGCAAGCGTTCTCAACGGCCGATCTTCGCCAGTGGATTTCGGATCCTGACGCAGAACCGGAACGTCGAGGATTGTACGGCTTGATGCTGGGCATGTGCGGCGCACCGGTCGACATGGAATTTCTGTGGCAGCAAATTGGCCAGCCGAATCCCGATGAGATCCGTTTTGGTAGTGAAGGCTTGATGGGCGGTTTTTTGGTTTTGAGTCCAGAACACGGACTGCAGTTTTTGGAAGAATCTTGGCTGAACAACCCCAAGGCGACTGCCTTTGATCTGTTGCCTGTTATCAAGGCGTTGCAGTTCGCGTGGACGTACGAAGCTGAGTGCTTTGAAAAGGAACGTCTGCGTGCCGCACTGCGACCGCTGTTGAAGCGCGAAGAATTGCGAGAAATCGTGATTCCGGATCTTGCACGCTGGGAAGACTGGAACGCGGTGTCGTTGATGCTTGGTGTTTATGAAGCCAGTCAGGCAGAAGACCCCCGGACAGTTCTGGCCTTGGCCAATTTTCTGGTGCTGTGTCGGCAGTCAGCTGGCGACGCAGAAGCGACGGATAATTCTGTGGCTGCTCGCGATCTGCTGGAAGTCATTCGCAAGGACAACGCACGAATTGTGCGAATGGCAGAAGCCGAATTCGCGGAGTAGGCCGTTATTCTGCATTCTGAATTCTGCGAAGATCAAGTGCCAGACCGGCGACGGTTTCGAAACGTCACGGCCGTGATAGAATGGAGTTCTGTTCAAATACACACGCATCCACTTTGTTCTCATTCAGGAAGCACTCAGACCATGATCACCGTCGGCATGAACTACCACGTCATCGAAGGCAAGCAGCAGGATTTTGAAGAGAAGTTCGCGGCCGTCATTGGGGCGCTCAACGCGGCGGAAGGACACACCAGTTCTACGCTGTGGAAGGACGTTGCCGACGGCGCGTCTTACTTGATTACCAGTGAGTGGGCAGATGAAGCCGCGTTTACGGAGTTCATTCGCAGTGAAGAATTCCGTGCTGTGACCAACTGGGGCAAGGAACAAATTCTGTCCGGACGTCCGCAACATAAGATCTACAAGAACTAAATTGGGCGTCGGCCTATCCTGCGGCTGTTGCCGGGCGCGTCAGGCTGCACGCAACATCCGTGAGTTTTGCGTGTAGCTTTGCCAGCGTTGAACTTCGCCGATATCTGGTAGCGAGCTGCTGCGAATAATGCGTTCGCCGTCTGGTGTGGCGGCGAATGCAAGGACACTCGCCAGCAGCTGGTCCGCATCGACGTCTCGAAGTTCTTCCGGTCGTGTGATTCCCACTGCCACCAGCAATTGAGCATCGTGACCTCGCAGGCCTGGCACGCGGCACATCAGGACCGATTGCTGCTGCCAGCGACTGAAGACTTGGATGGAGATCCAATTTTCATCCAGCTGGTCCGTCGCGTCATCTGGATTCGAATCGACCAGTTGCTCCACCGTGTGGATTTCGATCTGATGCAGTCGCTCCGCCGTCTTCGGACCGATTGATGGGGCATCCACAACTGGGCTGTCGAGTTCTAGGTAAAACCGAGGCGGTCGTGGAGCCGCGGTTTGGCGCCTGATCTTGGTCACGTGAGGTGTGTTTGCAGGTTGCCATTTTAGGCCCGCTTTGCGAACCGGAATGCGGTCGAGTTCCTGCACCGGAACTCCTAGGACTTCTTCGGCATAGGCGGCACGTAAAATACTGTCGTCTTCCGGAAGAGCGTCGATGACTTTTCCGTGGCCTGTAATTCTTCCCAGATTGCAGCCACGGTGTCCCGGTCTTTGCGATCTGATAACTTGCGAGTCACCCAGAACAGAGGCGTGGATAAGCCCGACAAGACTGTTGCAACAGTCAAGCCTCGCTTGGGCGGTGCCACACCCGCTTCCATGATGGCCTGATCGATCACATAGGCAATCGCTTTGATCGACCAACCCAGCATCGTCGAAATGCTGGCTCGCGAAATATCATCGAATCCTTCGCCTGGTTCGTCGCGTCCAATAGCGGGATCGTAGTGATCGATCAGCGTGTCATAATGAGTGTGCGCGACCTTCGCGCCTGCTGTGATCAGCAGTGGTAGCCAGTCTTCGGAAGCCGGTGTTTCCGGCGGCTTCCAGTTTTGTAGCACGCGGGCTGTTTCGTGAGTGTAGATCAGGTTTTGATAGATCTTCGCTATGCCCCACTCGATGAATTTATGAACCTGAGCTTCGTCTTCTGTTTGTCCGGTGTGCAGTGGCATCAACGGGTCTGTCACATAATGTGTCAGCACGCCCGCACAATACACGGCACCTAATTTACCCGCCCCGAATCAGCGTCAGCAGAAGCACGCGATGCCCGTCGAGCTTGGCAGCATTGGCCGATCGTTCATGGACAGCGACAGCCCCGCTCGCGATTCTGAAGCCGATACCTGCACTAGGGATGGTCGCTTCAACACCATTCAGATTCGTCGATTTTTCATGAACGGCTTGACAGTTTAGTCGTGTGCTGTGTAGCGTTAGCAGTAAGGACGTGCGGAAACGATCTGTAAACCAAATCCATTCTTTGCGAAGGACACCGTCATGTTCACGATGGTCAGCGATCTTTTTTCGTCCGTTCGCAAGTCGGTTACTCGCCCAAAACGTCGGCGATCTGCTGCGCAGCGCTGGGGGGGCAACGTGTGTGCCAAGAATCGTCGAAGTTGTTGAACCTCGGCTGCTGCTGAGTGCGACTAGCTACGACACCTACCAGAACGATGTCGGCATTGCTGACGCCGACTACAACACAGCCGTGGACAATGCTGGTACGGCCTATGACTTGGCGGTGGATGCCGCAACGCCACCTTCAACGGGATCGAAGCCACGGCGTGGGCGGAGTACGAAAGTGATCTCGATACCGCGGACAATGCGTTCGATTCTGCCGCAACGACGGCGGGTACTGCTTACGATTCCGCAATGGATGTTGCCGACGCAGCATACAACTCTGCCGCGACCGCTGCGTGGGCCACGTACGATTCTGTAGTTGGTACTGCGGACGCGGCTTGGCAATCTGCCGCAGATGGCGCTTCGACCGGCTATAACGGAACGATGAACAGCGCCGACGCCGCGTACAACTCGGCGATGGATACTGCGGGTTCGGCCTATGATTCGGCGATGGAAACAGTCGGCGACGCGTTCGATCTGGCGGCTGATGCAGCGGACGCAGCTTATGGCTCTGCGATGACGTCCGCGAACAACGCATGGGATGGTGCGGAAGGTTCGGCGTGGGATGCCTACAGCAGTACGATGGATGCCGCCGACGCCACCGCCAGTAGCGCATGCAGTCGGCAGCGGATGCTTACAACGGTGCGATGGATACGGCAGATGACGCGTGGGATTCTGCCGCGACGACTGCGGCTGATGCGTACAACGGCACGATGGACACTGCGGACGCGGCATGGAATTCCGCGAAGACAGCAGCCGACGCCGCTTATGACGGGGCGGCAGAAAACGCAGCCAACGCTTATGACTCGGTCGTGAATGCGGCGTATCAAAGTTACACCTCGGCGGTCGCAACCGCCACGGCCGCATGGTACACGGCGTCCGATACCGCGATGGATGATCTGATGGCCGCTTGGAACGCGGCGATGATGGACATGATGAACGGCGGCGGCAACACTTCGGCGGCGGACGCCGCTTACAACACCGCCATGGCGGCTGCTGATGCGGCGTGGTATGCCGCCGAAGACGCGGCGTGGGCGGCCTTTGAACCCGTTCAAACAGGAGCTGCCGCGACTTATGACTCGGCAATGGTCACAGCGGCTGGGGCATGGTCGACGTCGATGACATCGGCCAACAGCACGTGGAATCTGGCAGAAACGAATGCGTCGTCAGTGTACGACGTCTCGATGGGAGCAGCGGAAGCAGACTGGAACACCGCCGCCACGGCTGCTTCGGCGACCTACGATATCGCGACGGCTGCGGCCGATGCGGCTTGGGATCTCGCCGAAGCGAACGCGTGGACCAACTACGATTCGGCGGTCGCCGCCGCCGACATTATCTGGGACGCAGCCGCTGAAACTGCTTCCGATACCTACGACACAGCGATGACCGCTGCCGAACAGACGTGGGACACGGCAGAAGCAGGCGCGTGGTCAACTTATGAAGGAGTGGAAACCGCTGAATCCACCATTTGGAACGCGGCAGAAGCCGCCGCCCGCGCGACTTACGACACGGCCATGACTGCCGCTGATGCGGTATGGGACACGGCGGAAGCCGCCGCCTGGCAAAGCCTGCAGTCCGCCGTCGACACCGCCGACATTGCCTGGGACGCGGCGGCTGACGCGGCATGGGAAGCGTATGATCTCGCAATGACCGCAGCAGAAGACGCCTGGAACCTCGCCGAAGCTGCAGCATGGGATGCCTATGAAACCACTGTCGCTGCTGCTGAGGCCGACTGGACAGCAGAGGAAGCGGCGGCATGGGTGGACTACGAAGGAGCGGTCAGTTCTGCCGAGGCGGACTGGGCGACCGCAGAGGCTGCCGCGTGGTACGGATTCGGACTTGCCGCCACCAGTAGCGGGGTTTTTGTTGTCGCACCGAACGGTACGATTGTTCCGGATGAGGGCGGATCCCCCGTACTCCGCGCCCTAACCCCAGATGAAGCAGCATCACTTGAGTCGTTTCCTCGCCTCGACGCAAGCACCACCTTGGTGATCGGGCCTGCTGGAACCCGTGAAAACTGCGTCTCACATGCATTCGCCGAAGTGACGGGCTCGATTACCAGTTCACGTCCGCCGGCCGGGTCAGGCATTCCCCAAGCGAGGCAACCGTGGATCGATGACGACTATTTCGACCTTCTGGCTGCCCATTACGGGTACACTGAGCACCCAGACATGGAGCCGGAGTGCCTGCACTTCGCAACAGCCGACAGAGTCGTCATTACCATGGGATACCCAAGAAATAACCGCTTTGATGCAGACGATGAGCAAATCATACATGTAATGGTGAAGCCAGCAGGGAGTGACGTATGGCAGAGCAAACTGGGGACCGGAGTGCTCGTCTCACACACAACGCCGTACGACTTAATTGGGTCTGAGTACGGGAACATTCTTCACGCATACATTCAGCAGACTTCGCCGTAGGTAAAAAAGATGCACACACAACGTCTCGCCGGTCGGTCGGTGCCTTTCAACAATGTTCTTTGCAAAGGCGGGGTGCCGTGCTCCGCCTGCTGGAGATGCTTGAAAGCAAGCGCACGGCATATCTCATTGTCATGGTTCATTGCGGTGGCGTTCAGTTGCATTGCAGTACTTGGTGCCGATGATTCGGCAGGTATTTTGGCTACACATCCGAAGCGATTCGCTGCCCGCATTGCAGTTTCGGGCGAACATGTTTACACGATTGACCCCACCCTTCATCTTCGTCAGTATGGTCTAGATACCGGTGTGCTGAAGCAAATGTGGAACATCTCTGACCGAGGCAGCATGACCACGAAAATGGGGCGGTCAACCCCGATTTTCTGCAACGGTTTAATGGTTTCGGCCACGTCCGTTGATTGGTATGAACTGAACCACAAACATTCATTGCCGGTATCTGGTGCGGCGTCTTCTTCATTGCTGACGTTTGACCGAAAGACGGGGGAAGTCATCGTCGCGAACGCTCGGACAAGAATTGTTCTAACAGTCAATTGTCCGAAGAGAACCGTTCAGCGAATGATCGCTGCCATCCCATGGAAATCCACACACTGTGCGGCATGGAACGGCACGCTGGCTTTGATGACACCCTCGCAACTCTCCATCCTCCGACCGAAGGAAGGCGAGTCCAATGTTTCGATCTCACCAGAAACGTCTGGCTGGGGCGCGATCGCTGATCTGACATTTTCGGGAGATGGAAGCGTCGTCGCCGCGTGCAGTGAAGCGGGAGACGTCATGGTCGTCCGTGTCTCCGATGCTGCCATTCTCGCCACGACTCGAACACTTGATTCGGCGACGTGCATTGATGCGACTCAAACGCATACCGCCGTGGGTCTGTTCACCGGAATCATTCACATCATCGAGCACAAAACGGGCCAAGCACTCGAACTAGCAATTTCTGCGGACGAATCGAGGGTGTCAGTTTCCGACGTGTTCTTCATCGACAGCGTTGCTCGCATCGTGCTGGTCGCGCTTGACGACGGGTCGCTCTGTAAGGTCGATTTGGAAACCAAGAACGTACTGTGGAGAACTGCACCGGCGGACGGTTACTACGAATAGACTGGATTAAGATTCCAAGCATAAATTGCACTGGCGCTGCCAACGATTTCGTTGATTTTGTATTCTGCCATCGTGAATAAGGAGTTTCCTAATGTTTGGCCTCATATCGTTGGCTTGGCTCCTTGCAATGCAGGGTCTCGTTTTCTCGCACGAAGTTGATACGGAACGATTCATCAAGTTAGAAGAACAATGGGCGAGGGAATGCGAGCCGCTATTGGCATCCTCTGACTACAATGAACACCTGCAGGCAAAGACGGCACAGGCATTCATTCGGATGGGGGACGACGCCGTTCCCTTCGTCCTCAAACGCTTGAATCAATCGCTGGCGACGAAACGACTGCAGCCAACCGTTCCGTTGTTTGGGGCGGACATCCTGCCGTGGCACGTCCTGTTTGAGGAATTGTGTGCGAAACCTCTGGCGAGTGATGACGAGTATGAACGCAAAGTTCGTGCTTGGGCGACAGATAAGGGCGACATCAATGTTGATCTTCAGATCCGTCTATGTGGTGGTCCGCCATACATTGCCCAAGTCGCGGTGCCGCACTGGAGTGCTTGGTGGGCCGAAAAGCAGATTCGCCGTAGGCAGTTGAAAAAGTAAATTCAAACACTCGGTCGCCGTTGATGAACCGGACGTCAAGGTGATCGCTTCGATTTCACTGAAGGCATTATCTTTGACTTCTTCTTGAACGGAGCATGTCGTGAAGTGAAAGGCGTGTGACAACTCTCTAACGAAGTTCCTGATATGCAATCACTTACTACACTTTCAATAGAAGGACTCACGCGAATTTCATTGCCTGAGTGTCGCCAGTATGTCTCCGTTCTCCTAGCATTTTGCATCGTTGGCTGTGGTGTGCGTTCGACCGCACCACCAGATGTGAACCAGCGTGTCGTCGCCACATGCGAGATATTCGCATTGCAGTTGACCAATATCTGGCTGCGAACGGAGATCTCCCACTAGATCCGCTTTTTGCAGACACAGATGAAGATAGCCCACACTGCTGGTCAAGCTTGATACTGCCGAATATGTACCAAACTCGCGATTTAGGAACCTATCGATTCGATCTGTCATGGGATTCTCCAGAAAATTCACAGCTGGGCGAAATACTCCAGGTGTTCTCCTGTCTCGACGATCCGGCCCTGAAACGGCGGCAACGCAGTTATTTCCTGCTCGGTGAGCTGAATGCGGATATCACCGATCCAAAAGAACGATACAAGCTTGTGGAAATTCATAATTCCGGTGTTCCCCGACTTTCGCCAGTGCCGGAAATGCTACAAGAAGAACTCCTTTCGAAGGTCGGTGTCGCTGTGCATCGGCCCCAAAAACATCATTAAGGTTCCAACAACCGTCGATGAATACCTGACTTCTTCTTGAACGGAGCATGTCATGAAATCAGCTATCTTTCGCGTTTGTTGCTGGTTAGTTGCGCTTGCGCTGGGGCATTTCTGAGTCTCGGTGTGTTTCTGTCTGAGCTGTCCAAGGCGATTCCTCAGCTACGCTTTCAATACGCGTTGCACCGTTCCGTAGAGGACTGCCGAGAGAGTGAATCCATGAGGTTCGCGGGCGACGCCATTGACGCGGCCGATACCTGTGTGACTGCGAACAGCCGAGTTGCGATGGAAACCATGTGTGTGGATACATTCAGGATGACCGACCGTTCTGAACAACTTGTCGCAGCGCATGGTATGGAGTCACGGCGTTCTGAGCAACTTGTCGCAGCACATGTTCTGGAGTCACGGCGTTCGATCACGCCGGCAACTCTGTCTGCTCTTGAGAAATTAAGTGCCGGATACCCGGAAGGCAGCGTCCAGCGGGACGACTTAAGGTGGCTGGCGGCAAGATTTGACCGATTGGGGAGACGTCTCCCTCCTCACTCGGAACGAATTCTTGACGATCAATCGAAACCTCCAAAGCTCTTAGAATCATCTGTCCCATGAAACGAAAACCCAGTCAACAATTTTCCGGGCGTGGCTTCCGCGCCCGTTTCGCCTCGTGCCGCGGACTTCGTCTGTCAGCACGTATCGTCCTTGCCATCTTTCTTAGCCTTAACACCGCGACGGCCCATGTGGTCGATCGCTCAGGAGTAATCATGACCAATCGCTTACCCGTCGACTTCTTTGAAGACTTCGAACTCCCGGAACCGAACGCCGCCGACCAGATTGTTCCGCCGGTCGTCCCGGAACGTCATGCACCGCCTGCAGTGAAGCGAGTTCGCCGGACTCGACCCACAGCGCCGGTGCGTGAACCTCGAACCCGTCCGGAATGGTCGACTCCGCCCCGTGAGCGACCGTTGGCTGGCAGTGATTGATCTTTTGGCCGCCTCAGGTCGCCTCGATGTGACGCTCAGTTTTGCACATTGAGCAGGTCCGTTCCGCGTTCCGTGATGCCGGCCCCCGTTTTCTTCCTTGATGCCAAGGCCAAAGAACAACTTGACACGATGTATCGCGACGGACGGTCTTACCTCGGAAATTCGCGGATCAATCAGGATCGCACCGTTGGACAAATCACTGAGCCAGATCAAATCGGTCTGTGGCTATCGGTTTGATGTTCGGAAGAAGTCTGACGCCGTCTTCGTTAATCGAAAACTTGACGGACGACCACCATTTTTAATCGGGCTCTAGTGTGAGAAACGTTGAGTTCCGTCCGTTTCGTTGACGCTTCAGCCGGTCAGGATCGGAATCTTCCGAAACACTCGAAACTTATCCCGGCAACAGTGCAACAATCCGCACAGGATTCGGGTTTCTCGCACTACCGCACGCGTAGCCCAGCGGGCAGGGCTTCTCCGAAGATTTGGCTGGCTTCGTCTGATTCTAGGGTGCCGACTTCTTGCACCAGATCGATGAGATGTTGGCGTGCTTGACCGCGTTGCAGTTCTCCGATCACGTCGCTGCGCAGCGCCGCGTTGATGTCGCGATAGCGGTCTCCCGTGCGGCGTGCCATTTGCATCAGCGATAGTTGAGTGACAGGATCACTGCAGTCGGCGATGTCGATCAGGCGTTCGATCCAGCGTTCCACAACATCCACTGCCAGCACGCTGTTTAGGGGGCCATATGTTGGCACGCGAGCGGCGATTCGCCCCAAGGCCCACGTGAGTGCTGGCTGGATGGCGGCAAACTTTTTCTTCGGCAGGAAATCGAGAATGATCTGGCCCAGTTCTGCGTGAGTTTTTCTGTCCAGTAATTCGAGCGAGCCCAGCATCCGCCAAATTTCTGACGCTTCGTGGTTATTCGCCGCGTACTTGCCAGCTTTCCCAGCGCCCGTTATTACCTGTCGATGCTGTTGACGAATTAACGCTAGAATGGGGGAAGCCAGTTCGTGCTGTTGACCGGCGGTCAGTCCGCCCGCGATCCGACGACTTAGAATGCGCCATTCGGCGACGGCATCCGCTGTATTATTGGCCAACTTGCCGCGCACGGCAGCCCACGTTTCGGACACTCGCCAATCATCAGCTGCCATGCCATAGCCGGGTCGCAGAGAATAACCCAGCAAATTCAGCCAGCGGGTTTCGTGGTTCGGACTTTTTCTGCGCGCTGATTCGTGCTGCATCAGCACACTCCACAAACTGCGCAACAGCGATGGCGGCCAGTCTGTTTTATTCTGCCCCAAGGCTGCAGACAGATTTTTCATCAATGCCGAAGGTTTGTCGCTGCCGTGCGGACCGTAGACACCCAGCACAACGTTCGCGGCTGTGTCGATCATTTCCTGATCGACGATTCCGCCATGTTCTGCAATTCCCGTATGGGCGTCGCGGTCCGTTTCTGTCGCACTGCGAACGTCAAACTGCAGCTGCCAGCGCCGCGAATCGTCGACCTGATTGCACCAGACTTCCAGCGTGCCAATTTCCGTCAACCGCGCAGACAGTGTGGCCCGAATCGTGCTGTGTTCGCTGTTTCTTCGCGACTGCAGCGTCGTGCGGATCGGAGGCAACGCTGACATCTGTTCGGCATTGATCTCCACCAACTGCGACGGCTTGTCAGTCAGGCGCGTGCTGGACACGTAGATCGGAAATTCCACGGGTTCGCCCGTTCGCACTTCAAATTCGCGGTCGATGGCGTTCGTGTCTTCAGCTTCGGCTCCCGCAGGAACCAAGCACATCGCCGCTGGCTGGCCCTCTTTTTCGACGCCCACGTAGTAGGTTCTGGCGAGGCTCGCCACGATGCGAATCCCCACGCCGCGACGAACCATACCGAAGTACGCGGCTCCGCGAGCAACCGCGAGATCCAATCGGTCGTTGTTCAAGATACGCGGCGTCCAGTCGTCGCCAAACCATGAACTCAGCACGCTCAGCAGCCGCTGCTGCAGTGCCGCTGACGCAAAAAAACCACCATTGAACAGAATGATGTCTGGTTGAGCAGTCGTCGCATCGCTGCCGGATTGATGCGCCTGCAGAAACGCGGCGAGGTACTTTGTGATCGCAGCATCGGCGGCGAACGGAAGGCCAAATTCCTGAAAGCCCGATTGACGTCGCGCGGGTTTGTCGTCCAACGTTGTCGGTGGCAAAAAACCTTCGATCAATAGCTGGCGGACTTCGTCGCGGGTGACTTCCACCTGTAGACTGCCGCCAATCAGTTTGGAGCCAGAACCCGGCAGCGACACGGTAAACGATGCAGGCGCGTCTTCGGTCAGCAGAACTTCTTTCACATGGCGGCAGGTGGGTACCAACACGCTAAACTGACGCGGTTCCAGTTTGCCGTCGCCTTTCAGTTTGCGTTCGATGAAATGCGCTAACGCGAGGTCTAGGTTATCGCCGCCCAGAATTAAGTGGTCGCCCACGGCCACGCGATGAAACTGCAGGCGTTCATCATCCGCTGGTTCGACATTGATGAGAGTGAAGTCGGCGGTGCCGCCGCCGATGTCACAGATCAGAATTTTTTGTCCTGCGGCAACGTGTTGTTCCCAATCGTCGCGGTGAACGTTGACCCACGAATAGAAGGCCGCCTGCGGTTCTTCGATTAACACGATCCGGGGAAGTCCGGCTTGGCGAGCGGCCGTGACCGTTAGTTCGCGAGCCACTTCATCGAACGACGCAGGAATCGTCAGCGTGACATCCTGTTTGGCCAGCGGAGCATCGGGGAAGCTGGCGTCCCACGCTTCTCGAAGATGCTGCAGATACCGAGCACTGGCTTGGACCGGTGATAATGATTCCGCATCGGCCGCTCCATGCCACGGCAACATCGCCGATTTGCGGTCGACCCCGGAATGACACAGCCACGACTTGGCCGATTCAATCAACCGCCCGGCCACCATCCGTCCATGATCGCGCGCGTAAGTTCCGACCGCGTAAGTGCGATCGTCGGTGGGCCACGGCAGTGTCAGGGAAGCGGCGGAGTCTGCACCGGCGGCGGGTTCGTAATGAAACGACGGCAGCGTGGATCGTGTTTCGACTTGGCCGGGGGCAACCAGTTGAGCGATCTCGAAGTGACGAATTTCTGAATCCGATTCCTGAGTGTCCAAATAACAGACGGCACAATTGGTGGTGCCCAAGTCGATGCCGACGACAAAGCGACTGCGAGTGTCATCTGGATGGCTGTCAGTGTTGCTCACGGATTTGGTTCTCTGCAGAACAATATTTGCGCAATCGAATGTGTCCGTCAAGACCAAATTTTTAACAGGTTAGGGTAAGCCGGAACGGAAAACCGCGGTGCCGAAATCGGCCGTTGGCCTTACATATCCATATCCGCGTCGTCGCGGACGCTGAATTCTAGCTTCCAGCGGGCGTCGGATTCTGTGTGAACACACCACAGTTCGAAGATGCCCAGTTCGTTGATTTTGGATTCGAACCGAACCGGTACGTATTCGTCTTCGATCCCATCCGTCTTTGTCAATTCGGCCTCCATCGAATCGGTTTCGACAAGCTCGTCTTCCGACCAATGCTGCAATCGCTGACCCGGTTGATCTTTTCTGACCACAGAACTGAAGAACCGAAACGTGGCTCGTTCACCGACAACAAGGCCGATCCCATCGCCCGGCACGTCGGCCTGGCTACCTTCTTCCATCCCATGTGGAACAACGCACAGCGCGCTCAGTGGTCGTGGGGCACCGGGAATGGCGAGTCCTGCGGTTTCGATTCCGATGTAATACGATCGAGCCGCACCGCCGCGAATTCGGATGCCGCCGTTGTGTTTGTTCCATGCGTAGAACGCTGCCCCGCGAGCCACCGCGTAGTCTAGGTCGCGATTGCCATCCAGTTCACGCGGGGCGTTCGGAAACCAGTCTGCCATTTGTTGCAGCAGTCGGCCCTTTAGCTTGGCGGCTTTGAAGACGCCACCATTGAACAGCACGTGTGATGGCTGAGCGGACGCGGTTCCTTCGTCCCCGTTTCTGGCCAAAAACGCCGCCAGATGTTTTGTGACGGCGGTTTCTGTTTCGAACGGCAGGCCCAGTTCCTGAAATCCCGACGAACGCTGCCGAGTTGGTTTGTCCGACAGCTGACAGGTGGCGAAAAATCCATTCACCAGTAGATCGCTGATGGCTTCACGATTTACATCGACGGCCACGGTGCCGCCGATGAGTCGACTGCTGCGTCCCGGAATGGCGACGGGAAATGTGTCCGGGCCATCTTCTGCCAGCAACGCTTCTTTGGCCGCGCGACAGGCGTGCCACAACGATACGGACTGCCATGGATCGAGGTCGATGTTCTTTTGTGCTTTGAACAGTTGCGAAACATGGAAGGCCAGCGTGAGATCCATGTTGTCGCCGCCGACTAGCAAGTGATCACCGACCGCGCGGCGGCGCAGTTGCAGTTCACCCATTTCGTCGACCACGTCGACCAGTGTAAGGTCCGTGGTTCCGCCGCCGACGTCGCAGACCAGTAACTGATGTCCGGCCTGCAATTGCTTGCGCCAGTGGTCGCCTTGATTGTCCAGCCACGCGTAAGTTGCGGCTTGGGGTTCTTCGATCAGCACCAGTGTTTCTGGCAGACCAGCTGCCAGCGCGGCTTCGCGCGTGAGTTCCCGAGCACTGGCGTCGAACGACGCGGGGACAGTCAGTACGACGTGTTGATCGGCGATGGGTGAATCCGGAAACGCGACCGTCCATGCAGCCACGAGGTGTTCTATGTATCGCCGAGACACATTGACCGGCGACATTTTTTGAACGTTGTCCGGCGTATTCCATGGCAGAATGTCTCCGTGCCGATCGACCTTGCTGTGGCACAACCAAGACTTCGCTGCGCTGATGGTGCGTTGCGGAAGGTCGGCCGATTGTCGTCGAGCCACTTCGCCGACTGCGAATGTTCGTGCTTGAGCCCACGGAACGTCCCACGTGCCGCTTTCTGCGTCGCTGCTGAGGCCGAGATGCAGAAACGACGGCAGCGAAGTTTTTTCGGCGATCGTGTTGGGTGCCACCAGCTGAGGGATGTTCAGCAGTTGCACATCTGCTGTTTCGGCATTCAGCTGCGTATAGGCCAATACACAGTTGGTTGTGCCCAAATCGATTCCGATTGCGAAGTCCGTTGTCATAAGCTTTGTACTTCAACTTCTGCCGGTGCAATCACGAACGCGCTTTCGCCAGCGCCGGTCCATTTTGGCAAATCACATTTGGTGGCTCGCCAGCCATGGTGCATAAGTTCTCCGCTTTCCGGACGCTTGTCTGTGACGTTTCCAGTGAACTTGTACTGCGCCGCATCCGCGTCGTATGGCACGTTGACTGTGCTGCCCTCTTGGCCATCCAGCAGAGGTTGAATGGCGAACATGCGGTCGAGCACATCGTTGGTCTGGCGATGCACGTCGCGCACAGCCGCACCGATTTGCGCATCCGTGTAGTCCGAAATTGGTTCTTTGAAAAAATCCAACAGGCGCGCTTCACGTTGCAAGGCAGCTAGCAGCGTGATGGCGTCGCTGCGGACCGGTTTCGGTGGCTCAACAGGGTTCGGTTTTGACTTGGGTTCCGACGGTGCCTGTTCAATGGCTCGAGGCGCATCGATCGTGGCGACTTGCTTTGCAAACGCGCCGCTAAACAGAACTTTTAACGCTAATCCGACGCGCCCCATGCGATCTGACCTTTCTGCTGTCACTATAAGCTGTGTGCCCTGAGCTGGGCTGCTGAATCGTCAGTCTTTCGAGTTGCTGGAACTGCTGGAGTTACCCGAATCTGATGTACTACCCGAATCTGATTTGCTACCGGAAGAACTCGACGACGACTCGGACTTGGATTTGGAATCAGACTTGGATTCCGTCTTCGTTTCGCTCGACTTCTGATCCGCCTTGGCGCCCTTTTTGTAAGATTCGCTGCGATAGTCAGTCTGGTAGAAGCCGGTGCCCTTAAAAATAATGCCACCGCCGGCGCTGATCATGCGTTCTGCTTTTTTCTTCTTGCAGGACGGGCATTTTTCCATGGGCTTGGCCGTGATCGATTCGAACTCTTCCCATAGATGATCACATGCAGAACAGCGATATTCGTACGTTGGCATTGGACGGAGACTTTGGTGAAGAGTTGACTGTGATGAAAATCCGCTCGGAATGACCGAAGTCATTCGACGTCATGTGAAACCATACCGAATTATTCCGGCGACTGGTCATCGTCGCTGGCAGCCGCAGGTTCTGGTGGACGACAGGACACCATTACCTTGGCCGGCCTGAGCACTCGATCGTGAATCTTGTAGCCTGCTTCAACCACCTGTAAGACTGTCATGGGGTCATGATCGGCCGACGGAATTTGACTCAGTGCTTCGTGAAAGTTGGCATCGAAAGCTTCGCCTGCCGGGCTGATGGCTTCGCACGAATTCGCTTTCAACGCATCGGCGAATTGTTGTGACACCATCTTGATGCCGTCGATCAATCCCTGCGCGTCGCCCGTTTGTTCTGCCACCGCGATCGCTCGTTGAAGGTTATCGATCCCCGGCAGCATGCTGCGAATGACGGGCATCGCAGAATACTTCATCGCGTCCATGGCTTCACGTTGAGTGCGTCGACGGAAATTTTCCAGCTCCGCCTGAGACCGCAGAATCCGATCGCGCAGTTCTGCGTGTTCGATCTGCAGGTTTTCGAGTTCGTTATCCATGGTCTTTGATTCCGCAGCGTCAGATTGTTCGGCAGCTTCGTGGAACTGGTCTTCCGCCGCGTTTTGGTCAGTATCTTCTGTGCTCATGTCGGACTCACATTTTTGACTGCTGGGGTCAGGTTTTGCCTGAAATCCCGTGGGCTCACAATTTGACGCCGGAGACGTACTCCAGCGAATTACGCAACACTTCAGCCGTCTGAAGTGTTTCCTGCGTTCCAGCCGTTTTGGCTAGCGCCAAAACGGCTAGTCTCCTGTCGTCTGTTTCATTCGGCTGAAGTGTTACCGAATTTCTAACGCTGTTGTTGTTTTGGGACGAATCGAGGGTGAATCAAAAGACTCCCGAACCTCTTCACGCAGCCGAACTACGCCTCTTCGTCTCCACCAAAGAAACTCTTGACGTGATCAAAAAATGACGTTCGTTGAGGCATGACGTTGGCCTTTTCCAGTTCCGCGAGTTCTCGCAGTAGTTTTTCCTGACGGGCATCAACCTTTTTGGGCACTTCGATCTGCAGTTCCACCAGCAGATCGCCAACGCTGTGGCGACCATTGGGGTCCGGCATGCCTTTGTGACGCAAACGGGTGACCGTGCCCGGTTGCGTGCCCGCCTTCACGGATAACGATTCACGGCCCGTGAGTGTCGGCACTTCGATATCTGCGCCTAGAGCTGCTTGAGAATAAGAAATTGGCACACGGCACAGCAGGTTTTGGCCGTCGCGTTCGAACAACGGATGTTCTTTGACTTTGAAGTTCACATGCAGGTCGCCGCGCGGGCCGCCCTTGACGCCGGCTTCTCCCTCGCCACGAATGGGCATCTGCATCCCATTATCCACACCGCCTGGGATGTTGATTTCCAGCGTCGATGTTTTCATCTTGCGACCGCTGCCAGAACAGTCGACGCATGGGTTCTTGACCGTTTTCCCTTCGCCCTTACAAGCCGGGCAAGTCGTTTGGACTCGGAAGAATCCCTGCGACTGAATCACCTGCCCGTGACCACCGCAGGTGCTGCAACTGACCGCCTGACTGTCCGCTTTGGCTCCCGAGCCATCACAGGTTTCACAAGTTTCGCGTCGTGAAACTTCGAGTTCTCGTGTACATCCGGATGCCGCTTCTGGCAGTTCCAAAACGATGGTGGTTTCCAGCGAAGCCCCTTTTCGGGCACCACTGCGACCACGACTTTTTCCGCCGCTACCACCACCGAACCCGAACCCTTCGAAGATGTCTCCGAAAGCACTAAAGATGTCGTTGACGTCGTGGAATCCGCCTCCACCGCCGCGTCCCGCTGCACCCTGCACGCCAGCATGTCCAAATTGGTCATAGCGCGAACGTTTGGTGGAATCGCTGAGGACATCGAACGCTTCTGAGGCTTCCTTGAATTTCTCAACCGCCGCGTCATCCCCTTGATTGCGATCCGGGTGATACTTGATGGCGAGTTTCTTGTAGGCCTTCTTGATCTCACCGTCCGACGAAGTGCGTGACACGCTGAGAATTTCGTAGTAGCAAGTCTGAGTTGCCATCGTCACTTCCGGTCCGTGGTTGAGCTGTCGACTGTCTTTGACACGTGTTATAAAAAACGGGGCACCAAAGTGGTACCCCGTGATTGATTATCTTGTGCCGACTGTCGCCGCAAGGCTGTCTGTCAGTCGACATGCACGCGTTTGGTCTGGTTGCCAAACACTATCGAACGGCACCAGCAACTTTCGCTTTGGTGCCGCCATCAGCATCGTCTGTGCGAGTGACGAGAACCTGAGTGGTCAGCATCAAGCCAGCAATGGAAGCCGCATGAGACAGGGCACTGCGAACGACTTTGGCGGGGTCCAAAATACCGGCTTTCAGCATGTCTGTGTATTCGCCAGTCGCCGCGTTGAAACCTTGGGCACCCTTGAGTTGGCGGACTTCGTCTGCCACAACTGCGCCGTCCATGTCTTTGTTCGCTGCAATTTGACGAATCGGTGCTGTCAACGCCTTGGCGATGATCTGGCAGCCTAGAGCTTCGTCGCCTTCCAGCTTCATGTTTTCAACCGCTTCGACAGCTCGCAGCAACGCTACGCCACCGCCAGGCAGAATGCCTTCTTCCACAGCAGCACGTGTCGCATGCAAGGCGTCTTCCATGCGAGCCTTGGTTTGCTTCATTTCCGTTTCTGTGGCGGCTCCCACAGAAATTACGGCCACACCGCCTGTCAGCTTCGCCAGTCGTTCTTGGAACTTCTCACGATCGTAGTCGCTGTCTGTCTTTTCGATGTGATCGCGAATCTGTTGGATGCGTGCCTTGATGGCTTTGACATCGCCCGCACCTTCGATGATGGTTGTGCTGTCTTTGGCGACTTCCACCTTGCGAGCCGTGCCCAGTTGAGCCAGTTCGACAGTATCGAGCTTGATGCCGAGATCTTCTGAAATCAGAGTTCCGCCGGTCAACACAGCCAGATCGCCCAACATGGCTTTACGTCGATCTCCGAAGCCCGGTGCTTTCACAGCACAGATTTTCAGGATGCCACGCAGCTTGTTGATGACAAGTGCTGTCAGGGCTTCGCTGTCAACGTCTTCCGCGACGATCAGCAGCTCTTTACCGGCCTGAGCCACTTTTTCCAGCAACGGCACAAGATCCCGCAGGCTGGAGATCTTCTTTTCGAACAGCAGAATCAGGCAATCTTCCATCACGCATTTCATGTCTTCGGCACTGGTGACGAAGTACGGTGAAATGTAACCCTTATCGAACTGCATCCCTTCGGCGAATTCGAGTGTAGTGTCGTTGGCTTTGCCTTCTTCGACGGTGATCACACCGTCTCGTCCGACACGTTCCATAGCGTCGGCAATCATATCGCCAATCGCCCGGTCGTTGTTGGCCGAGATCGCGCCCACTTGAGCGACCTGTTCTTTGGAATTCACCGGCTGAGCCAGCTTTTCGATACTTTCCAAAGCCACTTCGACAGCTTTGTCGATGCCGCGCCGAACAACCGTTGGGTTGGCACCCAAAGAAATTCCTCGGAGACCTTCCTGAAAGATCGCTCGAGCCAACACGGTGGCTGTTGTCGTTCCGTCACCAGCAATATCACTGGTCTTGCTGGCCACTTCGTTAAGCAGCTTCGCACCCATGTTTTCGAATGGGTCTTCCAGTTCCACTTCTTTACTGACGGTCACACCGTCTTTGGTGACGACAGGATTGCCGAAGCTCTTGTCAATGATCACGTTGCGACCGGTTGGCCCCATCGTGACCGCAACAGCCTTCGCTAGGGTTTCGATGCCACTCTGCAGCTTCAGGCGAGCGGGGTCGTCGAACAAAAGTTGTTTTGCCACGTTCAGATTCCTTCGGAATAGTTTTCAGTGTTCGGTTTGCAGTGTTCAGAGTTGACTTATAAGGCCGCCAACAGTGCTGCTGTTTCCAGAAGGCCCAACGGCCTGTTCTGAAAACTGCAAACTGTCGACTGAAAACTCTGCGATTAAACAACCTTTGCCAGGATGTCGCTTTCGCGAAGAATCTTGACTTCTTCGCCGTCAACTTCGATTTCTGTGCCGCCGTACTTGCCGAACAGAACTTTGTCACCAACAACAACGCTCAGAGGAGCGCGTTCGCCACTGTCCATCAGGCGACCTGGTCCAACAGCGACCACGGTACCCCGTTGAGGCTTTTCTTTGGCAGCATCCGGCAGCACGATTCCGCCAGCCGTGGTTTCTTCGGCTTCATCAGCTTTGACTACAACGCGGTCATCAAGAGGATTGATTTTCATCAGGGAAAGACTCCGTATGGAATTTGATTGTTTTAGAGGAACGCCGCATCGCGGCTGTTTTGTTTTGGATCACAGAGATGCTCCCGGCCCTGCTGACCGGGAACATCGTCGCCAGTGGTTTACATCATGCCGGGCATGCCGCCCATTCCACCCATGCCTGGCATTCCTCCGCCCATGCCGCCCATTCCACCGTCGTGGTCATGGTGGTGATCGTCGCCGCCCGGTTCATCCGTGGATGGTTCTTCGACGATAATGCAGTCGGTGGTCAGCAACAAAGCAGCCACGCTGGTGGCGTTTTGCAGCGAAGTTCGCACAACTTTGGCAGGATCCACAACACCAAAGGCAATCATGTCGCCGTATTGGTTGTTCATGGCATCGTAGCCGTAATTGACCTTCTTCTCCTTCTTGACTCGGTTCGCAACGACAGCTCCATCGAGGCCTGCGTTGGAAGCGATCATGCGAAGAGGCATTTCCAACACATTGCTGATGAGTTCCGCACCCAGAGCTTCGTCGCCCTTCAGGCCCAGTGCCGCAATCGCTCCACCGCATCGCAGCAAAGCAACGCCACCGCCGGGCACAATGCCTTCTTCGATGGCGGCCCGTGTGGCTGCCAAAGCATCGTCGACAAGGTCCTTGCGTTCCTTCATTTCAGTTTCAGTGGCCGCTCCGACCTTGATCACAGCGACGCCCCCAGCCAATTTGGCCAGACGTTCCTGCAACTTTTCGCGATCGTACTCGCTGTCCGTGTTTTCGATTTCTCGACGAATCTGTTCCGCTCGACCAGCAATGTCAGCCTTCTTACCACCACCTTCGATCACGATGGTTTTGTCGGCGTCAATGCGAATGGACTTGGCTTTGCCCAGATCGGACAACTGAACTTTGTCCAGCTTGATACCGAGGTCTTTGAAGAACGCTTTGCCACCGGTCAGCACGGCCAGATCTTCCAGCATCGCCTTGCGACGATCGCCGTAGCCCGGAGCCTTGACAGCAGCGACCTTGACGATTCCACGCATCTTGTTGACAACCAGAGTCGCCAAGGCTTCGCCTTCTATATCTTCGGCAATGATCAGCAGCGGTGAGCCGTCTTTGGAGATTGCTTCCAAGACCGGAACCAGATCTTTGGCTGCTGAAATCTTTTCTTCGTGGATCAGAACGCGGCAGTTTTCTAGCACGCATTCCTGATCGTCTTCATTAGTGATGAAGTGCGGCGACAAATAGCCGCGATCGAACTGCATCCCTTCAACCAGTGTGACTTCTGTCGTCACTTGGCGGCCTTCTTCGACCGTGATGACGCCGTCTTTGCCGACTTTCAGCAAAGCGTCTGCCAAAATTTCACCGATTTCAGGATCGTTGTTACCTGCAATCGAAGCCACTCGAGCAATCTGGTCTCGGTCATTCGCCTTGACCGGCTTTGACATTTTGGCCAGTTCGGCAGTGACAGCGTCGACTGCTTTCTGAGCACCGCGAGTCAGCGACATCGCGCCACAGCCAGCGGCGATGTATTTTAATCCGTGTCGGTAGATTGCTTCGGCCAAAACCGTTGCAGTTGTCGTTCCGTCTCCGGCAACCTCGTTGGTTTTGGAAGCGGCTTCCTTAACCAGTTGCACGGCCACATTTTCATAGGGGTCTTCTAGCTCGATGTCTTCAGCAACGGTGACACCGTCCTTCGTGACCTTCGGAGCACCCCAACCTTTGTCCAGAACTGCGTTTCGTCCACGAGGTCCCAGCGTACTGGCGACAGCTCGGGAAAGCTTGGAAACGCCGGAAAGCAGGCCTTTGCGTGCCTCTTCGTCGAACGTCAATAACTTAGCCACGGTTTCTCCTCTATTACAACCCGATTTACAACTGAAAGGGGGCGAGCGCACGTTGAGTGTCTAACTGGCAGCAATCTGCCTGAGCCTTCCCGTAAAGCGAAGAGCGTGCCAGAAGCGTACAGAACTTTCTAAGACGTTGTCGCGGAACGACTTGAGTCGTTCCGGGTTTGGGCGTGAGCGATTGGCAGATCCAGCTTACGGTCTTTTTGGCAGGCTGGGCCTGACTTTCGGTCCGCTCGCGCAACTCCATCCCTTCGCGTATCTGCTTCTATTGCCTACCCCGTTGCGAATTCCTTCCCGGCAGGAAGGAACTACTTCGCTCGACCGCGATTGACTTCAATCTTCACCGTGACGTTGTGTTCGACGACGCCGGTTTCGATGAGTTGCGATTTGATTTCGTGGCTTGAGTTTTCGTAGCGAATGTGGGTGATGGTCACGGCCCCTCGAATGATTCTGCCATGGATATGCTGCACTTTGACCGTGTATTCGCCAGATTTGGCCAGCGGACAAACGTATTCTTCGGTATGGAGACCTCGTTCTTTGCCACCATCACTTTGCTGGATCAGGATGCCGCCGTTGGCTGTCAGAGGCACTTTTCGTGAACACAGCTGGCCGTCTGGTTCCATGACACTCAGATCCAAGTCTGCGTCCCCCGTCCATTGAATTATGATTCGCAGGTCACGCTGTCGGGCAGCCTGTGTTTCACGACGCAGCTGACGGGCCAGTTTTGGTTGTCCGTCCGAAGTCAGCTGGCTTTCCAAGTCATCCAATTCGATTTCACAGATCTGGTGCAGCGTCTGGTAATCGCCACTCCAGACATGCTGGATGGTGCCTGTTCTGGACCAGATGATGGATTCCGGATTCTGGCTGCGATCGGCGATTTTTCGAGCGGCCGCCCAGACGGTGGGTTCCCATGGCGTGCGTTTGGCCGCCTCACGACAAATCTCAATTGCCCGATCGAAAGCATCAAAGCCCGCCAGCATTGATGCTGTGATCAGCATTTGAGCTTGATTGCCGGGGGCGAAATCAATGCGGGAAGTCAGCACGCGATCGATCTGTTGTTGCGGTCGCCCGGCGATTTTCATTTCAATCGCCAGCACATCGTACATCCACGGTTGAGCGTGGTCGTTCCGAATCGCGGCTTCCAGTCCCGCAATCACATCGTCGTGGCGATTGTCATTCCGCAGATGAGTCAACGCAATGGCCAGCACACTGGCCCCGACGGGATTGCCTTGAAACACATCGTTCCAAGCCAACGCCGGTGGTTTATCAGAGTCGATCACAGATCGCAGCAGTTGCTCAGCCCGCACAGCGTCCGGGGCCGCACGAGGCGGCCCGTTGGCTGCGGGTTGTTGAACGAACACCACGGGAATCACCGTCGGCCGTCGCAAGACGGACGACCGCGGGATTTTTTCGAGGGTGTGACGGCTGGCGTGATCGATGGACGTTGAACGTCCAATGCCACCCGATTCAACGGTTCCTTGCGTTCGTAGTCCCGCCTTGAGGCGGAACTTGCACGGATTGTTACGATCGATTCCGGCTGAAGACGGGACTACGAACTTAAAGTCATGATCAGAAGGAAGTGTCGCAGCCGGTAAGCCTACTTGCCCGCTGGTTTTTTTTTGAGCTGCTTAATTGCTTCTGTGGAGATACCATTCTGGGCGGCATTCTGCATTTGTTTTAGGAGGTCATCTGGAACACTCATGAATCCCCCACCGCCGCCGCCACCAAAGCCGCCACCACCGCCACCGCCACCCTGTTGGCCTTGGTTGAGTCCGCCGCCCTGTTGTCCGCCGCCCAGACCACCGGCTTGTCCCTGACCACCACCGCCCAGATCAACGGGTGGAATCACCAAGTCTGCCACGGGATAGACGCGTGTGACAAGATTTTCTTCTGACTCGGCCTTCGCCAAGGTCGTGATTTTGAAGACTTCGTTTTCGATCACGTAGGTTAACTCAGGATCGCTGGTCTGATCAAAGATCAACTGCAGAGCATTCCGCAGCGTCATGCCTTCGAATCGGATGTCCCGGATTTCGATGTCTTCCAGCGATGTGATGCCTTCCAAGTCAAGCTCGGCCAAGTCTGGGTAAATGGTCATGCGGAAGTCCGTGCCCGAAGCACCGCCACCAGCACCGTACGTGGTTGTGTAGAACGCTTCGATGGTGTCCAAGATTTCCTTGAGCGGATTTGGGCCAGGAAAGTCCAGTGGTGGAATGGGTTTGTCCAACATCTGCCGCAGCCATTTTTCGACTGGCTTTTCGATACGCAGGTCGACTGATTCGTAGCGCGGTATACGTGTCAAAGACAGTGATCGCCAGACGTCTGCTGGGGGGTACTGAATTGGTGGTTCGTCCGGGAATGGCACGTGCGACAGTTCGACCTGATACAGCACTTCCAGAAAGCGGTCGTGACGAAGGTTGACTAGGTTGTAGGCTTTTGAAAGTTGTCCGAGAGATTCCGACATCACCAAAGCTTGCGTGGCGGGGCCGTTGCCCGGCCGAACGTTCAGTGCTATTCGAGACACCGTTTCTCCGTCTTCGAATCCGTTGGTGTCTCCATGGCGACCATGCTGCAGTAGACCACGAACTTGGTCGATCAGAATCGCGAGGCGTTCTTCTTCCAGTTTCTCTTCCTGCAAAGTCGCTTTTTGTGATTCTGAAACGGCTTCCTGAATCGCTGCCTGACGCTGCATTTGAGCGTTGACGTCTTTGCGGTTTTGGACGCCGCTTAACGCCCTCACAATTCTGGTTTCCAGTTGATTGCGGACGGCTTGGCTGATGTCGTTCGATGCTTTGATCGTTTCCAGCGTGTCCTTCAATAGGCTAATCGCGTAGTCCGGTTGCTCGAAGCCCAAGTCGTTCGCATTCTCGATGGCTTGGTTCGTTTCAGAGACCAAGATCTGAGTCTGCAGCTGAATGGCGGTTTCGACATCGTTCAGCGGATCAGCGGCTTCTGCAGCGGGAAACTGGTTTTGTTCAGGAGCCCCAAAGTTGCTCTCGGGGGGGAATTCTGTTTGGGCCTTGGGGACTGGAGCCGCATCGATTTCACCTGCTTCTGCGGGCAGCGGTGGTTCATCCGCGAATGGTGACGGTGCGGCCTCAAGGGGTTCGAATTCAGCGGCTGGTGGCTGAGGAGCAGGTGTGACGGCATCGTCTGCAAAGCCTGCAGGTGGCTGCACGAATCCTGTGAGCGTGGCCACTTGCTTGCGGTAGTTGTTCGCTGCCAAATCGTTGCCGCGTCGTTCGAGGAAATCGGCTGCGGCCAGCGACTGTTGCATGTCGGCTGTGAATCGTGCTTCCGCGACGTTCAGGTCTTCAAGGCTTGTGATCGGAGCGTTTGTGCCGTGGGAGGCGGTGATGCGGTCGACGAACTGTTTCAGTTCTGGACCGCCGTTGACTTGGCTGGAATTGTCGGCTGTCCAAGTTGTGGTTCCCGTCTGAGTGCGCGCGGTGATTTTGCGGAACTGGCCGAACGAGCCCTGACCGTGCAAGACCGTGTGACGATCTGGACGAAGGAAGCAGGATTGCGAACCAGTGATCGACAGCGGCTGGCCATCAACCGCGAAGTCCTGAGCAGTGACAGGTGCGACAGTAAGCGCCAGAGCCACGGTTTGTGCGGCGACGGCTTCGTGTCCTGACTTCACCGTGGCGACGGTTCCGCCGGTTCGGTTGGCGAGGATGCCGGGCAGGGTCAGGCTTGTTCGAGGCCCCAGAACCAGCGAATGCACCGATATGTTTCGATCCGCCAGTTCGGCCAGCAATGTTTGCAGTTCTTCGTTCATGATGACATCACGCGATGTCATTCCGTCGCCAATGTAGACGACCGATGTCGGCTGTTGATCAGCCGCTGCCAAAATGCAGGTGAACGCTGATTTTAGGTTGGTCGCTCCCAGTGGAGTCCGCAACGACAGTTGTTGTAAAGCGTCGTTGACTTCACGAGACGTTGTGGGTACGAAGCCGTCGGTCATTGGCACGCACTGGGTATCAATGGCCAGAATCTGCAGCTGACTCTGCGGTGAAAGTTCGGCGGTGATTCTCGAAACCAAAGCCAGTGACGATTCACGAATCGTGCCTGTTTGGCTCGCCGATGTATCCATCAGTACGACATGCCGCCGAACCGTGGAAAACAAAACGTCTGTCGGCTTCACGGCGACAGCAAAGTACTGCTGGCCGTTGGGCGTTGTGTGTTGCTTGACCACCAGCGGCAGAACGCTGCTGTCGGTCGCACCGGCAGTTGAAACACCGCTGCTCAAGATGCTGAACGCGGCGGTGATTGTTAGCAAAGACTTAGCAACAGTGAATTGCGGAAACCGCATAAGAAACCCTTTCGGTAGACCGAACAGTGGTTGGCATCAGCCCGAATCAGACAGCAGAGTTCCGAACGTATTTCGGAACGTGCCCTTATCATATATCGGTAGTCGGACCCTTGAGAAAGGAATTCCCCGCAAAAAAGCCATCTCTGTGGGTCTTTTGAGCGAGCGAACAAGCAAGGTGCCCCGTGTTGTTGCGTTGCGAAAAGTCACCCGCTTGGGATTTGTTGTTACGAGACGAACGACCCGACGTCTCGAGCAGACCCCTGTAGATTGCCTGAGCATCACAGTCAGGTGACGGTGGAAAGGGTCGGGAGTCTTTTTCGGCCCTTGCCACAACTGAAACACAAGTGTTTTCGTCCGAAAAAGACTCCCGGCCCTCTTCAGGCAACCGGTTACTCGGACTACGGGGAACTGGCGGATTCTGCTGAACACAGAAACACGATGCCTGTTTGCCCGGCGGTTGCAGGTCCAGTCTGCCTGCACCACTGATTCCATCAAGTGCCACACCGACGCCTCTCGATAACCCAAGTGTGGGTGGTTCGCTGTTGTTGATGATCCAAATCAGATCCGCAATAAACCGAGGTGTGCCGAGTGGGTGACAGGTCGACGAAAATTTTGCTGCTGATTATGCTTGTCGCTGCCTTCCGGAGTCCGTTTCCATTCTTCGGCGACTCTGTTTCGAAAACTCCCGATTCAACGCCCGATTCAACTCCGCAATCGTTTCACACCACGTCTGCGGTGCTGCCCAGCGACGATGATCGTCGAGCGACCCTGCGATTGGCACCCGGCACGTCGGTGCTGGTTGGCAGTCTGGATCAGTCCGCTCATCGGCATCAGCTTCGTTTATCGTGGCGTCCTGATCATGCCCAGGATGCCATCGATCTGCAGGCCGCCCCTTTGCTAACAGGCAGTCATCAGGTGCTGACGTTTCCGAACAGTTGGGACGCCCCGCTGGCGGCGCAGCTTCCCGAAGGTGATCACGAGTCGCACGCTGTAATGCTGCCTGAAGTCTTAACCGATCGTGTTGCGCTGCCGCTGGCGACTTTGCCGAATCCGCGACGGCGGCGTTTTGTCGTTCCCTGCTTCTATGCTCACCGCGTGCATGATCGCCACGTGCTGGCGACTGAGATCGCTCGCGGTCGACGCGTGTCTGTGTTTCTGGTGGATGGCGACGAAACCGCTTTCCGTCCACAGGACGCAGCGGCGGCTGGTCGAGCGGCGTTTGCGGTCGCCAGCCAAGTGATTCAACAAACAGAAGGGCGAGTTTTGGATTTTGTGGAATCGCGGATCGGTCCCATCACAGATCTGGACGAAGACGGGCGGCTGTCCTTTGTCTTGGCCCGACTGTCCACAGATGATTTGACGGAAACCAACCAGCAGCCCATCACAGGCTGCGTTCGCCCGGACGATTTTTTGTCGGGATTGCGGTCTGAAAACTGCGCAGACACTGGCGGCGATATCGTGTACTTGGATTGTCTGCTGCCCCAAGGTCGCGAGCTGGATGCCGTGTTGGCTCATGAATTGGCGCATGCCGCCACGTTTTGCGCGATCGGTCAGGCAGAACCGGAACATCAGCAACAGTTGCCCGGCTGGCTCAACGAAGCTATCGCGCATTGCTTGGAACTGCAGATTCATCCGGCCAGCGATAATCTGAAGACGCGGCTGGCTGGTTTCACGCGCGAACCTCATCGTTTTCCGCTCGTGATTCCGGATAGTTTGCAGCAGAGATCCTTGCGCCGCGGACCCGCGCGTGCCGCCGCCTGCTTGTTTCTGAATTCCACGCTGCAGCAAATGCCAGCGGACACGTTGCGCACATTGGTATGCTGTCCTCAACCCGGAACGGGACGTTTGGAGGCCGTCACCGGTAGCCGTTTCTCTGAGATCTTTCGGACATGGGGACTGAGTCTGATGGTTTCCGCTCGCGATTTTCCCAGCCACAAACTGATGCCGGGTGAAGATCTGAACCTGCAACTGGCGGGCACCGCGTTTATGTGGACCGCACCCGTTCAGCACAGCGGAACGTTGGAAATTATTGCGGCTGAGGAAAGTCGACTGCAGGTGACAATCGTGACCACGGATGCTCAGCGCACAGCGGCCGCCGCGACCGCTGCTGAGCGCCAATAGCGGCACGGGAGCGTTCATCAATGATCGTGAAGGCGTGAAGGCGGGAAGAGTGGCCTAGGGTTGGGACGAGGTACGAGCGAAACCTTGGGGCTTGCTGCACTTCGTTCAGTCCAGCCCCGGCCACCCATAAACGCACCCGGACGGCGTGCAGTCTCCGAACTCGATTGCTGCCTGTGCGATGGTCGTGTGTAATGTGTGCTCAGGTTTGATCGAACCTTCCGCACCGACCTCCGTTGAAACCACCGCACTATGTCATCTGCTGAGACATCCGCCACGCGTTATCCGCTGCACATTCAGATCCTAGTGGCGATGATCATCGGGACCGTCATTGGCGTGCTGGTGAATCCGGGAGACGTCCGTGTCGAGACTCCGGTGATTGCGACAGTTGAGAGTAACGGCGATGTTCTGACACTGACGGAAGCGACCGGCGACGCTGATCATGAAGTGTTGTATTCGCAGGTCTTCAAAAATCAGCAGCAGTTCTTAGACAGCTTTCCCAAGCTGGCCGAACAGTTGTCATTGGCTGATGGCAAACCAATTAAAGTGACGGATACAAAAGCTCGTTTCGCAGCCAGCATGGATGGTTCGTCGGTGACATGGCAACGATCGCACAATGGAATTCCTGCCGTCACAACCATCACTTCAGAAAATGGCAAGCTGCCCGCTTTTTGGCAAAATCTGGCGACCGATCATCCGACAGGAATTGGCGGCAAGGTGATTACGATTGCCAAGGCGATCGGTGACCTGTTTCTGCGTTTGCTAAAGATGGTGACCGTGCCTTTGATTCTGACTTCCCTGGTGACCGGAGTCACCGGTCTGGGCGGACAAGGAAACTTCGGCAGAATGTTCAGTCGCACGATTCTGTATTACGTGAGTACCAGTTTTTTGGCAATCACGACCGGTTTGGTATTGGTGAATTTGATTCGGCCAGGCGTCGGAGCCATTTTGCCGGGAGGCGGAAAAACGATTGAACCAGCTGATCAGTCGCTGTTGGAAATTATCTATGAACAGATCAATCGATTGATTCCCGAGAACCCCTTTGCGGCAATTGCTGGCGGCGAATTTTTGTCGATCATTTCGTTCGCGATTCTGACGGGCATGTTTATTAACTTTGTCGGTGGAGAACACGGCCGGCGACTGAAGGAACTCTTCGAATCCGCGTTTGCAGTCACCATGCGCATGACGGCTGCCGTGATCAGTCTGGCACCGATCGGCGTGGCCGCATTCATGATCTACGCCACGGGGACTCAAGGACTAGCCATCTTTAAGACTCTGGCATGGTACATGTTGACGGTCTTTGCGGCGTTGCTGTTTCATGCGGCGGTGATTCTGCCGATCGTGTTGAAGCTGTTCGGGAAACGCAACCCGTGGCAATACGCGCAGCACATGAGTCCCGCGTTGTTGACCGCGTTTTCCACGGCGTCGTCGAATGCCACGTTGCCGCTGACCATGAGCTGCGTCGAAAATCGAGCGGGGGTGTCCAACGGCACCAGCTCGTTTGTGCTACCGCTGGGAGCCACCATCAACATGGACGGCACGGCACTGTACGAAGTCGTGGCGGTCATGTTTATCGCTCAGGCCACCGCCGGTTTCGATCTCTCGCTGGCTCAGCAAATCACCGTCGCGTTCACCGCATTGATCGCCAGTATCGGAGCCGCCGGGATTCCGCATGCGGGCCTCGTCATGATGGCGATCGTGCTGCAGGCCGTGGGACTTCCATTGGAGGCTCAAGGGATCATTATCGCCGTCGACCGAGTGCTCGACATGTGCCGGACTTCGGTCAATGTCTGGAGCGACAGCTGCGGATGTGCTGTGGTGGAAGCCAGTCGTGAGACGCCGCCGACGACAGTCAGCGTGTAGGACCAGCCCCCGCGAGCGCACCCATCTGTGTTGAACTGTGAAATCTATGGTTCAACATGCTTTCCGGAGCTATCCGCGTGGATGGCACTTCGAATGCACGCTTTTGAGTCTGGTGTGATCGACGTGGGTATAGATCTGGGTGGTGCGAATGTTGGCGTGGCCCAGCATTTCCTGCAACGCTCGAATATCCGCACCGCCGGCTAGCAGGTGCGTGGCGAAGCTATGTCGCAATGTATGCGGGCTGATTTCTGATCCGCAACCGGATCGAATGGCGTATCGCTGAATGAGTGCCCAGACGGTTTCGCGATTCATACGGCGACCGCTGCGAGTCACAAACAGCCAACCTTCGTCGCCGACGGCATTGGTCACCATGTCCGACCGTTCGATGCTCAGATACTGCGTGATTGCCTGGATGGCAACCGGAGTCAGCGACACCATGCGCTGCTTGTTGCCCTTACCCGTACACCGCGCGTAACGTTCGGTCATGTTCAGGTCGGTCAGCTTTAAGCCGGTGACTTCGGAAACTCGGCAACCGGTGGCGTACATCACCGCCAACATCGCTCGATCGCGTCGGTAGTATCGATCTGACGAACCAATCGGAGCGTTCAGCAATTCATTCACCATGTCAGGACTGAGGACACGTGGAAGTCTTTGCCAAAGTTTGGGAGAGCTGATTAAGTCGACCTGGCTTTCGGCCAACACGGATTCCAGCATCAGGTAGCGGAAAAACATGCGAATGGAGGCCAAGTTTCTAGCGATGCTGCTACTGGCCAGATCACAGTTTTGCAGATGGTCCAGAAACGCGGTCATCGTTTCGATATCCACCTGATGCACTGTTTTGCGAGCGTGTTCTTGATTCCAGTTGAAGAATTTTTCGAGGTCGCGACGGTACGCGAGGACCGTGTTTTGCGCCATCCCGCATTCCGCTTCCAGATAAGCGATAAAGCCCGGTAGCCAGGTCGCGGGGTCTTGAAAACCTGCTGGACTGAGGCGACTTCCGGCAGGTGGCTTTTTGCGTCTTGACATGAATCGCCCGGAAGATGAAATTCGACCGCAACCGCAAATAGAAATCGCCGTCACCGTTCAGAGGGGGTTGAACGGAGACGGCGACGTTGAAACCGTTTTGCAACGGTGTTCGGACCAAATTTAAGGAGGCCGGGTCTGAAAACGCACAACCTCAGTTCCAGCATCGACCACTCCGGAACGTAGCCGCCGGTGAATCACTGATAAAAACGCCTGCGGCCGTCGCCCCATGTTGGCGTGCTGGCATACCCGCTATAACCGGTATGCTTGTCCGACTGACCACTGACCACTGACCACTGACCACTGACCACTGACCAC
>JBDNHJ010000255.1:0-16466 GCA_041688835.1 Fuerstiella sp.
CGATCGCAGAAAGAACGCCGTTAATAAAGTGTCCCCTGTCGGCGAACCGGTTTTCTCGACAGCAATGCCGAAAACAGAGAACGGGGGCAGATTCGGCAATCCGTTTTGCAAAATGTGGGTCGGTTGCAGACAATCGTCCGCGTCTGCCAGATATCGACCGTCCTGTGGTTCGTTTCGTTGGCTGATCGCAGCCGAAGCTTCGCCTGCCGATGACGAACCACATCAGCTCAGTGCCCCATTGCCCCATTGCCCTGTCTTGTTTTAATTTTCATGCCTACCGACCAAGACCTCCAAACCACCTTTCATCAGATCGCGGCGGCCACGCAACGCGTCTACGGGGGACTGCATGCATTGCAGGAGAAAGCCGGTTTTCTGCGTCCCGACAACCTAGACGGGCAAGAATGGTACGCCTTGTTGCGACAAAAACTGATGCCACAGCTCGGCAGCGAACCGTGGCTAGTGGCCGCCGTGGTCGGCGGAACCAACATCGGAAAGAGCGTCACCTTCAATCACCTCGCCGGCTGCAAAGCCAGTTCCACCAGCCCGATGGCCTCTGGCACCAAACATCCGGTTTGCCTAGTGCCCGATGGGTTCACTCAGAAGCACGACTTGCAGGAAATCTTTCCCGACTTCGTGCTGCACGAATGGACCGGCGCGGATTCGGCGTTGGAAGAATCTGATCACCACGATTTATTTTGGCGACCCGCGCCAGAACTACCGCCCACATTGCTGGTGTTGGACACGCCCGACATCGACAGCGATGCCCGGATTAATTGGGTGCGAGCCGACGCGGTGCGGCGTTCGGCAGATGTGTTGATCGCCGTGCTGACGCAGCAAAAATACAACGACGCTGCCGTGAAAGAATTTTTCCGCAAAGCGGGTTCCGAAGACAAAGCCATTTTGGTGGTCTTCAACCAGTGCTTGCTGCCCGAAGACGAAGAATTCTGGCCCGTGTGGTTACACACGTTCTGCAGCGAAACCAACATTCGTCCGGACGCGGTTTATCTGGCTCCCAATGATCGCCGCGCCGCAGAAGCTTTGACACTGCCGTTCTATGAACGGCCATGGCCTGTTCCCGAGGGTTGGGGACCGGACAGCGTGGATGCAAACGCGAAGCCTCGCAATCTGCGCGACGATCTTTCGAACCTGCGATTCGCCGAAATTCGCATTCGGACCTTGCGAGGTTCACTGAAGCAGTTGCTGCATCCATCCGAAGGCCTACCACGACATCTGAAGCAGCTAAAGGCCGCCAGTAAAGAATTGGCCGCTGCGTCGGAAAAACTTTCTTCGGAAGCGGTGTTAAAAATTCGTGACTGGCCATCGCCTCCCAACAGTTCGTTTGTGGAAGAAATTCGCCAGTGGTGGAAAGCGCGGCAGCAGGGCTGGGCCAAGAAAGTGAATTCCTTTTACGACACCGTGGGCACTGGCGTGACTTGGCCGTTTCGGATGGCGCGCAACGCCGTGCAGGGCGAACCCGTTCCACCGCTGGACAAATATCGCGAAGCAGAATGGTCCGCGATACTGACCACCGTGGAAGAACTTTTGGACAAGCTGCAATGGATGGCAGACACCGGCAACCGCATGGTGAAGCCGCGCGTCGAAGCCATTCTGAAAGGTTCGTCACGTTCCAAATTATTGAACTCACTAAAGAAGCACCACGCCACCGTCGACTTCGAACAAGAACTCAAGGATACCGTCGCTGCGGAAATGGAAAATTTCAGCGAAGACAGTCCGGACCTGTTCAAATTCTACCGGCAACTGCACAACGTTTCGGCCGCCGTGCGTCCCATGACCAGCGTGGTGCTGTTTAGTCTTGGCATGGGGCCCGCCGGAGAAACCGTGGCGCCGTTGATCGCGGATTCGGCCGCCAATTTGGTGATTCACGTGGTGACGGATGTGACCGGCGGAACCGTGGCCGCCGCCGCTGGAGACACCGCGCTGGGGGGTGCTGCAGGCACCGGTGCGGGCATGTTGCAGACGTGGTTTCATCGTCTGCACAGCGTGTTTACTCAGCGGCGAGTTGACTGGCTGACGCAACTGATTCGTCAGGAACTGCTGGGCAATTTGCCAGAAGAAATGCAGGCGGCGGCGGGGCTGCCGACTTCAGAAGAATACAAACAGGTGGAACTCGCACTCGCGGAACTCAGCGGATTGGTCGCCAAGCTGGGCAGCGGTCGTGACCTCGGCCCTGCAGCACCTGAAACTCTGTGAGCCTCCTGAATTTTCCCTCCGCAGACTGATCTCGGCACAATTTTCTTTCACAGGCATCAGCGTTATGACGCAACATGAGCAACTGGAACACATCGCTCTGCTAGCCGAAGTCGACGATCTGACAAATCGTTTGCATCGCTGGATCGACGACTGCCCCAACTGGGAAACCGCCCGCCGTTCGCGTTCGCTGGTCAAGCATCTGCTGGACCGCGTCGCCGTGCTGCGCATCCGTCTGGAAACGCCTCTGATTGTTGCCACCTTCGGCGGCACCGGCACCGGCAAAAGTTCGCTGGTCAACGCGCTGATTGGTGCCGACGTGACGACAGTCGGACGTCAACGCCCCACCACCACGATTCCCATTCTGTTGGTTCACCCAGAAATGCCCGTCGAAGCGCTGGGGTTGGATCTGGACAAATTTCAGGCCAGGCAAGTCGATGCCGCTGTGCTGCGAGACATCGTGATCATCGACTGCCCCGACCCCGATACCAGCGAAGGCGCCGAACTCGGCAGCAACTTGGCCATTCTGCGCGAAATCATTCCGCACTGTGACGTGTTGTTGTACACGTCGACTCAGCAAAAATACAAAAACGCACGCGTCATCGACGAACTCGCCGACGTCGCAGCCGGTTGCCGACTGGTGTTCGTGCAGACTCATGCGGACCTCGATTCCGACATCCGCGACGATTGGAAGAATTTTCTGTCACCGGGCTACGAAGTCCCAGAAATGTTCTTCGTCGATTCCAATCGAGCTCTCAAAGAACAAGCCACCGGTCAACGGGCAACGGGTGATTTCGGTCGCCTGCTGGAACTACTCAGCAACGAACTGGGCGCGGCCAAGCGAGTCGCCATTCGGCGCGCCAACCTGATCGACCTGCTGCAGGAAGCGCTAACCGTGTGTCGCGCAGACTACGATGCCGGTCACTCGCACGTCGTCGAATTGTCCGCCGTTCTGGATCAACAACGCTTACAGATCAAGAGCACGCTGACCACTCAGCTGTGCCAAGAATTACTCGCGAATCGATCTTTGTGGGAACAGCGTCTGTTGAGTGCTGTGGCTGACAAATGGGGCTTTAGTCCGTTTTCGTCTGTGCTGCGATTTTACAACGGGTTGGGCGCGTTGATCGCTTCGTTCACATTTTTTCGAGCACGCACGTCCGCTCAGATGGCTTTGATTGGGGCCGTTCAGGGGGCTCGCTGGGTCAAATCTCGCGCCCAAGAACAGGAGGCCGAAAGTTCGCTGGACCGGCTGTCCACATTCGGCATTAGCGATCAACTGTTGCAGGAAAGCCGCCTGCTGATTTCGGGCTATGTGCGCACAGCCGGCATCGAATACACGGCGTCAGAAGATCGCCGCGACCTCAGCGACCTGCGGCGCAACGCGGCCACTGTGGAAGGCGAATTTTTGGGTGATGCCACGCGAGCCGTCGATGAAGTGATTGAAGAACTGTCCACAGCCAACAGCAATGCCCTGACCCGAATCCGCTACGAAGTTTTGTTTCTGGCCTTCATTTTGTTTTTGATCGGCCGCATCGGCTACAACTTTTTCTGGGAATCATTTCTGGCACCGAGTGACCAAACCAAGCCGCTGCTGACCGTCGATTTCTACATTCCGGCGCTGATCTTTCTAGTGATCTGGTCCGGTTTTCTGGTGACGATGTTCACCTGGAAACTCCGCAGCGGTCTTACAAAACGCGTGCAACAGTTCGCGCAGTCGATGGCGGAATCTCGATTGCTGAATGGGCTGTTTCCGAAGCTAGAAGATACCTGCCAGAGTATTCAACAAGATAGCCGCACACTGACATCGCTGTTGGAACAAACAGAATCGTTTCGCCACAACCTCGCCGACACCAACAGCGGCTTCCTCGGCCACCGCCGCAGCGATTGAGGTCCGGTGAACGAAGAATGATGAACTGCAACAGCAAGTTCAGGATCTTTAAGAACGCTGTCGGGAACGCCTTCGGGCACACCATCCGCCCGGTCGAAGGCATTAGCTGGCTGCCGGCATTGTCGACACTGCAGACGCCCAACAAAACAAGAGCACGTCCCCGACAGCCTGTTTTGCTCGGGTTAAGCCAAGTTCCACGATTTTTGAAAATAGGGCGTGCTTATCGGTAGCGTCTTCATTTCAACCTAAGCTAGGGTTTGATCCCTCCAGTGTGATTGTTGCTGATACGACTCATTGCCTGATGGAAAGCGAACTTCATGGTTGTGCAAAATTGGCTTCAGACGTTGCGGATGACTTTGCAAACCTCAATCCGCCAGCGGCGTGTGAGTTTAGGAGGGGGGGGGCAAACGGCGTCGCAATCGGTCCTTCCGCAGCCATGCGGTTGAGCCTGTGGAAGCTCGGTTGCTGTTGAGTGCCACCGCTGTGGACGATGCCGTGACGGCAAACGGTGGAGCACCGATCACGATCGGCGTGCTGGCCAATGACTTGTCGTCGGCAGATCCTGCGAGTGGTGCGGGCGGTGGAAGTTCGACGGAAAATTCTCTGGCGATCGCCGCGCTGGGAACCGCTGCACACGGCACGACGGAACTTCGCCCCGCCGACAGCACGTTGTGGGATTGCTACGCGACGGCTCAGGGCAGTCCCATTGGCGGCTATCTTGATCCGTACGGCGATGGCTTTTACGACGCCAGCCAGCAGACTCAACAACAGATCGACGCGGCGGAAAATGAATCGCAGCAGGAAGCTCACGATTCTGCGACCGACTACGATACTGACCCCACGGTCTACGAACTGCCTCCGAATGGAACGACCACTGGCGGTGGCACGAATGAGGGTTCAGGGGCTGGTCCAACCGATGAGACAATCGACCATGCAGAAGTGACCGATGACGACGAAGCCGATAAAGGCGACCGCGCGTTTGAACTACCGGACGGCATTGTCTTCACCACCACGACACTGCCCGCTGATGCGGACGATGACGACCTGATGGCGTTCTACGTCAGCCCTTCCGAATGGACGGTCACACAAACCATCACGAACGTGTTTTCCACCAGCGAAACGTTCACGCCGCGAAATGCGCGTGCTGCAGGTGAGGACGTTGAACAGGAAACGGGCCAACCCACAGCGGGGGGCTCCACAACCGAGTATCGCGTCGGCTATCCATCGGAAACAGGTGCCACCGAACAGCCAGTGGCCGACGGCGAAGGCTCGCCGGATAATGATGCCACCGACGACGACCATGCAGCCTTCGATCCGGCCACGCAAGAACAAACAATCACCCGCACCGGAATTTCAACATGGTCGATCACAGTGATCAACGGCACTCAAACCGTGATGACGTATTCGATGACCGACACCTCGACATTCGAAACCGGCAGCCTGCCCGGCACGGACGAAACCGACGACGAATCGAAATGGGAAGTCCCGGATGAATGGACGGCAGCCGCAGTCGGTCCCACGATGGATGGAAAAGCTGAAGACGAAGCGGAAGGTCCGTCGGACGCTGTGGTCTTCGCCCCGTCCGCAGATAGCGATTCAGGTTCTAAAGCGGAAGCCGACGTGTGGGGCGATATCTTCGGTGCAAATGGCGGGCAGCCCGAACCCGAATCTGACCCCGGCGACGGGAGCACGCCAACCGATAGCGGCAGTGATGATGAAGGTGATGATGAAGAAAGCGACGCTGAAGAAACAGCAGCAGAACCACCGGCCGAAAAAGATTTTTACGGGGCTCGCAGCCAGTCTGTGTCCACCTTCACGATCACCATTATCGAAACCAAAGTCACGCTGCCGGATGGCACCACTGGCCGCACCTACAGCTTCAGCTACGACACATCGCAGACGTTCGTTTCGCTGTCAGCCGGACGTTTTTCGATCAACGAATCGGAAGGCGAAATTCAGCCCGTGGTTCCCGAGGACGATGACAACGAAGATGTCGAGAAAGAACAGGATGATGGCGGAGCACTGATTTACACCGTTGGCGAATTGGCCGATTCCGAAACGTCTGGCGCTGCGGGAGCCGAAGATCCTGACCAGGCCGATCCGAGTGACACCGCAGCAGACGATGGCGAAGATGAAGATGCACCGATCGACCTGACAAAGGTCAAAGGCGGCGGCAACGGCAAAAGTATCCAAGCGTCTTCCAAGTTCATGAACTTCGGCCGATCGGCCAGTCACTCCAACTTCAACATGTCCATGACCGTGCCCGAAGGGGCCACGGACGAACAATCAGCGGCCGCGACTGTCACAGGTGGCATGAGCATGGACCTCAGCAGCAGCAGCGGAAACCTGCAGGCCAATTCGCTGCAAGCGGCCAAGCAAACCACCACCGGTGCTGAAGCCGATGGCAACGAATCGTTTTCGTCCTTACTAGTTGTATCGGACGACAGCAGCGGCGGTTCCAGCCACTTCAGCCTGAACCTCGGGTTCGACTTCGACACCAGCGAAACCTCACCCGAAACAACCGACGCAGCGGCAACGTCAGCCACGTCGACGCACGCCACCACAGGTCCGCCCAGCGACACCGCCACGGCTGATGGAACGAGCACCAATGACGACGGCGACGAAAAAGGCGAGGACGAAGGCGACGACAAAAACTCACTGACCTTCGGCAACAACAGCTTTGGCAGCAGCGAGGGCAAGGCGGTTCGGGTGGATCGAGGTTTTTCCAAGTACACCGACACTGCGATGGGGCGTGAGGGCAAGTCACTCACGGTTGGTGGCATGACAGCGGGCGGTTCGTCGTCCTACAGCAACAGCGTGCAATTCACGGAAGACGGGCTGACAATTTCGGTTCGTAACACGGTGAATAACGACAGTCACCACGAAAACCTGTACCAACACGACGTCCAAACCGTAGACGCCCCAGAAATCACGTTCGACGAAAGTACGTACAGTGGCGTCTATTCGGTCGACACAGTCGACGACGATTTCGAAACCACCACGGTCATCATCAATAGCTCCAGCATCACCACGGGATACAACATCAGCGTGGGTGAAGAGGGTGCGAACGTCGATGAAATCTTCGACATCAACATCACCTCCAGCCACGAACGAGATCTGCACGACACCAAAAACAGCACTTATGAAGACTACATGGGCAGCTCGAACGTCAGTTCGAGCGAAGAAAAATCAAACGACTTCAACCAAACCACGATCACCGGCAACCTCAAAGACGGAATCACCGTCACCAAAACCAACACCGATTCCCTCTCAAAAACCGCCATCAACAACGGAGTCGCACAAACCCCCGTCGCCCACAGCAACACCCCAGACCCAGTGGTGATCACGATTAGTCTCAGTGGCGACGATGAAGCCGAAGCTAGCCCCGGCGACGGGGGAGTCACATCGGATCACGACGTCGGCGACTCTGCAAACGATTCCAATGACGGAATCCACACGCCGAGTACGGAAGACCTAAGATTACAGCACGACGAAGCCTTGGCAGAGGTCAGGAGGCTGGAAGACGAGGTCGATCGGTTAAAAGCCAAGAGTGTCAGCCTTGATATTTCTCGACGAGGAGCAGAGCGAGACCGCAGACCCGGAGCGGCAGAACGACGGGCTGACGTTGCGATTGAGATTAAAGCGAATGCCGATGCACTGGCTCAGGCGAAAACTGAACTCCAAGCAGCCATCTACACCGAAGACATCGCCCGAAACGAGTTAATGGAAGCACTACACGAAGACTTCCGCGAATCGGGGCAGAACCCCCAAGTTGCGGCTAGGCACAATACTGGGCCACAGCTCGGTCCTTCCATCATTCAAAGCAATCTGGTTTGGGCCATCATTGACGCAGCGGCGCTGGCAGTGTCCGCGCCCGGATTAGTCAAAGGCCTCGGCGGATCGGCCAAATCTGCCGCTGATGACATCACCCGCGCTGCGGTGGACGACGCATTGCGAGAAGTAGCCCCAAAGGGAACACAGGCTGCATTCGACGCAGCACAGGGAGCATGGAAGCAACTTCCGGACGATGTACAAAAGATAATGCAGGGCATCACTCTTGGCACCAAACCGTTGTCTGACTTTACAAAGCTACCTGCAGCACAAAGGCAGGCCATACTTGACTACTACCGAGCTACGGGCGCGAACGCGTCAAAGGCAAACGCCGAGGCAGCTCGCCAACTTAATCAACATCGAATAGATTTTCTGAACGGCCTGCGTTCTGATCCACCGGGCGGAATTGGCAACTTCCCGACGGGAGGTGGGTCATGACCATTCCTAAAAACAACTACGATTCAAACCAACTTCCTGTACGATCGCTTGTTGTGACTTTCCGGAAGCCCGCTGGCATGGTGGCGTCGATAGTACCGCTTTGCAATCAATTTGGGACTGTTGTCGATATGAATGTCAATGGCATTCGATATTACAGCAGAGAGTCTCCGGCGATTGTGCAGCCCGATATATTGGTCGATGTGTCGCAGAATAAAATTATTGGACTCAGTTTCGAACTGACGTCACCAGAATGGATGGCCCCGCGTTGTAAGCGAATGTTGCGAACGCTCGATTCGCGGGCAATTCGGATTTCCGAGCGAGAACTCGACTATATTGCACTCGAGGTGCTTTGGGCACGTTGTGATAACTATGAACGCAGGTTTGCCCAACTTGACTATGGGCTGTGGGCATTCTTGTACTCCACTCCAGATCCAACCCTTTTTCGTGATGGCGATGACTGGACGCCACCTGACGGCTTGGTTATTGGTGATGTTAGCCAACTGGAATTTAAACTATCGGTCTCCCTTGATGACTATGCCAACATCGTTGCGGAGGCTGTATGTCCAATTGACGAATAAACCGTTGCCCCAAACAGTGCACTGGCTGGAAAAACCCTCAAAGAACTCACGGCGAATACGAGAGGGTTGCCGTGGAACAAGCTATGGGATGAAGGTGCCGACGGTGCTACTAAGGCACTCGCTCGACTACGCAATGGCGAGAAGATTGTTCCAGATGGTTTAGGTCGTGAAGCTCTTGAGGCTTACGGAGAAATCGCCCGCCGCGCTTTAGCAAATCCAGCAAAGGCCACCGAGGTACAACGACTACGCCTGCAAAATTATCGAGGAACTGCTGAAAGGACTGGGTGGATAACGACTATGAATACGTCCCTGACATCATCGTTGCAGAGTGTTCGAGCATGGATTTCAACTCGCCCTGCCAACTGGAATGAAAGCCAGTTCCGAACGACAGAGCTCCAACCACTAGAGGGCAAGGATGAGTACAACCGGATATTTGGAGCCAGCACATTTGCTCTGGAAGAAGCGAGAGCTGTCATACTTCGCACAATTGAAAATCGCGAGAAACTTACAAAAGGCTACCTTGGAAATGTGAATGCTGACGGTCGCATCCTTTGTCACAACTTTCGCGAAACAACCTATACCTGCACGCCAAAAGAAAAAACGGACGGTTTTTTTGATGAACTTGATCTACCACCATGGGATCTGTGGATTGCGTTTACTAACGAAGCTGTTGACAACGTGTTGTACTCATGGGTACCTCAGGAGTTATTCGACTTGGTAGATAGGGGCGTTCAGGCGAGCGCTGAAGAGAACATTTTTTGGGTCGAGGACGAAAATATGATCGGATAGATTGAAATTTACTTGCCCCAAAGAGTGTAGACCTCATGGAAGAATTAGGCCAGCTTGGCGGCAAATTGTTTCCTGCCGAGAAGATTCCGGCGTTGGTGAAATATCTTGACCGACGGGGAATTTACCTTCACCAAGGAATCAACGGGAGCTTCGACGGCGTTCGTGGAGTCATGACTTTGCCCCAAAACCCGACTAGACTCAATGTACGACACGAACTGGCGCACATGCTGGACTACAAGAAGTATGGCGATGACTACTACAAACTCTTCACACCGGCGCAACGTGAACAAATGGTTCTTGACCGGCTGAAAAACAATCGAATCTGGGAGCAATTGAACGACTTGGAGCGCAATTGGTCACAAAACTACCCGTCTACGCGATAATGAGAAAGGTAAACTATGAGTACGACTACCAAGATTGAGTTGGCTGCCGAGACAGCGGAACGGTTTATGGCGAAAGATGGTTACGGTCACGGCCCATGCCTTGCAGTTCGCCTCAAAAGTGGATCGTCAGACGACAAATGGGAAGTGGAATTCGCGTACGAAGGTTTGGCAGACCGTAGTCCGACATCTGATCCACCGTCAATTATATTGCTCGTGGATCTTAAAACGGAGAATGTAAGCACCGTCGAACTGATGTAGCCTTGCCCCAAAGACTGGAGGCCGAACGTGGACGTGGGGATTCAAGAACATTTCTGACAGAGCCGCGTAGGTCGGCTGCCCATCGACAGTTGCTTCGATGTCGGTCAGTAGTTGCTCTTTCGAAAGTCCGGCGAGGCCGCCGTTTCCGCTCTTGTCGATCCAACGTTGACGGAACTCTTCGACGGCCGCGTCTTCGAGGTCGTCGACGGACAGGCCTTCGCAAACATCAGCGGAAAAATCGTGGCCCGATTCGGCAATGATCTCACGCAGTCGTTCACCGGGCATACCAACAAGACTGTTGCCATCACGAACGAGGTATCGGCCTTCCCATTGAATGGCGATTCCAACTGGTCGACTGGGTACGTGAATGATTAGTACCCGTCCGTCTGGGTGGTTGACCTCACTGAACGTAACCCCGAGATGAAGACGTGAGTTTAGCCCGGATCGCGTACGTTCAGGTTGAAGAAATGCGGTTGAGCCAACCACCTGACGCGGCCTCCCGTCGGTGACGCCGAAAATGATCTTCCCGCCACGTTCGTTTGCCAGTGCGACACAATACTTCGTGAGTTCCCCAAAATCGAACCGGGTTCTGGCCGCCTTAAACTCCAGGTTTTCTCCTTCTTCGTTTTGCATCCATTGTTCGAGAGTTGCAATGTCGGTCATGCGATCACCTGCAATTCCAGTGTGAACAATAGACGGAGAAGGAAAATGTGCTTAAGCAATAATGACGACGTGGCTGCAGTCAAAGATCGCAAATTATGACGGTAACTCATTCGACGCGTAGCCTGTACTTCGCTGGAAACAGACCGACGGTGTTTCCTTCCACTAGCTTCACAAGCGCAGGCCCAAGCCACTGCTTGGGATTTCCTTCTTCGTCAAGCAGAATAAACGCGTGTGCCTCAGGCGATTTCGAAAGCAGGTTCCAGATTTCAGCATTCAATTCGATTCCGGTGTCAGATGTGAGGCACTGTTCGCTGAACCAATAGCTCCGTTTGAGGTGCCCCTTTGGCGAGTAAATCTGCCATGGATACGGGCCGGGAGCTTTCCGGAGTGTCAGCCCTTTTTCGTGAACGTAGAGTCCCAGTTCTGGCGACCACGTCAGTCCAGCGGATGCCGCGAAGCGTTCGATGAGTTTCGCTTTGGCTTCACGTTCAGGCTTTTCTGGTTTCTCCTGCTCAGGCTCGTCATCTACTGCCGATGGCTCGACGCGATTGTTGTGTTCCGCATCCACAGCCAGACTTAGATCGATTGCTGGCTCTCGAAGGTGATTCTGGTCTCCGTCCGTGGGTGAGTCTGGCAGCGGCATGTCTGCGCCATTCGGAACAGATGGAGCGACGTTCTGTTCAGTCGTGACCGACGTCTTGGTCTCCAGAGTCGGGTCGGTGTCCGTGTTGTCAGGAGTAGTCACTGCAGAATTCGGATCATGACTCTGCGGTGTAGTGATCTCGGCAGGCACCAAATCAAAATTCTCGGCAAAGTACTCTTCGATAAATTCCGGTGACCGTTCCACGCATGCCCGAATAGCTTCCGCAATGTCACTGCGTTCGAATACGCGCATCAATTCCTGAGTGATGTCTTTAAACAACTGAGCAACCGGCCGATCCTGAACGTACAAAACCTCGCCCTTCCAAAGTACGCTGATCTGCTGAGGCGTTCCGGCCGGGGTTCCATCAATGTAGGGAACAGATTCCAGGCCTGTTGCAATCTGCCATTGTGTCGCAGCCATTCTTTGACCGAGCTGCGTAATGCGTTCGCGTCTTTCCGGGTTGTCGGTTGAGATTCTCGCGATTGTGCTGCCGAGGACATGCAGCCATTCTCTCGGGCTTGATGGCGGGAGCCCATCCGTTTCCTCTCTAAATCGATGATCGATGCAACTTGCCAGTGTGGGGAGATCGACGAACGGTGACGTGCCACAGGTTTCTGCTGGCAGTTTTTGGAGGTCAGCCGTCAATTGCTTGAACGGTTCAAACAGATGGCTCCAACGCACCAGACTCTGCATCGTTAGGGAATACTTCAACGTCGACACGTTTGCCCAGTGGCCGTCAAGCGTAAGCCAGTGGTGACATTCTTCCCAGATCAGGAGTGGGAACCTCGGCAGCAACGCTCGCACGCGTCGCAGCTCATCCGCATCCAGCTTTTGATCGGTTGGAAGTTCCTGCAGCCATTCAATTGAAAGGTCCGCTGTGGGTCGGTCACTGACTCCAATCTTCTGCCACAACGATAGCGGCTGTACAGAAGGGTGAACCAGGGCAGCCCCTGGAACGTCGTCTTCCGCTGCATTCAGGAATACTTCCGCCGTCGTGACCCATTCGCCATCGCCCGTCAGAATGAGATCTTCGTTCGCGAAAGCGTCTTTGATGGTCTGGGCTTCGTCCGTGGTGCACTTCACGAATAACTGGGCCAGCCGGTGGTACCATTTTTCCACTTCGTAGACAGGCGTCTCGTCGTCTCCTGCGATCGCTCGAAGAAACTCCAGCAGCCGATCCGGTCCGGTGGGAGAGCATCCGACTCCCAGCAGATCAAGAAGGCCACGCGTGTGTTCGTTATCGTCTTCGGCTCTGACGAATGGTTCGACACCCAGAAGTGGCTCGGTTTCCGGTGTCCGCCGAAGCAACTCCGCCGGCCTTCGATACTGTCCCCGAGTATCAATCAGACAAGGCAGCTCACGAAACTTCGTCAGCCATGCAGATCGAACGGCTTCTCTGGTTAGTGGCTTTCGCGATCCGCTTTTCGCCGCATTTGACGCCGTTGCGAAGACGAACTCCCGAATGTGTTCCGGTCGTTGCTGAAGGATTCGCGATACCACGCGTGCCCAGAAGCCATCGTCGGTATCACTGGTTGCTGCCCACAATTCCCAGTGCTCGTCGTCAAAATCAAAGTCGTCGATGACGAATGTTGGCTTCACATACGCCTGAGTCAATTCGCCGTTAACACCGCGTTTCTGCAGGAACGTCTCAACTTCCTTCCGCCGGTGAAATTTCGTTTCGAACTCAACAAACGGGACGAACGTTGAAAGTTGGCTTTTGCCGCTTGAGACCCACTGCCGCCATTCGTTCTCCGTACACGACATAAACTCAGTGTTGTAGTCATCTTGCAAAACGTGCTCCTCGTACCATGACTCACTAACGAACTGATCGAAGTCACCATCGAGATCTGCCACGATTGTCTCGTTCGCTACTGTCCGCATTTCATTTTGCGTAACGTATTCAAACTTATTCGTCACCGTCGCCCCGAGTTTTGCCGCGATTTGTGCGATACGAATGCAGTCTCTGGCGGGATACTCATCCTGTGAAAATGCCTGTTCGGCCACAGTGTCAATCACACGACTGACATCGCTGGATTCGCCGAGTTCCAAGTGGCTCAGGATTCGCTGAGCGGCCGCCCATTCGTTCTGTAACTCATCATCCTGCTCTTCATCTGCCTTCCGCCGCTGCTCAGCAAGAAACCGAGGCCAGTTCGGATTGAGGACTCGCAAAAATCCGGACAGGAAAATCCAGTCGTCGTCGGATTGCAGCAACCGTTTCTCACCGAGCCGTACGATGCCGTCGGCTGCAAAAAGCAGGTCGCCGCCCTGCGCAGGGATGATGGCGGCATTCCGATTGTTGTTGCCGTGGTAGTGCTTTCGGCAAATGTCGTCAGCAAGGTACGACCACAGCGAAAGCAACTGTCGCCAGGATTCCGGCCGTGGAAGCTGTTTTTGTTTGAGTACAGTGAGAACGTCAGCTCTCTCGAAGTCGTCGATCAGATCCCACGTTGACAGCTTCTCGCGGTTTGCGTCGTTGATATGCCGGGACAGCAGCGGACGGGCCGCATCATCAAAGAACTCCGACAACCTGTCCGTGGGCCAAATCGTGAGAAGCTCAGTCGGAAGGGCCACGCACTCCTTGCTGCCCACCACGGATGCATCTTCCGTCAACAGGACGGGACGGTCACCGACGGCTGCGGCAAACGAATCTTCAACAATCGCTGCTGACGTTCCTTCGATTGTGTTCTCTTCATGCTCTGAATCCGGCAGAAATGCATAAGCCCCGCACCGGTCTTGGGGCGGCAGGTCCGCCGCGTCCAGCCACTCCGTCATTGCCACGGCTGCCAATGCGCCAATGCGCGCAAGTAACCACTGATTAGTTGGTGAGGTTGCCGGATCCTTGATCTTTACCCGAGCCGGATCCTGTATGAATGGAGCGTTGCACGCGAACGGCAAATCTGTCCGGACGCCGGTGGGTAGAATTACGAACAGTCGCCCCTCCATACCCAGGACGAGTTCGACGCGGCACGGAGGAAAATCCGCTTCGTCATCTGCCGCGATCATCCGTTCGTCGCGTAGTTCCTGTATGGCCTCAGGCGGAAACTCAACTTCTTCAGAATGGACCAACAGGAAACGCTGGTTATCGGATGTCGACGATGTGATCCATTTTGACTTCGGTACGGGACCAGCAACAGAACGGTCCCAGCCGACGATTTGATCGCCAATTCTAAGTTGCCGTATGGAATTGAAGAACAGCAGTGAGGCAGGGCTTGCCATCCATTCATCAAAATTCTTTTCGATTTCCTTCTGTCGCCGACCATCTTTGATCGCGACACGAATCTCCGTTTTCTCAGATGCAGTGTTATTAATCCAGACAGGTTCTGAAAACCGTTCACGGAAGTAAGCCACGGACAACGTTGGTGTCCGTAACTGCACTTCGTCGCCAAGACTGAACGTGCTCTTGAAGCCGATTCCGCGGAAACCAATCGTGTGCAAACTTCGTTTATTCGAATACCCGAAACGGCACAGCGATGCGAATTCCGACTCCTGAAAATCGTTCCCGTCGTGTGAAAAGATAAACTCGCCGTCAACAATCCGAATGTCGGCTTCTGTGGCACCTGCGTCGTCCGCGTTCTGAAGCAATTCAGAAACGATCTGACGCGGATACTGAACCTGCTTGAACAGTTGGTGCCACGGCGCGGCAAGATCAGGATCGGCTTCCAATTGCTCCCAGCGACTCCGGGCTTTGTCACGGATCTGTTGAAAGTAATCTGGAGGAAGCAATTCGCCCGCATCTTTTTGGGTCTTTGCGTCAGTTCTCATGACGGAGGCCCTCCCCGTTGCAATAGCTCTTTGAGCTTGTAATTCACGCTCGTCGTATCGAAGTCTGGTTCACGTTCAAAAGGATTCCGGACGTAACCTGGTGGCAAAGCTGTGTCGCCATCGACCTGAACAATTGCCAGCATGAAACTCGTCGACGAATTGATACCGGTAACGATTTCATTCCGCGTAATGGTGACAGTATCCGCACCAAGAACGCGCCCCTTGACTTCAATAAATCGAAGACGCCCCGTCTGGCGGTCCGTCGATTCGATGTCGTAGCCGCACTTATCTTCACTCACATCGCGAGGGCTGTGTCCAAGCGCCCGTTCTGCCTCGTCAACGGCCTTCATCGCCAGCAATTCCACGCGTTTGGTTTCTTTTGCGTGTATTGCATCGGTGGCTGTACCGTGGCCCATTAGTTTTCTCAACGTCCCGGACGAAACGACCAAAGCGCCACCAATCGCGATTGGGGCTTTTGCTGACAACTGCTTCTCTTCCTCAAGTTCCTTAAGTCTTTTTTGCAATCGAGTCTGTAAGTCGTCCGCACGTTGTTCGGCCTTGCGAGAATTGAGCTTCGGAGTCTTACCGGCTTCCTCCTGTGCCTTGAGCTGCTGTGCCCGATTGTCCCAATGAATGTACTCCTTCGTCAGCCTTTCAGTGACCGCCTGTATCGTTTTGTCGATCAGCGTGTCTTTGCGGCCGCGGATTTCCTGGACGTGTCTTGGGACAAGTTCGGAAATCTCGTACTCAATAGCGCGATCTTCTAGGCCACGAGTCAGCCAGTCTTCTTCAAGCACGGGCTGTAGAGCTGCAATCTCTTCTTCGTCAGCTGCGCGAAAGTCGAGGTAGGGGGCATAACCCGCCGAGCGTACCTTGGATTCCTTGTCGATCGACACGAATTGCAACTGTCGGCTGACAACACGTCGAGTTCCATTAGCATTGGTCCGGCCATCCTGAATTGAATGATCAAGGTAGAATAGTGCTCGTACGTCTTCCGACGGATCATTTTCATTGATCAGAATTGC
>JBDNHJ010000256.1:0-17960 GCA_041688835.1 Fuerstiella sp.
ATGATAATGCGGGTCGAATGTTCGAATCCGGCATGGTCCAGAGATTCGTAGATCGACTTATAAGCATCGGTATGATCGATGTACTTGCCGACAACCGCGATGGTGACTTCGTGTCTGGGATTGCGAATTCGGTAGATCAGATCGCGGTAATCGTCCAGCTGCAGTTCGCCGGCTTCCATCCCCAGCTTTTCGATGATCAATTCATCCAAGCGATGTTCTACCAAGCCCATGGGCACTTCGTAGATCGAGTATTCTTTGTCCACTTCCTCGATGACAGCTCGCTTTTCCACATTGCAGAACAGCGCGATTTTATCCGTATGTTCGGTTCCGATCGGACGTTCCGTACGGCACACCAGAATGTCGGGCTGAATTCCGATCGTTCGCAGCTGCTGCACACTGTGCTGAGTGGGCTTGGTTTTGGCTTCGCCAGCCGCCTTTAAGTAAGGCACTAAAGTCAGATGGATGAACAGGCAATTCTGTTTGCCAATGTCCAGTGGGATCTGACGGATGGCTTCCAAAAACGGAAGTCCTTCGATGTCACCGACGGTTCCGCCGAGTTCTGTGATGACGACATCCACATCCGGGCTGGCCAGACGACGGACGGAAGCTTTGATTTCGTCGGTGATGTGTGGCACCACCTGAACCGTGCGTCCCAGATATTCGCCGCGACGTTCTTTGTTGATGACGGTTTGGTAAATCTGCCCGGTCGTGTAGTTCGAATCACGATTCAACGTGCCGGTTGTGAAGCGTTCGTAGTGCCCCAGATCGAGGTCCGTTTCGGAACCGTCGTCCAGCACATAAACCTCGCCATGCTGATAGGGGCTCATGGTGCCCGGATCGACATTGATGTACGGATCCAGCTTCTGCATGCGGACAGTCAGGCCGCGGCGTTCCAGCAGCATCCCGATGGAAGCGGATGTGAGTCCTTTGCCGAGCGAACTGACTACACCACCGGTAACAAAAATATGCCGAGTCATTGCGTCCTTGATTCCCTGTATTGATGTGCTGTATCCATCCGCCTGCCTGATGCAGGCACACGCCAGTCACGTCGCCGTCTCTCGCCTCAGCCGGTCTATTAAAGCGGATACCCGCGACGCCTCAACGCCACCTGCCATCATTCTTGGGAATCCACAAAATTCGCAGCGGGCAAGCCACGTCGGTTCCGTCGACGCGGCGGAACCTACGTGATCAAGTTGTCGGTTTAGCCAGAAATCGTGAGCGGCCCGGCGCTAGCCGCCGGCTGTTTCGTGCAAAAACCGGGGCGAGCGCCCAATGTCACCAGCGCAGCGATGTCCGGGAGAGTGCCAGACGCAGTGCCAAATCTCAAATCTCAAATCTTTCGCCCCTTGCGACCACGGATAATCCACCAACGACGGGAAAAGGCGAAAACGCGGGGATCTGGCTGTTGATCATTGGGGCAATCGTCGATACCCTTTCGAGCTTCCTGACTTATGGCGATTTCATTTGCCGTCCGATCGATGTTTTCAGCACGATCCGTCAGGGCCTTTACTCTGCACGCAATTCATACGTTTTCTCCGTGGATTGCCAGTCAGTGTCAGGTTTTTGGTGTGTCCTCAGATCTCAATCAACGGACAAATCAACACTCCGGCAAAACGATGACGGCTCAACGTGCGTAACGTTGACGCGGTGCAGGGCTCAATAGAATTTTTGGAGTTTACTGAGGAATGGGACGTTACACTGGTCCAAAGGGACGCATCAACCGTCGGTTGGGCGTTAATGTTTACGAGTCAAACGGGGCGATCAAGTCGACGGAGCGGAAAGAATTTCCTCCGGGCATGCACAAGCGTCGCAAGAAGCCGACCAACTATGGTCTGGGCCTCACCGAAAAGCAGAAGATTAAGTTCTATTACGGTCTGCGTGACCGTCAATTGAAACGCTACTTCGAGATGGCTCGCCGGACCAAAGGTAACACCGGGGAACTGTTGCTGACGATTTGTGAACGTCGACTGGACAACGTTGTCCGCCGTGCTGGATTCACTGGCACCCGTCCTCAGGCTCGTCAGGGTATTGTTCACCGTCACTTCCAACTGAATGGCGTGACCGTCAACAAGCCCGGCATCATGGTTCGTCCCGGCGATGTGATCACACTTCGCAAACGACCCAACTTGGAAAAAATGTACAAGGCCGTGGGCGAAGGACTGACTGTTCCACAGGTGGACTGGATCAACTTCGACCAAAGCTCACTGTCTGCCATCGTGACCACACTTCCAGCCTACGATGACGTGGGGCTGATCGTGGATGTGAATATGGTTGTGGCCTTCCTGTCTCGCTAAACGACAGACGGCATCCACGCACAGCGCTACGGCGATGCGAAGGATCACGCAACGCACAACGGTCGCTCTTCACGAGCGGCCGTTTTTTATGCGCCGTCCCGGCGCATGGTACTCAACACAGTGAAGGGGCATTGTCCAGCCCTTTGGGCACTCGCGGGGGCCGGTGAAAATTGGGGCAACAAGCGTTTTCGTTTGGACGTTTTTAGTCCCGGAGGCAGCGTCTGCGAGGATTTTGGCCGCCACAACACAGCGCGCTAAAACGATCAGATTGCGATTCAGGCTTGGAAAGCCGACACAGCCTCTTCCGGTGGCGTGAGCCACCGGAAGTCGCACCCTGCTCAAAAGGCCCGGAGGGCCGACAGAAATGCTCGAACCGGCATTGCCGTGTCGGCCCTTCGGGCCTTGCAGCTACTCCCAGACATCATCGGGGCCTCATGGCCCCGGCAAAGGCTGTATCAGCCCATTCGGGCCTAAGTCGCAGATTGCAAATCACGTTTCCCCTATGTTTTCACTTGTTGAAATCCATAACGGCGTTGCCCGACGGGACGACAAGCTTGTGCGAAATCGCATCGCAGAGTCGCGAAGCGACGACACACGTTCCCCTAAAGCAAGGCGATCATCAACACCTGTCGTCGCTTCGCGACTCTGCAACTGTCTGCGGCATCGTCCTCGGACTTGCGTCCGAGGCTAAAACATACCATCGCTTCGCTCACTCCTCACTCCTCACTCCTCACTCGGCGGTTTGCAGATCAGGAGTTGAAAATTGGCCAGCACCGTGTGCTTCACTGGTTTCAGATTGCGATCCCAAAGTTCCACCCGCCACCCGTGTTGCTTGGCGAGTTCCAGAAAACGCTCAGCCTGCTGCCGCCCAGGGTCTCCGATCCACAAGCAACCGCCCGGTTTTAGGATTTTAACCGCGAAGTCCAACAGCGATTCGTGTTGCGACGTTTCGTACAGGACGTCACTGGCCAATAACAGTTCGAACGATTCATCAACGTCATCGCGCCAATCTAAGGTGCGGCCAGTCGCGTCTGCATAGCCGTTGATCGCGGCATTGCGAAGCGACAATTCGACCGCTGCGGGCACCAGATCACTGAACGTCACATCCAGCCCCGCTATCAAACCTGCGACTCCCACCAACCCGCAACCACAACCGATCTCCAACGCCCGCTGACGATCCGGCCAGTGGAATTTCAGCACGCAACCAGCCGTTTCGACGGCAGCGTCCCATAGAATTCCCCAGTACGGATCAACATCGTCGCCAGACTCAGCCGCTGTGTTCAACAGTTGTTCAGGATCTGCCGGCAGCTGCAGCGTGATCTGGTGGTTGCCGATTGTGAGTTGTTGCTGCTTCATCGGTTCCATCACCACAGCCTGCACACTTCCGTGATGATTCTCAAGGCCCGTTGCTGTCTATCGCACAACGAAGTTCACCATCCGCCCAGGCACGGCGATGACCTTCACGATGGTTTGGCCTTCTAGGTACTTCTGGACGCCGGGATCGGCTTCAGCGGCGGCTTGTAGTGCGTTTTTGTCTAAGCCGTTTGGTACCTGAATCTTCAGCTTCATCTTGCCTTTGAACTGAATCGGAATTTCGACCGTATCTTCCACCAGCAGCGATTCATCGTGTCGCGGCCACGGTTGGTATGACAACGTCGATGTCTGTCCCAGCACGTGCCACAGTTCTTCTGCGATATGCGGTGCAAAGGGGCTCAGCAGTTGAATAAACGGCAGCAGCACCGACTTCGGTCGACTGTCTTCGTGCGACATAAAGTTGGTGAATTCCATCATCCGGCTGATAGCCGTATTGCAGCTAAGCTTTTCGATATCATTCGATACCGCCTTGATCGTCTTATGCAGAATCCGCAACTGTTCTTCCGTCGGTTCTGCGTCCGTCACGTTGGGATTGGCAACGACGTCTTCGGCGCGATCATCAATGATCATCCGCCACACGCGTGCCAAAAACCGATAAACGCCCTCCACGCCCTTCATGCTCCACGGCTTCACCTGTTCCAGCGGCCCCATGAACATTTCGTACAGCCGCAGACTGTCGGCACCGTATTCTTTGACGACGTCGTCCGGATTGATCACGTTGCCGCGTGACTTGGACATCTTTTCCGCTTTGCCGTTTTCGTCCGCTTCCCCCAGAATCATGCCTTGATTCACCAGCTTTTGAAACGGTTCCACCATGCTGACATGACCACGGTCGAACAGCACCTTGTGCCAGAACCGCGAATACAGCAAATGCAGCACGGCGTGTTCCGCACCCCCGATGTACAGGTCGACCGGCATCCAGTATTTTTCGAGTTCCGGATCGATAAACGCTGCGCTGTTTTTGTTGTCGCAGAAACGCAAAAAGTACCAGCAACTGCCCGCCCATTGCGGCATGCTGTTGGTTTCTCGTTTGAGTTTCGTGCCATCGCTGGCCGTTTTGTACAGCCATTCATTCGTGGCCTTGGCCAGCATCGGTTCTGGAGTTCCCGTCGGCTTGAAGTCCTCCATGTGAGGATGCGGGACCGGCAGATTGTCGACCTCTTCCGCACGCATTAAGCCGGTGGGATTTCCGTCCGCGTCGAGTTCGTGCCAAATCGGAAAGGGTTCGCCCCAATAACGCTGACGACTGAACAACCAGTCACGCAGTTTGTAGTTGACGGCCGCTTGGCCAAGTCCTGCTGCGGTCAGCCAATTTGAGATTTCAGATTTGAAATCAGCGGTGGCTTTGCCATTGAAGTCGCCGGAATTGATGACCGTGCCGGTGCCTGAAAACGGTGTGATTTCGACGCCGTTCATCTCGGTTGTCAACGCCCCCTCATCCTTCGACGGTTCCCAGCCTGTTGGTGGCTGCACCACCTGAATCACGGGGATATCGAACGTCACCGCGAATTCAAAGTCGCGCAGGTCATGCGCTGGCACGGCCATGATGGCACCGGTGCCGTAACTAATCAGCACATAGTCCGCCACCCACACCGGAATCTGTTCGCCGTTGACCGGATTGGTCGCATACGAGCCCGTAAACACGCCCGTCTTTTCTTTGGCCAGTTCGGTGCGGTCGAGGTCGCTCTTCATCGACGCTGTGTGGCGATAGTCCTGCACAGCCTGTTTTTGTTCGGCCGTTGTCAGTCGATCCACAAACGGATGTTCCGGAGCGATCACCATGTATGTCGCCCCGTACAGCGTGTCTGGTCGAGTGGTATACACGCGCAGTACGTCGCTGGTGGCTTCCGCTGGCCAGCCGCCGGCCGCGCGAGCTATCTTCCAGTCTTCGAATGATGTGTTGGCATCATCGCCGACAAAGAAATCGACTTCCGCGCCCGTGCTCCGGCCGATCCAGTTGCGTTGCAGCAGCTTGATGGATTCTGGCCAGTCCAGTTCTTCCAGTTCGCTGGCTAGGCGATCGGCGTACGACGTGATCCGCAACATCCATTGCTTCAATGCCACGCGTTCCACCGGATGACCACCACGTTCGCTTTTGCCATCGATGATTTCTTCGTTGGCCAGCACGGTGCCGAGCGCCGGGCACCAGTTCACCGGGGCTTCCGACAGGTACGCCAGACGATGCTTGTCTTGATAACGACGCCCGGCTTCTCCCCCCGCCGACTGCACGGCTTCCGGAATTGTCAGTTCGGCGATCGGGCGACCTTTGCCAATTCGGGACCGACCATCCTGTCCCGTCCATGCGTGATCTTTGTCGTACCACGTGTCGAACAGTTGCAGAAAGATCCACTGCGTCCAGCGGTAGTATTCCGGATCGGTGGTGGCCAGTTCGCGAGACCAGTCGTAGCTGAATCCCAGCATTTTCAGCTGACGTTTGAACGTCGCGATGTTTTTTTCTGTGGTTTCGCGGGGGTGCGTGCCCGTTTTCACCGCATGTTCTTCCGCTGGCAGACCGAACGAATCCCACCCCATGGGATGCAGTACGTTTTTGCCGTTCATACGAGCGTGTCGACACACGATGTCGGTCGCCGTGTAGCCTTCCGGATGTCCCACATGCAAACCACTGCCGGATGGATACGGAAACATATCCAGCACATACATCTTTTGTTTGCCGGACGACGGAGCTTCAGCTTCAAAGGTGGAATGTGCTTCCCAGTCTTTCTGCCAGTGAGTTTCGATGCGTTGGAAGTCGTAGCGAGGCATTGGTTTGTTCGTGTTGAGAGATTGGGGGGGACTACGGCTGATGAGTGGAATAAAACGAGCGTTCGCAGTTGAAGGCGTCGCGCCGTTTGGACTCACAGGTGTTCCACGACGGTCGGCTTGGTCGCGAAGTCTAGGCGACAGCGGTGGCGATGCAAATTGACGTTTCAAGTAAGTTACAGCGTTTTACGCGGACTTACGCTCACTGATGGCCGTCGAGCATGATTTTCGGCGACAGTTTTCGAGTTGCCTCGAGTTGCCGCTTGTCAGTGCCTTCCGTAACAACAAATCAATGGCTGTTAGGAATCGTATTCGTATTCTCAGCAAGCCAGCATTGTCATAAAACCGACACCTGACAAGACAGACATGTTCGTTGTTGAGAGAAAGCTGCCAATGTCGGAGCACCGAGCCATGAGCTACAAGCAACTATTTTTACTGATTCTCACCATCTGGTCCGCGGAATTATGCACGCGGTTCCTGTTCGACATGGTGATCCCGCCGCAAATGGAATATCGCACGGTCTACATGGAAAAGGATGAGAAAAAAGGCCTGTTTTTGGGCAGCACGCTGCAAGACTTTGGGCGTCGCGGCTGGCAGTTGGAGTCCGTAATTCCCGATCCGAACAACAGCCAGCAGCTGATTGTGTTCATGCAACGCCAGACCGTGCTGCGATTGAACCAATAGGTTTTCGCAACCAATCTGATGGCCGTGCCGGTTGGACCCCCCAACCCCTCCCCGCCGCCAGCGGGCTGTTGATTTAGTCGTGTTCTTGTGAGCGGCACGGCGCTATCCGCCAGCATTGCCAGCGTTTTTGCAGTGCGTTACCGAGCGGCTTGGATGACTTGCAGCTGAGGCCGCAGTTGTTGTCGGCGGGCTTCGACCACGGCTTGAACTTTGGCTAGCTCGGCTTCCGCTGCTTGCAGTTTGGCTTTCGCAGCGGCCACTTCCGCTGCGATCGGTGCCACTTCTGCGGTCAGCTTCATGGCCATTTCCTGACCAGCGGCCATCTCCATCTTGGCCGTACCCGCTTCTGTTGCTGCAGCCGTGACGATGGCTTTGGTGTCGACGATCTTCTTGTCGGCATCTGTTAATTGCTGCTTTAGGCTCGCCAGTGTGGCGACTTTTTCCGCAGTCGTCTTTTCCAGTGCAGCGGCTGAAGCTTTCACTTCCGCGTCTTCCGGTAACATTGTTGATACCGATTTGATTTGCTGGACGACCGCCTGCAGAACAGGAATGGCTTGTTCGTGCTGACCGGCACTGGTCTGCATTTCGCCCTGCTGTTTCTCTGTCGCAGCGATTACCGCATTCATCTCCGTCATCTTGGCTTCAGCTGCAACCATCGCTTGCGATTTCGTCTGAACAGTCTGCTCAGCCGCCGCAATCTGCTGCTGCTTCTCTGCCAGCATCGCGTCCGCTTCCAGCGACGCTAAATGAACGGCGTCCTTTTCGGCCTGCGTTTGTGCCAGCACTTTCAGTTCGTCTCGCAAAGCAATGTACTGCGTCCAACGTTCTACGTCAGCCACAGCGCTGTTGGCATCGTTTTGCGAAGTGTTGACGACTTCCAGGGCCGCAGCGACTGTCTGTTCGATCGGCGCCAAGGCGGCGACAAATTTTTCCACGTTCTGTTTGTGGTTGTTGACCGCTGTTTCGTCGACCGGAATTTGCGTCTTGGTGGTAGCGATCTCCTGAGTCACCTTGGCCACGGCTGCGATCGCCGCTTTGGTTGCCACGTCCGTTTGCTGCAGTTCGGCCGTACGTTCGGCCGCCTGCTTTGAAAGTGTCTCAACCACTTTCTTTAGTTCCGGATCATCCGACATCATTGTCGCAGCGGTTTGGGCCTTCTCTGCAGCAGCCGTTAATTCGGGCACAGCTTTTTGTAGCGCGGCCAGTTTGGCTTGAATGTCCGTCTGGACCTTCTGAGCCGGTGGAAGCTGAGCTTCTAAGGCCAGCAGTACGGCTTGTCGATCCGCCAGTGTTTTTTGAGCGGTCGCAAACACCACCTTGGCGGCTTCTGTCTTTTGAATATGAGCCACCTTGGCCGCAGTTGCGGCATCCAGTTTTTGTCTAGCTTCGGTCAGCGTTTGGTTGACTGGAGCAATGCGACCGGAAGCTTCGGCGAGTCGAGCTTCCAGCAGTGGTGGATTGGTTGTCAGGTTGCCAACGCGGGCCCCATCGGCGGCGTTCCAAACGCGAACTTCGCCCGTCCAGTCGCCAGCGATGACGCGATCCGTTTCGTCGCAATGCGAAACTCTAAGTGCTAGATCGGTGAAGGCTTCGAAGGCTTTCAGCTGTGCGCCATTTTGGTCCCAGATCTTGGCGACCTTGTCGCGGCCGCAAGAAACAACTCGACCATCACGGCAGAATTCCATCGACGCGGTGCCGCCACCATGAGCGTTCCAAGACTTGATCTCGCCGCCGTTTTCCATTTCCCACAGTTTGATGGACGTGTCCTTACTGGCGGAAGCCAGCACGTTGCTGTCGATCCGCCACGAAACCGCGTTGACGGCATCTTTGTGGCCGTTCAGGGTGAGGTATTCGCGACCGGTAAACGATTCCCACACATGCAGTCCACCAGCTCGATCCGCCGTGGCCAGCAGAATGCTGTCCGGGCTGAATTCCAGCGAATAGATCCAGTCGGTGTGTTTCAGGATTTCGTAAACCAGTTCGCCGGTCGCCGTATTGTAGACTCGAACAACTTTTCCGGGACCACCCAGTGCCACCAATGTTTGGTCGGCACTGATATCGGCCGCTAGAACTTCGTCGAGTTCGTCGCCCACCTGAATCACACGTTTGCCTGTCTTCACGTCCCAGACAACAGCCAGACCTTTGGCCGCTCCGTGACCACCGCCCGCCAGCAGCAATCCGCCGGTGCGGCTGAATTTCAAGACTCGGGCCTGACCTTCAGGAAACGGTAGAACTCCCAAAGGTTGCAGTGTCGCGCTGCTGTACAGCACGACTTGTTTTTGCCCCGCGACGGCGACAAGCTTGGCCCACGGGCTGGTGGCAATCGCCGACACAGCGGTGGTCGCAGTGGTATGGACGACGGGTTCGAGTCCCAGGACATCCGGCAGCGGTGGTGGACCTTCTGGGCGAGCCCCAGCGGCCACGTCAACGTTCATGCTGACATTGTTTTTCTTAGGTAGCTTGACCTTGCTGGATGAATTTTCGGGCGCTCCGCCTTCGATCCATTTCTTAACCAAGCTCAGCATTTCGTCCGGCACGCGGTCCGAATTCGGCGGCATGTACGGCTCACTTTCGTGAGTCATCAGGCTGTACAGATAGCTGGCGTCGGGATCACCCGGTTCAATGGACGCCCCAGAGCCTCCACCCTGCATCAATGCCGTGTAGTTCGACAGATCACGGTCGGCGGTCTTTTTGTTTGTGTTATGGCAATTCAAACACTTCGCGCGGAAGATTGGCTTGATGTGGTCTTCGTAATTGATCTTGTCTTCCGCCTGAGCAGACATTGACAGACCAAGCCCCAAACCAAAGGCGGCGGCGGTGAATAAGTGGCGAGAGAAAGATTTCATAGTGCGGCTCCACAGGGGACGGGCGTCGCGGCGGGAATTTTGAAGACAGATGCCGCCGGATCGGGGCGGCACAGCTTTTCTGGTTTCTGTAGCTTTGTTAATCGTCATTCACAGGCCCACCGGCAGAGTTTGCCGGAAGGCAGTGTTGTATTCGTTACAGGCGGCACAACACATCGTCGTTGCGAGCATTGGTGTTTTGTCAGCGCCTGATTCCGCCAGCCGCCAGCCGCCAGCCGTTTGGGCGTTTGGGCGTTTGCCACTCAAACTAGCTGGACAGCGCCACTTTTGAATTTCACAAGTAAAAACGCAAGTTTGAATGGGGTGATTTTCCGAACGTCCCTTCTCCCCCGCGGGGGAGAAGGTGGCCGAAGGCCGGATGAGGGGGCCTTGGTCGATGACGGACGCAATAGTCAATGAAACGTCGAACAGAAACCCCTCACCCTCACCCTAGCCCTAGCCCTCTCCCCTTATAAGGGGAGAGGGGACAAGCACAGACTTTGCTCGCTTCGCGAACAAAAAGTGGCGCTGTCCAACTAGTGATTGAACAGGAATTCACGCGAATTCAGCAGCGACCAAAAGATGTCTTCCAAGGCGGGTTTAGGATCCTCTTCTTCTGTGGTGATCGCCACCAGTTTGGTCAGTTCGTGTTCGGTTGGTTTACGACAGAAACACCGAACGTACATTTCCGTGATGATGTCTGCTGACGTTTTTTTCTCTGCGATCATGTTCGGGATCAAACCGCCTTGTTTGATTTTTTCGTTCACCGTGTCACCGTTCATCAGGTGCAATGCTTGAGACAGGTTGGGTTCCATTTGGACTTCGCACGAACAAACGCTTTCGCGTTTGGCACGTCCGAAAGTTGTCAAGAAGTAGGTTGACGTGTTGCCGTCCGCGATATGTACGGCTCGAGCACCAACCGGCAGGCCAGGGAATTTGTCTGTGCTGGAAGTCAGCTGTGTGATGCAGTCGAGCATCACTTCTGAACGCAGGCGACGGAGTTCTGCGTGAGCAAAATTGCGATGGTCCTTTTCGTTGGACGGGTTGGTTTGCGTCGACAATTGATAAGTCCGAGACGTGCAAATGTCTTTGACCAGTCGTCGGAAGTCGTAGTTGTAGTCCGTGAACCGTGTGCCCAATTCGGCCAGCAATTCCGCGTTGACAGGTGGGTTGCTGATGCGAACATCGTCGACCTGATCGATGATGCCTTTGCCGAAGAAGTGAGCCCAGACGATGTTGCTAAGATTGGTGGCGAAGTACGGATTGTCGGGCGACGCCAACCATTCGGCCAGCACTTCGCGACGGTCGCGGCCCTTCAGGTCCGGTGTTTCTCCGCCGAGGAACTTCGGTGCCATGTTGCGGCCATCGACCAGATGTTTGACTTCGCCCGAACCACTGTTGAAGATGATTTGCTCGCGAGGGTCTTCAGCCGTTTTGCGTCCGATCTGCGAAAAGAAAGCCGCGAAACCGTAGTAGTCGTCCATCGTCCAACGGTCGAACGGATGGTTATGACACTGCGTGCATTGAATTCGCATGCCCATGAACACCTGAGCCGCGTTTTCCGCCACCTTCAGGGTTTCTGTTTCTGTCTGATAATAATTTGTGGCCGGACTACTAAAAGTTCCGCCCTTGGATGCCAATAGCTCACGCACCATCACGTCGCTGGGCGTATTGCTGGCGATTTTTTCTCGCAGCCAGTTAAAGTATCGCAGCATCGGCTTCTTGGCCACGCGATTATTGATCGTACGAACCTGCAACAACTCGGCCCATTTCATGACCCACATGTCAACGAACTCTTTACGCTGCAGCAGTTGATCCACAACGACTTCTCGCTTGTTTTCAGCAGTGTCCGCCAGAAACAATTCATGCTCTTCGCTGCTCGGCAACGTCCCCGTGATATCAATAAACACGCGACGCAGAAATTGTTCGTCGGAGCAAAGTTCTGATGGCGTGATTCGCAATTTGCGAAGCTTGTCGTGGACCAGCGTATCGATGTAATTGAATTCCGGCGTCTTTGGATCTTCGTACTTCAGTCCTTTGGGCAGCACAATAAATTGTGAGCCAACGGTGTGCGTATCGAAGCGTGCCATGATGAACGCTTCGCCGCGTTCCTGAGCTGTGACGATTCCTGCCTGAGTGATTTCCGCGGTTGTTTCGTTGTTAGAACTGAAGTACGCCAGCGACGTCACGTCACGGTCCGTGCCGTCCGAATATTTGGCTCGCACAGACAATCGTTGAGTCTCGCCTTCACCATCCAGAACGGCTCCCTGGGGATACAATTCCAGCGAAGTCACCATGGGTACTTCTGCAGGCTTCGGGTCATCGGGAGCTCCGGCAGTTAACCAACGGACGATTGTTTCGTACTTTTCGTCGCCAACATCAAACCGCTTTCCGCCCGTGTGCGGCACTGAGCCCGTGCTTTTTTCGACTAACAGACTTTCTTTCGGCAAGGCGAGGTTGATGCGTCGGCCGGGAATTTCACGAGTCAGTCGAAAGTGGTCGCCTGCCGGGTCGAAGCCGAACAGTGACAGACCGAAACCGTCTTTGCCACGAGCGGCCCCATGGCAGCTGCCGTTGTTGCAACTGGCCTTCATGAACACCGGCATCACGTCCAAGCGAAAGCTGATTGGTAGGTCCGTGGTGGCCGTGGTGACAGTGACGGGAACTCCCACGTTGTGGCCTTCGTAAGACACCGTCACCTTCGTTGTGCCGTCGGCCACCGGATGAAACGTCTGCCCGTCTGCTTTCACAAACTCGCTGTTTTCGATGGTCATCTGGGCCTGTTCAGTAACATCAAATGTCAACCCGTTGGCCATCACTGCCTGCACCATCAACGACTGACGATCGCGCACGTTCGTGAGGCCGATATCCGCCGGGCTGACCGTGATCGAAACTGGCTTCTCAGCTTCCTGAGCAGACGCTTGAACGGTCAAGCCTTGAACAACAGAGGCTGTGGCAAAACAGGCCAACAGAATTCGTTTGAATGTCTTCATGATTCGTTTCCAGTTGTTGGACTCGGGCGAGTCGAACGGTTGGGCGATGTGTTTTTTGCAGAACAGTGATGAGTGATGAAATTCAGCTGTCAGAAAACGCGGAACAATGCTTGAATAATTACTCCGCAGCAGGATTTTTAGCTTCTAGTCGCAGCTTTTCCAGACGTGTGAGACGTTTTTCTGCTGGCGGTTTGGGGGCTTCTGCAACGGCCGCTGGTTTTGGTGTTTCTGGCTTTGGCGTTGCGACTGGTTTTGGCAATGGCTTGTCGACACGAAGTTCCGTTCCGCCGACTCGTGCGTGAGTAATCGGTTCGTTGTTTTCGGTGACGATCACACTGCAGAAAATGTTTTTGTGGTTACCCGCCGGGCTGTCCGCTTCTGTCTTCACCTTAAAGATCAGCTCTTTGGTGTCTTTCGTAATCTCCAGCGGCTCAGCAGTCACCTTGTGAGGCAATCCGACAAGTTGCACGGTTGCTGGTGAATTAAGTTCTTTCAGAATTTCCACCGTGGCCACGATTTCGGTTTCTTGTCCCAGTTCCACATTCGAACGCTGCAGGGCAAGCGTGATGTAGGGTTCGGTAACTTCGATGGTCGCCATTTGTGATGACGCCCAAGCCGTTCCGTCTACATTTGCAGAACCGATCGCGTACACCGGCCATTTGCCGAGAGCCGCGCTTCCGTTGGCGCTGATGGGGTATTCCACTTCCGTCTGTCCCTTAGGAAGTTTGACCGTACTGCTGGCACCCATCCCCGGTGGACGGAAGGGGAACTGCAGCGAAATGTCTTCGTCCCAGCCCTCTTTTTTCGTTGCCACAATTTTCAGCTGCAGCGAACCATCTCGCACCATCGGCACGTTCGGCTGCACAATTGCGATGGAAAACGGAAGCTCTTCAACCACACACACAGGAATACGTTCGACGTCTTTCCATGAATACAGCGATTGTCCGGGGCCCGAAATCACGAAGTCCGCACGGTTTTCAAAACGTCCGCTGATGTCCTTGCCGTCTTCGTTCAGCCGAGCTCGAAAATCAATCAGTGCTCCACCCAAGGGGGCGTCAGCAGCGGCTTCGAACATCACTGGCATGGTGCTCTGGCTAGAAATCATTGGCGAGGCAACAATGTTCATGCCGGCCGGCAATTGCATGTCTTCCAGCACCAGTTCACCACCAAAGTTGGCACGGGTGGCGGAGACGATTGTGCCAAAGCGATTTCCACGAGCCACATAAATTCTCTGTCGATCCTGCGAATACCGACGCACTCGCGGAATACCCAAAGTCAACTTCGGAACCACCGGTTGAAATTCGACGCGGTAAGCAAAATCGGAACCACCACGACCAAGGTGGTCCATGATGCGTACCGCATATTCGCCGTCGGCAGGCACCGCAAACCGAATGTAACTGTCGGGGCCTCGCGAATCATCGTTTCCGCTTAACGCTTTGCCTGTCTTTACATCAAAAATGTGCATCACAGGATCAATACCGCTGCGAATACGACGACCGTAACATTCGACTTCGTAGGTTTGGCCCTTGGTGGCTGTGAACTTAAAGTAGTCGTGATCGTCCGCTTGTTCTAGCACGCCGTTGAATGCCGACGGAAACGCAACCGCTGTGGCTTCCGCTAAATTGGCATTGGGTTCGGCTTCGAAGGTATTCACATCAGGAGAAATTCTGACCGTGTGACCAGACGGGCTAATGCCGCGATCGTCCTGAGCAAAAATCTGCATTTCTGTGCGGCCATCATTCGGCAGCGTGACCTTCTGCTTGATGGGGCCACCGGCGTCGCCGATGAACGTGAATTCCACTTCTTCGCCCGCTTTGCCGCCTGCCGGAAAAACGGCGTTGGGACGCGGAAACTGACCGACATGCAAACGATAGCGGCAGTTGCCATTTCCATCGTAGCCGCTTTCGCGCATTTCGATGATATACTTGCCGTCTTCAGGCACGATGATTGACGTCACGGCGTCTTGGCGGACCAACGGAGAATCATCCACCGCCGACAATTCGAAACGCTTTTCGTCCAAAATCGCGATGTACGGATCAAACAACGTCTGCCCGAATCGCATACCTTCCACTTCAACTGACAGACGCTGACCCTTTTTGCCTTCGACCACAAAATAATCGACGTCTTCTGACAGAATCACGCCTTCCACAGTCACGTTTTGTTCGATCGGCTGCGGAGCCGCGAAGTCCGTGTTGGGTTCCTTTTCCGGAACGGCCGGCAGCGCACCCACGTACAGCGTTCGGTAGTCTGAGATGCCGGACTTGGTACGCAGCTGTGCCGTTTTTTCGCCGAGTTCACATTCGGGCGCCACCTTCACTGTGGCTCGAACAATATTGGCGTTCTTCTCATCAGGCTCAATCTTTAGAACCTCAATCCCCGGTTCGTAAAACAGAATCTCTTCCGTGTCCTGCAACCGTGCGCCAGAAAATGTCAGAACGTGCTCGACTCCGCGCTGAATGCCACGCGGAGTAATCACTGTCAGAACTGGATCTGAAGCGACAACAGAAACTGCGGTACAGGCAAGCAGGACGGCTGGAAGTATGCGAAATTGCATCACGATTCCCCCTGAGGAAGTTGAAGACGAACAGCTGAATGTTTATGGATCTGAGCCTGCGATTGAAGAGGATTCATCGCGTTTGGTGGTCAAACGCGGTGAAAACGAGGCTGAGTTTTTTGGGGTGGGATCTTGGGGTTGGATCTTGGGGTTGGAGTCACCCGCCGCAGCAGGTCACACGCAGTCATGCTGCCTGAGGTTTCGTTAGACATCCGACTGCAAAATAACGCTGTACGGAGAAAACCAATCATTCCCGTACAGCGTCACTTGGTTTTAAGCTTTGAAATCAGACCAGCAGTTCACGACGAACTTTTCCGCCATCAACAATTTCGATCGGTCGATCGCCAGGTGCCATCAGTTCTTTGTCAGCCGTCACGCCAAGACAGTGATAGATCGTCGTGGCCCAGTCCTGAACGGTCAGAGGTTTTTCATCCGGCTCACTGGCCGTGCTGTCTGATTTTCCGTACAGCTGTCCGCCCTTGATACCGCCACCGGCCATGACAACGCTGAAAACCTTCGGCCAATGGTCACGACCAGCCGTGCCGTTGATTTTTGGAGTTCTGCCGAATTCACTGGCCAGAACAACCAATGTGTCCTTCAGGCGACCGCGTTCTTCCAGATCGTTGATCAGTCGAGCATAAGCTTGGTCCAGTTCAGGAACCTGTCGCTTAATACCGGCATCGATGTTGTCGTGCATGTCCCAGCCGCCGTAGGTCATGGTCACGAAACGCGAACCGGCTTCGATCAGACGTCGAGCCATCAGCATGCGAGCTCCAGCCGTGTTGCGACCGTATTCATCACGCAACTTGTCGGGCTCTTTGGCTAAGTCGAATGCGTCTCGAGCTTCTTGTGACCCGACCATGCCGTAAGCACGTTGGTAGAAGGTGTCGACCGCATCCAGTGAGTCGGCTTGTTCCTTCTCCAGAAAATGCTCGTTCACCGCTTCCAGCACGCTGCGACGTCGAGTAAATCGTTTGTCGTCAACGCCACCGGGCAGTTTGAGGTCGCGAACCGTGAATCCGTTGGCTGCTGGATCTGCACCCAGACTGAACGGAGCAAACGACGAACTGAGGTAGCCTGTGCCCGCAAATTCGTTGGGCTGATTCGGGATACAGATGTACTGCGGAATGTTGTTGCGTGGTCCGAATTCGTGAGTAATCACGCTGCCCATGCTGGGATAGGACAACGCCGGGCTGGGACGGTAGCCCGTGAACATATTGTGAGTGCCACGTTCGTGAGCCGCTTCGCCGTGTGTCATCGAACGGCAGATGGCGATCTTGTCGACCACTTGAGCCGTCTTTTGCCATGTCTCATTCAGAAACGTTCCGCCCACGTTGGTCTGAATGTGCTTCATGGGCCCGCGATATTCGATCGGAGCATAAGGCTTGGGGTCGAAGCTTTCCTGATGAGCCATTCCGCCCGGCAGGTAGATAAAGATGACTGACTTCGCCGTGCCTTCGACACTGGCGTAATCTTTGATGTCTGCCTGAGCGGACTGCATCTTCAGGTATTGAGCCAGCGAGAGGCCGATCCCGCCGCAGAAGCCAACGTGTAGAAAGTCACGACGAGAATTCGAGCGAGCCATGTGTGAAACTCCACTGCAAGTGAAACTGGTGGGGGTGTCCGGGAAAAAAGATTCCGTGAACAAACGTGGGAGGGATACCGAGGCGGTCTTTGGGGGTGGGGACGAGCAATGTGTACTCGCCTTCTATTATTTTGGATGCCAGCAGAGCAATTGTCAACTGTGCAGCCAGAATGTCAAGAAATCTATCAGCAGCCAGACCGCCCCCAAGCGACCCAAGCCATACAGAACGAAACCTCAGCCGTCCAATGTGCGACATGTTCTGGAAAAATGATATCTTTTCTGAAGAATTCATCGCTGTTGGCAATTCGAAGCCGGAAATAGGACCAGATTCAAGTTTGCGGTCCCGCTTTCTACATTGCACGCGGGGCAATCTGAGACATTCTTGATGTTTCACCCGTCGTCGCAGACTAGGTTTTGCGGCTTGGCCGCAAGAAGTCTGCGGAAAAATGGATCTGGGGGAATGGGGTGTTTGTTGTGTGGTTAGGTTTTTCAAATCAATGGCCCGCTTTATTTTTTTGGGATTCGATTGTGTAGTGGGTCAAGGAGCCAAAGCGACGCCGACCCACCACACGTATACGCCCCATATTGACAAAGGAAATGGTGGGTCGACATGGCGATCGCCATTCGACCCACCCGACCGCTTTTTCGCCGACCCCAGTGATGAAGCGGTCCATTGTTTCGTAACGCTGCCGGAGCCCGACACACCATGCAGGTTCGGGTTTCTTCGCGAGTGCGAGTGCGATTGCGTTTGGTTGTTGTGCAACAACGAACAGTCTTCGCCGCAAAGCCGGTCGTTTCGTGTTCGTCAAAAATCTGTTCGGTGTCAAGAATGCGGAACACCCGACCAAACGTGTCGTGAGCAGGAATGCCAAA
>JBDNHJ010000033.1:0-12311 GCA_041688835.1 Fuerstiella sp.
CCCCGTTTGAAGCTAGATTCACCGCGTCCAAACGTCCCATCTTTCCTGACCAAGTGACGACCTCAGACCGACGTATGAAAACGTTGAGTTTTAAGAAGTCGTTGCCCGTACAATTGGGTAACTTGCAGGTGAGTTTGGCCCTCATGGGCCGGCATATGTGACTTGCGGCACTAGTGCGGATCCGCATGCTAGGTGGTGTGGGGAGGGTCGTCAGCAATGACGACCCTTACCCGATTTCTGGCGTACTGATTGTCGTTCCGTTTACAGAAATTGGCAATCGACTCAAGTAGCGATTCACGTAACACGGTGACATCATCGGTCCAGAATACACCATCGCGAATGCACGACAAATCTTCGGCAAGTGAAATGAATTGGTAACGGAGTTCTCCTGTTGGGCAATTTGATCGTGCGTAGCTATAGATGCGGTCAATGGCAACATCAACGGGAAGGCGACCATCGCGGACCGTTGTCGCCATCTGGAAAAGCACTGCTTTTAGTGCCGACGAGTCGTTCATGTCAAGAACGAGCGCTCGCAGGAGTTGGTTGATCTGATCAATCGGTCTCGATTTTCCGAGCGAAATAGCGATTAACTCGGATTCCGGTAACTCACGCCGGGCGATCTCTTCGTCTGCCCATCGAACGACGTCATCGATAGTTGCACAACCAGTGAGTAATGCGATGCGTCGGTAATCAGCGGAATCGACTGGCATCAGATTGCACGTTGGCTCTACGACAGAACGATGAATAGTTCACCCGCCGTTTGGTGGGTGTAAAAATATATGTAACGGGGTTCCTACCTCCGTGAGTTCAGGCTCTTATATTTTAGTTCCATTCGCAAGGGGCTTGGTGTGACTTGGTTATAGAAGCAATTTTAGTGAGCTCCATTGCTGATTGGATTGTTATTTGTGGAGTGTGGCTCTGGATTTCGAGAAGTTTCGGGCGGCTTTGGAGGCAGGGAAGTATTCCAAGGACGAGCGTGATTGGTTTCCTAAGACGTACGCTCGATTTCGTGAATTTCTGTTCGAATGTGAGCTGCTGCCCAGTGATGTGAATCGCGACATCGTAATTTTGTTTCTGCAGCAGATTAAAGCTGACGGAACACCGGAGTGGCAACGACTGCAGGCGGTGCAGGCGATTGCGGCTTACCACGCGGAGGTGTTGCAGCGCCCGATCGCCGACTTGGAATCGGTGATGACCACGTTGTCACGCCTGGCCAGTCAAAGCCGACAACTGGGAATCGATGCGCCATTGTCGGCCAGCGAGACAGCGGGATTGGTGGGCACGATTGATCCGGACGAACCGGCGGTGTTGCAACGCGTTCGTCCGGAAGCTCGGGTGAGTGGATTGCTGCGAAGAACGGAACTGGCTTATGTCGGCTGGATCAAGCGATTCTTGGTCGAGCATTCGCAGACGCCGGCGGGATTTTCGGATGACAGCGGAGCGGCGTTGCCTGCCGAGGCGGAGATTGGTGAGTTTCTGACATCGTTAGCGGTCGATCGCGACGTTGCCCCGAGCACTCAGAATCAGGCCAAAAGCGCTTTGCTGTTTTTGTATCAGAACGTGTTTGGTCGGCGGATTGGGTTTTGCCACACGCTGTGAGTTGAAGCGTTGAGATTGGCTTTGAGCCGATTGGGGAATTCTGCTGAAATACGGGCGGTGTTGTCTGACTGGCACATGCCGTTTGTTGATTGAGTCCCAGCGGGACGGCAGAACGTCCGTCATGGCCAACGTCTGCCGTCCCGCTGGGACTGAATCGCCAACACGGAAACCGCGGCCAATGCCGTGCGGCTGATGAAATTAAGTCATGGAAGGCGTTGCTTGAGTGGCTGTTGAATCAATATCGTTAAAAGATTTTGTGATTTCGAAGACCGTTGGGGAAATCAACGTCGCCTTCTGGAACCTGCAGAACTTGTTTGATACCGACGTTTCGAAGTTAGCAGCAGACTTAGAATTCACGCCCGTCAACGGCTGGGATCGGCGTGCGTTTGAAACCAAAGTTAGCAACTTGGCAGAAGTTGTGCGCCTGATGTTTAACGGTCAGGGCCCGGATCTGTTGGGGGTTTGCGAAATTGAGAACGAGCGGGTGGGGCAGATCCTGATACAGGCCATTGGCCGCGAAGACTATGCTTTGGCGCATGTCGAGCATCCTGATATTCGTGGCATCGATACGTCGCTGATCTATTCGAAACGAGTGTTCGATTTCGATCAGCCGAAAACGGTCGGTCACCTAGTGAATCTGCGATACCCGACCCGCGATATCTTCGAAGTTCACTTGAAGGTCAAAGCCAATCAATCGGACCTTGTGGTGTTGGTCAACCACTGGCCATCCCGCAGCCTCGGACGATTGGAAACGGAACCTTTTCGGATGACCGTGGCCAGTCATTGCGGGCGACTGCTGGACGACAACGTAAAATTGTCGCGCAAGGACTATCTGCAGTTGAAGGACGACGATGCGTCTTTGGCAAAGCTCAACCACGCTTGGAATCGCAACGTCTTGATTATGGGTGATCTGAACGACGAACCTTGGGATCGCAGTGTGCTGGAGACATTGGGAGCGGGCTTCACCACGGATCATTTGGAAGAACCGATCAAATTTGCGCGTGGCTGTTTGCCGTCATATCGGTCCTACGCCGGCAAATCTGCGTGGCTGTTTAATCCCATGTGGTCATTGTTGTCTCAGCCGGATCAGGGCACGCATTACTTTTCACGTAACACTCAAACCATGAGCATGCTGGATCAGTTTATGCTGTCGCGAGGCTTGTTTTATGGACTGCAGGGGCTGCAGAGCAAACCGTCTGCTGCTGGGATTCCCGATGTGAGCATCTTTCAGCCAGACATCATGATGACTCGAAAAGGCCGGCCACGGGAGTTCAACCTCGAAACTCGATCGGGGTATAGTGATCATTTTCCGATTCTGACGAGTTTGAATGTGCTGGAATGGTGAGGAGTGAGGAGTGTTGGTTGCGGATTAGGTTTTCGGCCTAGTCTATGACTACGGGTTAAACGATGGATGGCTGATGCGTTACCGCAGGCGGTGCTATGTGGTCAGAGCTTGACTGTCTTGTGGCGTGGCTGACCTGAGTTGCTCGGCGACTTCTGTCACGAGGCTGTGCAGTAATTGGAGCGACTGGTGTGCTTCGTCGTCTGTCATGCACATCGGTGGCGAGATGCGGATGACGCAGCCGGCAAGTGGTCCGAGCAGATGGATACCGTTGCTGCCGTCGCCCAGATAGCACCGCCGAACAATGGCGATGGCGACATCGCGGGGAGATGCGTTTCCGATGGCGGCGCATTCGATGCCGAACACGGCTCCTTCGCCGCGAACTTTACAGACAGCGCCGGTTTGTTTGAGGTCTCGCAATCCGTCGACCAAAATTTTTGACAGATGCCGCGTGCGTTCGATGACGTTTGTGCTTTCGAATTCATCCAGCGTTGCGAGTACCGCCGCACAGGAAATCGGGTTGGCACTCCAGGTATCAGACGTATCGCCGTAGTGCATTTTTTCACAGATGTCACGTCGCCCGATGGCAGCGCTGACCGGCACGCCGTTTCCGAGCCCCTTGCCGAGGCACACGAAGTCGGGTTCTAGGCCGTAGGTTTCGAAGGCGTACATGCAGCCGGTGCGGCCAAAATTGGACTGCACTTCGTCCAGAATAAACAGCACATCGTGTTCGCGGCAAAACGTCTGCAACAGCTGCAGATATTCCGCCGGCGGATGATAGCTTCCGCCGCCGCCCAAATAAGGTTCTGTAATCAGACAGCCGATCGGATGTTCGGCCTTCGCAAACACGTCCTCCAATTCCGCTTGATAAGTGGCGGCGTCGAACGTTTTTTCGGGGTGGTCGATGTCGGAACATTCTTCGCGAGGAAAGCTGACAAACCGCACTCGAGGATCTCGTTCGCTGTCGTGTTCTGTGCCCGTCACGGCCCCAGACAGGCCTTTTTTGCCATGAAAGCCATGTCGAGTCGCCAAGACACCAGGCCGCGCGGGGTCTCTACGCATGCAGGCCCACAGTGCTTTTTGAACGGCTTCAGAACCTGACGCAGACCAGATCACGGTTTGCAGACGGTTGCCTCCAGGAAAGGACTGCAGGTTTGCCAGCAAACGCCGCGAAGCTTCAGCTTCCAGTTCTGTAATGGCGTTGTAGGCCGTCAGCGAAACGGCCTGAAAGAATTCTGCGTTGGGGGTGTCGAGTTGTTCGGGAGACCAGCCGAGGTATTTTTGAAAACGCTTTTGCCACCCCACAGGATTGTGGCCTAGGTTGGCCACGAGAACTCCGGACGAATAGTCGTACAGTCGCCGACCTTCTGGCGTCCAGTGGTAGACGCCTGCTGATTTTGCCAACACGGCTTGGCTGGGTGTGTAGGTGCGCAGCGAGTGCGGTTCCGTGGCCCCGACGGTCTGGCGAATCTGGTTGGATGTTACTTCACCAGGGAATTCCACAACGAACGATTCGTGTGTCTGGTTCATGCTGGATGCTTTCAATGTATTGTGACAAGCGATTGAAATGGGCCGCTGTGGTGGCGGCGAAAGAGTTCAACACAGTTCTGGTAAGTGGCTTTAAGTTGTCGGCAGGTTCGCGTTTTTCCAGCCACTAAAACCACCATCCATAGAAATAACGTTGGAGTATCCCATCAGTTGCAGGTTGAGGGCGGCCAAAGCAGAACGATATCCGCCTCCGCAATACAACACGATCGCAGCAGTCGTGTTGGGGATCGCGTGTTCGATATCGCGTTCGATGACTCCTTTGCCGAGATGAATGGCTTCAGGCACATGACTGGCCGCGAATTCGCTTTCTTCGCGAACGTCCACCAGATGAAACGTTTCCCCGGCCGATTGACGGGCCGCAACGTCCTGAACGGTGCATTCAGAAATCTGTGGGCGAGCCAGATTGACGATTTCAAGGAATCGGCTGGAATGTTCTTTGGCCATGGATTTGGCTTCGGTTGGAAATTGAGGCGGGAAGGAGAGGGTTGTTAAAACAATGTGCGGTGACGAATGAGAGTCCATCGTTTCACCCGTGGTCACAGACTAGGCCGGAAAAACCTAGTCTACGACTACGGGTTAAACATCAAGAATGACTGCAACATGCTGCCGCCTTCCAAGCTAATTGCGGAACAAAAACTGATGTCACGATCGGACAAAAACACGTGTCGTGGTGGAATTTTTATCAGCCCGAGCAGTAGGCCACAACGGTTTTGACAGAATATAACCGTCTGTCGCAGTTTAAGAAACGCTTCCGAAGGACTCACGCAATCTTTGGTACAGAACGGCCGTCATCGCTCTAGTCTTTCAATTCGTTTCAGGCGGTTGATTTCTTGGTCGACGTCGACATTGGATGTTTCTAGGGATCTGGAGATTAAAGACACCTGAGATGTCATAGTCACGAACCGTTCCATGTCTTCAGGTCGCACTTGAAAGAACACGCCGTTATGGCTGTGCAGGACAGACATCTGATGGATTGCCGCGACCTGAATTTGGCCGTATTCGACCCGCGTCCGCTGTTTTCCCTTGGCGGGGCTGGTGACAGAAGTGACAAGTCCGGCGGTGTCGATGTCGATTTTGGGAACATCGGCCGGAATCTTGATATCGCCGTACAACGCCAGCGACTGTTCGCCGATTTTTAGTCCCAGTCGGCCGTCTGTTAGCCGTTCGAATCGGCCGCAGCGTGTCAGGATGCCGCCTGGTTCGAGCCGGAACATCCTGCCAAACCCAACCTTGTCAGCCAGTGCCACGTGCAACGGATTGGGGGACACTGATCGTTTCGCAGGCGTAAAGTCGAAGTCTGGAGTCGTGATTGCAATGGCCGCCGCATCGCCTGCAGCCGACAGTTCTGTGACCATGGTGACCAATTTTCGCCGTCGATAGCCCAGTGTTTCCGCATGCAGTATGTTGTTCCGCAGAATGGTTTTTGCGGCGACGAAGTATTTCTGCTGCGAAGCCGTGCTTAGTGACGGAAGTTCCGCCGTGTAATCGGACAGAAATGTGGACGCCGTTCCAGCGGACGGCAGCAGCGATTTTTGCAGCAGCAGTTGCTTGAGTTCTTGAGCTGGCAGATCAGCGTACGCATCGACCCAGCCCGCCAGAACGTCGTCGTCCAGTTCTGGAAAGTATTTGCGAATCGTCTGTTCTGCGGCCTGCCGTTGCTGCTGAGTGACTTCTGCGATCTGGGAGTCTGTTGTGGTCAACTCCTGAGCGGCGGCAATACTGTTCAAAAAGACAAAACTCATTGCGATCAGGTTCGCGACTCGGACCATGGTTGGAACTCATGTAAAAGGGAAAACGGTCAACAACCGCGTTCTGATGAGTTTAGCAGATCAACGCTGCGACCTCGTCAGACCGGCCACCAAAATCGTTCAGGTCTGACAACACGGCGGGGACTGAGTGACCGTTCAGGTTTCTCGCGACGTCGAAGACCACGCCACAATTCCGAGAAATTGAGCAGTTCGCCAGACTTGGTGGTGCAGCCAATTGCTGAAACGAGCTAGAGTTCCGGCCACAACAAGTCCAGTGGAAGCCAGCAGTTCGCCTGCTGAGAACCTGAATCTCTTCCAAGCGAACGCCGGACAAAGTGAAACTGGTAAGACAACATGAAGAAGACAATTCAAGCCCTGCAGGAATTTAGTATTCCTCTGATCGCCGGAGTCATTCTGGCCATGCTATGGGCAAATATTGGCCCCACAAGCTACAGCGCGTTCATCTATACGCCGTTGCATTTGATGGGGTCGCTGTTGGACCATATGCCGCTCACAACTGCGGACGATTACTCTGGCTGGGAACACTATCTGACTCTGCCATTTCTGGTGAACGACATCTTTATGGCGTTGTTCTTTGGGATTGCTGCCAAGGAAATCACGGAAGCCTGTTTGCCCAACGGAGCCTTGAATCCACTGTCCAAGGCGATCAATCCGTTGTTCGGAACGATCGGCGGAGTGGTCGGGCCGATCGGCGTTTTTCTGGGCTTGAATGCCGTTGCTGGGCGGCCCGAATGGATCAATGGCTGGGGCATACCCACGGCCACAGATATCGCACTGGCATGGCTAGTGATCCGGACGTTGTTTGGAGCACGACATCCGGCCGTCAGTTTCCTGCTGCTGCTGGCTGTCGCGGACGATGCGATCGGCCTCGGAATTATCGCCATCGGCTATCCCGATCCAGCTCATCCGACTCAGTGGGCCAACTTGATTTGGTGCGTGCCTGGGATGGCATTCGCCTATGGTCTAAGACGTGCTGATGTGCGAAATTGGGTGCCGTACATTCTGATCGGTGGTACGTTTTCTTGGTGGGGCTTGTACAGTGCTCATCTGCACCCAGCGTTGGCATTGGTCTTCATTGTCCCATTCCTGCCAGGGCCAAAACGCGACCTCGGGATGTTCGTCGACGAAGAAGACGACCACGTCGCTCCTCATCAAAGCCCGCTGGAAAACTTCGAACACAGCCTGAAATTGTTCGTCGATTTCGGCCTATTCTTTTTCGCGCTGGTGAATGCGGGAGTCTCGTTTGGTGAAGTGAACGGACTCAGCTGGCTGGTTGTGACCGCATTGATCTTGGGCAAAGTGGTGGGAATTTACGGCCTGTCGTCTTTGGCCGAACGACTTGGATTTCCACTTCCGGCTGGCATGACGCACAAGCATCTGCTGGTGACAAGTTGTGTCGCTGGCTTGGGACTCACGGTGGCTCTGTTTGTGTGTGGCCAAGCGTTCGTCGATCCTTCGTTGCAAGCGGCCGCCAAGATGGGAGCCGTCTTTTCAGTCGCTGCTGCCGCCATCGCCTTCGCTTTGAAAGCGGTTCTTGGCATGACTTCGGAGATCGTGCTGGCCGATGCAGCCACGAGTGCCCCTAGTAAAAAAGAGCAATCGGACCCGGCTTTTGGGGCGGAAGGTGCAATTGACGCCGTGCCAGCCACAGATCGTGGATCAGCGTAGTTTTTCGCCAGAGTTGTTGTTAGCCGTCGGGCGCTAGCCCCGGTTCGTGCGCGAAACAACCGAGGCTAGCGCCAGCGGCCAACAAATGCTGGCTTGGGCGGCTATTACGACAGATCTAGCGGGCCTGTGCTGTTGCCGATTTCGTGAATGCCGGCTCCCATCCGATCGCTCATCGACAGAAACAGATTGTTCAACGGCGTTTCCGTTTCCGTTTCGATGACTCGCCCCGTTTTGATCGTGCCGCCACCGCCACCGGCCAATAGAATTGGCAGATCGGCATGATCATGTCGCATGCCGTCAGAAATACCGCTGCCGTACAACACCATGCTGTTGTCCAGCAGATTTCCGGTGCCCTCTTTGACGCTCTTCATTCTGGTCAGAAAACCCGCGAACTGTTCAAACAGAAACTTGTCGATGCGTGCGATCTGTTCGATTTTTTCTTCGTCTCCACGATGATGAGACAATTCGTGGTGACCGTTGTTCACGCCGACTTCCCGATAGGCTCGGTTAGAACCGGCGTCTCCGACCATGAATGTCGCAATGCGTGTGGTGTCCGTCTGAAACGCTAAAATTAGAATGTCGTACATCAACCGCATGTGCTCAACCAGTTCTGGCGGAACGCCGGCTGGAAGATCCATTTCTGGAACTTCCGTTGGCACCAAATGATTGGCGCGGTCGATGCGTTGTTCGATTTCACGGACGCTGTTGAAGTATTCGTCTAGCTTTTGGCGATCCGTGCCACCAAGTCGGCCCTGCAATCGGCTGGCGTCTTCGCTGACAAAGTCCAGCACGCTTTTGCGATAACGACTGCGCCGCGCTTGCTGAGCGGCGTCTTCTGATTTTCCGAACAGGCGTTCGAAGGCGAGCTTCGGGTTGACTTCTTTGGCGGTCGGTGTAGTGGGAGACTTCCAGCTGATGTTTGTGGAATAGGCGCAGCTGTAACCCGAATCGCAGCCGCCCGCGTTTTTGCCGCGTTCGATGCCCAGTTCCAGCGATGGCAGACGCGTTTGATCGCCCAGTTTTTGAGCGACCGCTTGATCGATGGACACGCCCACCTGAATATCAGCGCCTGATGTTTTGCGAGGTTGCACGCCTGTCAGAAAGCAGCTGGCGTTCCGCGCGTGATCTCCGCCGCCATCTCCGTTGGCCCGCGCGTGATGTTGCGTTAACCCCGTGAAGATGACCATGTCCTGCTTGTGAGGCTGCAAGGCCTGCATTGTGTCGTTGAGTTCAAAAGCGGCACCACCGCCTTCGCTCTTTCCTTCCGCAGCAACTTTGGGTTTCCATTTGTCCATGATGGCACCGTTTGGAAAAAACACACACGCCATCCGGTTCGGGGCGGTGGGCGCATTGCCAGCAGCGATGGCCTGCGGTTGCATAATGTCTAGGAGAGGCAACGACAGTCCAATACTGCCTGCTCCACGGAGCACTGTTCGGCGATTTAGAGTCATGATGTGATTACCTTAAAGCCATTCGGTCGGATGCGATGCCACGTTTCAGAAACGGATCAGAAGTCACGATGCTTTCGACAAGTATTGTAAACCGGCCACCGTTACTTTCCAACTGCTGCACACACTGGTCAATCGTACACTGGTCATAATACTCAGTCGCCCGGCCAATTGCGTAGGTCAACATTCGCTGCGACAATGTCTTCAGAAACTTTTCCCGTTCTTTCCGGACAATTCCGATCAACTGAATCGGGCCATCAAACGTTTCGCCAGTCGGCAAACTGCCGGAAGCGTCGATTTTTGAATGCTCGTCGTTATCGCGCCATTGGCCAATCGCGTCGAAGTTTTCCAGCCCCAAGCCCAGCGGATCCATCACCTTGTGGCAGGCCGCACAGCCGGGGTCTTCACGATGTTTCGCCAACTGTTCACGCAACGACAAGTCGGGAGACACCTTGGCCGTTTCTTCCAGTTCTGGCACGCCGGGCGGCGGTGGTGGAGGAGCTTCGCCAAAGATATTTTCCATGATCCACTTTCCGCGTTTGACCGGGCTTGTCCGCCCCGGATTGGACGTCAGCGTCAGAATGCTGGCATGCGTTAACACGCCAGCGCGGTTGGTGCCCTGTAGCGACACCCGCTGAAATTCGTCCGAATCAACGCCCTTGATCCCGTAGTGCTTGGCCAGTCGTTGGTTCACAAACGTAAAGTCCGCCGACAACAGTTCCTCAACGTTGCGATCTTCTTGCATCACTGTGCGAAACAACAATTCCGTTTCACGACGCATATCGCGCCGCAGGTTGTCGTCGAACGACTTAAACACATCGGTGTCGGGACTCACGTCATTCAAATTTCGCAGATTCAGCCACTGGGCGGCAAAGTTTTGCACCAGTGCTTCCGCGTTGTCGTGCTTCAACATTCGTCGAACTTGCTGCCGCAGAACGTCCGGTTGACGCAGTTGTTGCTTGCGAGCCAGCTGCAGCAGTTCTTCGTCTGGCATGGTGCTCCACAGAAAATACGACAGACGCGACGCCACTTCAAAATCATCCAGCTGTCGTTCTGTTTGTCCATCGAACGGATCTTTTTCGAGGCGAAACAAAAAGTCCGGAGCCACCAGCATGGCTTGCAGGGCCATCGCCAAACCGCCTTCGTAGGTTTCTCCCATGTCGTCGACTGCTGTTCGCACCAAGCTGGCATAACGAAAGACTTCCGCATCACTGACATCGCGGCGAAACGCGCGATTGATCATCGGACGCAGCACGGCAACAGCGGCATCAACCACCGATGTGCCGTTGCCAGGCACGGCCGTCACAATGCGCTGGTGAATCTGGTGACGCACCGGCGTGCCACCGCCGATGGGCCCGAAAACCGTGATGCTGGCCACGCCAAGATTGCGATCGTTTCGTTCTTTGGCTTTCGCGTTGTAGAAGTCATTCAGGAACGCCACGCCGATTTTCTGCTTGCCAACTGTTAGCTTCGTCGTCAGCGAAAAATCTTCCGCTTGACGGTGCTCGTTGACTTCGAATTCCTTCACCGAATCGTCGCCGACCTTCACGGCAAAGCGTGCCTTTTCGTCCCCCGCCTGATCCGCCAAGGCTTTGACTTTGATTTCGTAGTCGCCTTCCGCGCCAATTTCAAAGCCATGCGATAGCTCGCCATGAGACGCCAGAATTCGAAATCCGCCGCTGAAGCTGTCACTGCCGTTGGACGCCGTCAGAACTTCACCAACGGCCGTTTCGTCACGTGGTTTCGAATAATCGCGACTGTCGATCACGACGTCGGTGATCTCTTCCGCCGCCGACAGATATTTTTCCATCAACAGAGGTGGCAAAGACAGCACGTCGCCGATGTTGTCGAACCCATCGCCGACATCATCCGCCGGAAACTTGTCCGCGGGCGTGATCTGGATACCAAACAAATCCTGAATCGTGTTGTTGTATTCGGCCCGATTCAAACGCTGAACAGTCGATCGCCCCGGATTGTAAACCAAGTCGCAATCGAAGTTATACAGCTCGTCGTGCATCAGCGTCGCCACGGCTTCGCGGTCTTCGACAGCTGGCAAAGGATCATAATCCGAAGGCGGCATGGCTCCACTGTTGATCATGCGGTACACACGTTCCCAGGTGCGGCGTTCTGTTAAAAACTGATCAACAGACGCCAGCTGGTGAACTCCAATACCAGCTTCTTGAGAATCCGGGCCGTGACAATCCAGACAGTACTTGTTCAAAAACGGAATGATGCGCTGCTTCAGATCCTCGGTTCTGTGGGCGACCTGCTGAGCTTCTTCGGCGGCTGCCGCTTGGGCTGCGATCTGAGCGGGTGTTTTGGCGGGCAGGCTAACAGGAATGACTTGCCTGTTGGCCGCATCGACAGCCACGGAATCATCCGCCGCTGTTGCGTCCAACGACGGTCCACCGAGTATTGCACTGCCAGCGGACGCCGAGGACGCGGTGACGGCTGACCATGCGTACAGAGCTCCACCACCAATCAGCAGTCCGAGCACCGCACCGTACCACGCCGGATGGATGTTGATCGACTGTGATTTCGATTTCGACTTCTGGTTGTGGGCCTGTCGGCGGCGAGCCACTTCTTTTTGGCGCGCCATTCGTTCGGTGCCAGATTGACGTGGTCCGACCACAGAGCTTCCCGGCCCCGCAGACAACGTCGACCGTGATCCAGAGGCAGCTGGTTTAGCGTTCACACGCGACGGCCGTGCAGCAGGTTGGCTGGATGCAGGCCCCGGCTGTCGGACCGAACTTGCTGCACGCGCGACATCACTGGCAGTTGCCGCACTGCCCGCAACAGGGGCCGCCAGTTTCATTTTCTGGCCACAATCCGACTTCGGGCACGCGGCAACGCGTCCCAGAAATTTGTTGTCCACGCGGAACCGCGTCGAGCATTTGGGGCATCGAAATTCTGAAGATGACATGCACAACCAACCTA